>JBIIOK010000122.1:0-7277 GCA_044336985.1 Pirellulales bacterium | reverse complement strand
GCTTGTAATTGACGCTCATGAAGAGCTGCCGAGCAAGGGGGTACTCGCCGCTGTAGGCGAATTTCGGCTCTGGCGGGATCGGGGAGCCGCTCGGCTTGGCGGCGAGCGGCACGGCCCGCACGTCGGCGGTGGCATAGCCGATGCCGCTGTAGCCGATGCCAAACTTGTCGCTCGCCACGGCCTGCACCACGGCGGAGCTGCCGGGCTGCTCCTTCACCGTCGGCTTGAAGTCGCCCTTGAAGAGGGCGTGCTCCTTGAAATAGCCATACGTGCCGCTCGACGCGTTGCGGCCGTAGAGGCTGATCGGCTTGTCCTTCCACTCGCCCTCGAGGCCGAGATCACCCCAGGTGCGGACATCCGCCTTCGCGCCGCCGTTGCGATTCTTCGAAAAGATCGCATCGACCTGCTGGAGCGAGAGGCTGGCGAGCGGGTTGTCCTTGTGGACGAAGACGGCGAGCATGTCGATCGCGGTGGGGACCGCGGTGGGCGCGTAGCCGTGCTTCTCTTTGAAGGTGTCGATCTCGGAGGGCTTCCAGTCGCGGCTCATCGGGCCGAATGTGCTCGTGCCCTCCGTGAGCGCCGGCGGACCGGAGGCCGACCCCTTGCCCTCGATCCCCTCCTGCACGCTGGGATAAAACTTTTTGAAGCCCTCGGCCCAGTGGGCCACGAGGTTGTTCATTGTGTCGGAGCCGACGCACTTGAGCGTGCCGGAGACCTCGCCCGCGACCTTCTGATACGGCTTGATCTCCGCGGCGGCCGGCTTCGCTGGCGGTTCAGCGACGGCTTGGGCGAAAGCCGGAGAAGCAAGGCCGGCCACGATCGAAAAGGCCGCGATCCATCCCGCGCTCCAGCCCGCGATCCAGGCAGCCACACCCGTCACCCCAGCGATTCCGCTCCGCATCGTGCGCTCCTCGTGAAAAAAGAAAATGCCGAGAATTTCGAGAGGTTTAAATGTCGATTGTTAGCATTTCGTGAGCAGTATCGGCCGTCGCACAAAACTCACATGCGGCGACCGTGACCGGCGGGCCGCTCCGGCGCGAACCCGCGGCGAAGCGTGTTTTCGGTCACGGTGCGCGGCACGACGAACTGCAGCAGGTAGTCGGGCCCGCCCGCCTTGCTGCCGATGCCCGACATCCGATAACCGCCGAACGGCTGCCTGCAGACCAGCGCGCCGGTGATCCCGCGGTTCAGATAGATGTTGCCCGCCTCGAGCGCCTCGCGGGCGCGGGCGAGCCGGGCCGGGCTGCGGGAAAAGACACCGGCAGTGAGCGCGTAATCGGTGCCGTTGGCGATCGCGATCGCATGCTCGAAATCGCGGGCACGGAAAACGGCGAGCACAGGGCCGAAGATCTCCTCCTGGCCGAGCGGCCCGACCGGATCGACGTCGGCGAAGACATGCGGCCCCACGAACCAGCCGCGGTCAGCAAGGCGGCCGACGTCGATCGTCGCCACCTCGCGGCCCGCCCGCCGTCCGGTTTCGATGAACGACCGCACGCGGGCAAGCGACTCCTCGTCAACGAGCGGACCGATCCGCGTCCCCGCTTCATCCGCAGGCCCCACCGTGAGGCTCTTCACGGCGCCCGCGAGCCGTTCGAGGAACGTCTCGTACACGCCGTCGAGCACGATAGCCCGCGAGCAGGCCGAGCACTTTTGCCCCTGGAAGCCGAACGCGCTCTGCACGACGGCCACCACCGCCTCGTCGAGATCGGCATCCTCATCGACGATGATCGCATTCTTTCCGCCCATCTCCGCGATCACTCGCTTGACCACGCGGCCGCCCTTCCCGGCCGTCTCCGCCGCGAGCGTGTTGATCGCGAGCCCCACGGCCCGCGAGCCCGTAAACGCCAGGATCGCCGTCTCGGGGTGTGCGACGAGCGCCGGCCCCACCACCTCGCCGCGGCCGGGCAGAAACGCCAGCGCCTCGGCCGGCACGCCCGCCTCGAGCAGCATCTCGTGGAGCACGAACCCCGTGCGCGAAGACTGCTCCGCCGGCTTCATCACCACCGTGTTGCCGGTGACGAGCGCCGCCGTCGTCATGCCGCAGAGAATCGCCAGCGGGAAATTCCAGGGCGCGATTACGACCGCCACGCCGCGCGGCGAATAGGTCGTCGCATTCTCCTCGCCAGGCACGTCGACCCAGTGCGGCGCGCCGAGCCGCACCGCCTCGCACGCGTAATATTCGCAGAAGTCGATCGCCTCGGCGATGTCGGCGTCGGCTTCCCGCCAGGTCTTGCCCACTTCGAAGACCTCGAGCGCCGCGAGGTCGAAGCGACGCCGGCGCATGATGGCCGCCGCCTTGCTCAGGATTTCCGCGCGGGCCGCGAACCCGCGCGCCCGCCAGGCGGCGAGACCGCGGGCCGCCGACTCGATCGCCCGCACGGCCGTGGCCGCATCGGCGGCGCAGACCTCCGCCACGAGCCGCGCATGGTCCGATGGGTCGCGTCGCTCGAACCGGTCGGCCGGCTCCTCGCGGCGACCGTCGATGACGATCGGCACGAGCGCCGCGCGGGGCGAGCCACACGCGGCGCGCATGCGTTCCACCGCCGCCTGCATCGCCCGCCGCGAAGATTCGAGCGTGAAATCGGTGAGCGGCTCGTTGCAAAACGGCGCCGGCTCGGGGCTCGTGATCGCATCCGACATCGCTGGTTTCTCCTGCCGTGGCTGCTCCTCGCGGGCGGGCGGACGCGGCGGCGCCAGGAGCGTCGCCGGCGGCACGTGCTTGACGAACCCCGCCCGCAGGAACGAATCGTTCGAAGAGTTCTCGAGCAGCCGCCGCACGAGATAGGCCATGCCGGGCACGAGCTGCCCGTAGGGCATGTAGACCCGCATCCGCCAGCCGGCGGCCGTCACCGCCTCCTTCTCGGGATCCCCCATGCCGTAGAGCATCTGCATCTCGGGCGTGCGGCGGTCGAGGCCGACATGCTCCGCGACGGCCATCGCATGCGCGAGCGACCGCAGGTTGTGGCTGCCGAGCGCCGGCCGCAAAACGTCGGCGTGCTCGATGAGATACGTGGTGGCCGCCTCGTAGCAGGCATCGGTCTGCCACTTCTTCTGCCAGACGGGCACGGGCCAGCCGGACGACAGGGCATGCACCGTTTCGTAATCCCAGTAGGCGCCTTTCACGAGCCGCACCCACACGGGCGTTCCACGGGCGGCGGCCCAGGCGGCAAGCCGTTCGAGATCCCGCGGCGCCTCCCGCAAATAGGCCTGCACCACGACCCCGCAGTGCGGCCAGTCGCGAAACTCCGCCTCGTCGGCGATCCGCTGGAAGATCGCAAGCGTGAGGTCCTTCGTGGCATGGCTTTCCATGTCGACGTGCACCTGCGCTCCATTCCGGCGGGCGAGCTGCCAGAGCGGCCGCAGCCGCGAGAGCACTCGGTCGGAAGTGCCCGCGGGATCGATGGCGTCGAACTGGCTGTCGAGCGCGGAGAGCTTGATCGAAACGTTCACACGCGGCAGCGGGCCATCCGGTCCATCATCGACGAGCGGCTCGGGAGTCCAGCCCGCGGCGATGGCGGGCAACGTCTCGAGCAGCTGCGCGTAGGCCGCGGCATAGGCATCGGCCTCGGCCTCACTCGTCACCGCCTCGCCGAGCAGGTCGAGCGTGAAGCCGCGGTGATGCCGCCGTTCGGCGAGGGCGGCCTGCGCGGCCTCGTGCGGATTCGTGCCGGCAATGAATCGCCTTGCCTGCGCGAGCGTGGCCGCCCGCACCGCCCGCGCGGTGAGGGGCGCGAGCATGCCGCTGCGGGCCGCTTGCAAGGCAAGCTTGAGCGGCTGCGAGAGCCGCTCGATGAGCGGCTCATCGAGGTATTCCCGCACGTGGCGATCGATCGCGGAGGCGTCGTCGAGCATGGGCATGCAGTCGATGAGCCGAAACAGACGGACCTTCAGTTCCTCGTCCTGCGTGGCCCACTCCCCGGCCTGCTGAACCCACCAGTCGGGCGAGATCGCCGAGGGCTGCTCCGCGAGCGAGCGTTCGAGCAGGCCGCGACCGATCTCCTGGGTGCGGCGTTCGATCTGATCCCGGTCGGCGGTGGTCAGCCGAGTCGGGAGCATCCCCTCGAAGGAGGCGGCATTCGCGTTGCCTGCGTTGTCTTCGCTTCGAGCGTGCATGGGTGCCTCGATGTGTGCGACGCCTCTCTCTGCAAGTCTATCCGCAGAGGGCGTTTAAGGAGTGGCCCGGCGGTCTTCCCGGAGGAATTCCGTCCCGTGTTCCGTCGGCGATTGGTAGAATCCCGATCGCCGGGAAAGGGCAGCGTTGCCCGCCGACACCAATCGATGCTGCACACACACGTGAATCCGACGGCAGGACACGCCTTCGACCCGCTGGCCAGGCATCTGGAAGTCCGCGGCCCCGTGGTCCTGCCGGCTCTGCTGCTGTGCGATTTTGGCCATTTGGCCCGCGAGGTGGAGCGTCTGGAGGAGGCCGGGGCCCAGGCCCTGCACCTCGACGTCATGGACGGCCGGTTCGTCCCGCAGCTCACCTATGGCCTCGTCGTCGTCGAGGCGACGCGGCGGGCGGCCAAGGTGCCCCTGGAAGTCCACCTCATGATCGAGGAGCCGGAGCGGTCCATCGCCGATTACGCCAAGGCCGGCGCCGACATCCTCACCGTTCATCTCGAGGGATGTGCCGATCCCCGCGCCACGCTCGAGGCGATCTCGTCCCTCGGCCCGAAGGCCCACCTGGCCATCAGCCCAAACACGCCCGTCGAGCGGGCCCTGCCCTATCTCGACCACTGCGACGGCGTGCTCGTGATGAGCGTGGAGCCCGGCTACGGCGGCCAGCGGTTCGACCCAGTGGCCCTCGAAAAGCTCGCCGCACTCGCGACGATCCGCAGCCAACGCGGCGGCGCGTTCCGCCTCTGCGTCGATGGCGGCATCTCGACGGAGACGATCGGCTCGGCGGCCGCCGCCGGCGCCGAACTGATCGTGGCCGGCAGCGCCGTGATCCGATCCCAGAACTATGCCCAGGCGATCACCGAACTGGAGCAGCTCGCGCGGGATGCCGCGTGAGGGTTTGCATTCACCCCGGAGTCCAAGCACCTGATGGCCGATTTTCTCGTCGTGATCCGTTCCGGAGCCACCGACTACGACCTGCAGGGCCGCATCCGCGGAACGCTTGACATCCCGCTCTGTGGGGAAGGCGCCGCAGCCGCCGCGCGCGACGCCGCTGATCTTGCCGCCGCTTCCGCAGCGCGACCGATCTCCGCGCTCTATGCCGCCCCGACCGCCTGCGCTGCGGAGACAGCCCGGATCGTCGGCCGGGCGCTCGGCCTGCGTCCCCGCACTGCGGCCGGGCTCGGCAATCTCGACCAGGGCCTCTGGCAGGGAATGCTCGTGGACGACATCCGCCGCAAACAGCCGCGGCTCTACCGGCAATGGCAGGACAACCCGTGGTCGGTGTCGCCTCCGGAAGGGGAACTGCTCGAAGACGCCTGCGGCCGTGTCGAAGACGCGCTCGTGAAACTGCTCAAGCGGCATGCCGGCGGCCGTGTGGCGATGGTCGTGCCGCCGCCACTCGACCAGATCGTCCGTTGGCTCGTGGCTGGGGAATCGATCGGCGACCTTTGGTCGTGCGCCGCCGCCGAGCGGTGTGTCAACGAACTCCCGCTGGCCGCCCAATGGCGGGCCCCGGCCGTGCTCGAAAAAATTCGCTCCTGATCCGACGGCTCCGTTTGCTCCCCCCGCAAAGACCGGCGCAGTCTTCACAGGCTCCCTGGGCTACACTGCCGGTCGTCAAGGAACACGCGATGGAACGCCCCACCACAGCCAAGCCGAGCGGTCCTCACGCCGCGCCCCCCGGCAATGCCGCGAGCACCAATGGCACCTCGCCGACCGCGCCCGCCAGGGCCAAACGCGGCGTGCCCGAGGGGCTCTGGCTCAAGTGCGACGGCTGCCAGGCGACGATCTACCGCAAGGAAGCGGAGGAACTGCTCAACGTCTGTCCGCAGTGCGGCTTCCACTGGTATGTGTCGGCCGCGAAGCGGATCGAGCAATTGCTCGATGCCGGCACGTTCGAGGAGTGGGACACCGGCCTTCGGCCCACCGATCCGCTCGGCTTCAAGGACAAGAAGCCCTATGCCGAGCGGCTCGTGGCGGAGCAGAAGCGAACCGGCCTCTGCGATGCCGCGCTCACCGGCACCGGCATGATCCGCGCCCGCCGCGTGGCCGTGGGCGTGACCGATTCATCGTTCATCATGGGGAGCATGGGCAGCGTGGTGGGAGAACGCCTCACCCGGCTCACCGAGCGGGCCACGGCGGAGCATCTCCCGATGATCATCATCAGCGCCTCCGGCGGCGGCGCCCGGATGCACGAGGGAATCCTCTCGCTCATGCAGATGGCGAAGGTGTCGGCGGCGCTCGCCCGCTATTCACAGGCCGGCGGCCTCTTCATCTCGGTGCTCACGAATCCCACGATGGGCGGCGTAGCCGCGAGCTTCGCCTCACTCGGCGATCTCTGCTTCGCGGAGCCCCGGGCCCTCATCGGCTTTGCCGGCCCGCGTACGATCAAGGCCACGATCCGCGTCGAACTGCCGAAGGGATTCCAGACGAGCGAATTCCTGCTCGAGCACGGCTTCATCGACCGGATCGTCGCCCGAAAGGACCTCAAGAGCGAGATCGCCCGCGCGATCGACTACTGCGCACGCTAGCATGAACACTCCCCAACAAGCCTGTGATCTTACTGCCAAGAAGTGCATGCCCTGCGAAGGGGGCGTGCCGAAGTATTCGCTCGCCGAGGCGGAAGCGCAACTCGCCAGCCTGCCGGGCTGGCGGCTGACGCACGACGGCGTCCGCATCCGCCGCGACTGGAAGTTCAAAAACTTCCGCGACGCGATCAAGTTCCTCAACAACGTGGGCGCAATTGCCGAGCGGGAACAGCACCATCCCGACCTGCATCTCGAGGGCTACCGCAACGCATGGGTGGAGATCTACACCCACGCCATCGGCGGCCTCTCCGAGAACGACTTCATCCTGGCCGCCAAGATCGACCAGGTCGCCCCGGCCACGTAGACCGCTTCGTCCCGAAGCAGATCTGCTTCTCGACTGGCCCAAGCCGGCTTCGGGTGACCCATACCCCGTCGCCGGACGCTCGCTACGGACATTACGGAAGCCCGACGCGCGAGCGAGGAGAGTGGAGGCGTTTCTCGCGGGGCGGGTGGGAGCGTAACTGTTCGAAGTGGAGAGCGGATGGACCTTGCTTGCGCTGCGGGCTTTCGTGGCTTGGCGGCATACGCCGGCTCCCGGGGTACGGGTCACCCGAAGCCTCGCCGATCTAG
>JBIIOK010000003.1:0-66898 GCA_044336985.1 Pirellulales bacterium | reverse complement strand
CTAGTAGGACAGGCTTCAGCCTGTCTCAGACAGGCTGAAGCCTGTCCTACTGGAAAAGCGGCGAGGCCCGGGGCTGCCTGTACCCTCTCGCGGGCTATTGCTCGCGAGCGCAGGCAGGATGCCCGCGGCGAACGTCCGCCGAGAGGGTACAGGCAGCCCCGGGCCGGGTTCGGCGAGTAAGGCTAATACCGCGCCTCGAAGCCCGCGAAGCCGCCGTGGATGATCGTGCTTGATCCAGCCGTGATGCCGGAGAGATCGGCGGCGGTCGTGATGCTCCCCGGCCACTGCCCGTCCGCCTGGGCGATGTTGTTGACGCCGACCACGCGGTAGCCGATCGAGAGTGTCCAACGGTCGGTCACGTCCCAGGCGACTCCGGTGTCGACCGAGCCGAGCCAGGAGAAGACGCCGAGTGTCGAGTGCACGTTCACCGGAGCGCCCGACGCGGTGAAGACGGCCGGCGTGCCGGCCGCGGTGCCGAGCGTCGAGGTGTTGGTGATCGAGTTGCCGGCGACCATGAACTTCGGCACGGCGTTGAACCGCAGACGGTTGGCGAATCGCCAGTCGAATTTCAGGCCGAACTGGCCGCCGTAGAGGTTGTTGTTGGTGGCGACGTTGAAATCGAGCGGGCTACCGGCCGTCGCAGAAGTGGTGCTGGCCATGAGCACGTCCTCGAGTTGGAAGAACCTGAAGCCGGCGATCCACATGAGGTTGACGCTGCGGCTGGGCGACGAAGGATCGCCCGACGCGAACTCGGGGCGGTCACCCAGCGAATAGAGCCAGTTGATCTCGATGTCGTTGACGAGGTCCGATCGCGTGATCTCCTGCCCCGTGGCGTTCGTGAGGTAGTTGACGGCCGGTGTGCCGCCGACCGTGGCCGCGGCCTGTGGAATCGCGACGATGCCGCTGCCCGCGACCGAATCGGTCGAGCCCATGCCGAACACACCCCAGTAGATGAACTCAATGGCATTCTGCTGCCGCGGACCGAACCAGCGGCCGACATGGAGGTCGACGCCACCGGGCCATGAGAGCCCTCCAGAGGTCGTCGTGAGCTGGGTTCCACCGGACGGCCGCATCACCGGCACTCCCGTGGGGAGCGTGCGGGTCATCACGAGGCCGGAGGCGCCGGCGAACCAACGTGGCCAGTTGGGGAACGTTTCCGGCACGACGCTGGGGGGAAGGCCGGCAAACTCGTCGGCTTCGAGCGGGTCGGGCACGTAGAGGGCCGGGGGGGCGGCGTCTGCCGCGGCCGCCGGTGGCGCGAGCGCTTCCGGCAAGGGCTCGGCAAGCGGCGTCGGGATCGGATCGGCGGCCTGCAGGTGCGGCATGAGCGTCGCCAGCATGAGGGCGAGCGCGCATGCCAGGCACGGCACGACGGGCTGCGAAAATGCTCTCGATGATGGCGCAGGCATGGCGGGAACGCGGTTCAGGGAGTGCGGTCGACGCGGGAGGGTCTGGAAACGGCCGCGGGGGGTCAAGGCCGCTTTGCCCAGAGGAATCGCCGCCGCGATACACTCGCTCGGGCATCGACGAACGGCCTGGAAACCTGAGCAAGATGACAGCGAAGCGGAAAGATCCTGCGGGGCTTACCCGGGCCGAGGCCCTCGCCTGGCTGGAGCGCCGCGTCAATTACGAGCGGGCCATGCCAGCGAGTTCCACGGGGGCGTTCGGCCTGGCGCGGATGCGGCGGCTGCTGGCCGCGATCGGCTCACCGCAGGAACGGCTGCCGGTGGTGCATGTCGCCGGGACCAAGGGGAAGGGCTCGACCGTCGCGATGATCGCCGCGATCCTCGCCGCGGGCGGCCACAAGGTCGGCGCGTATCTCTCGCCGCATGTCCACGCGATCGAGGAGCGGATCAGCGTGCGTGGCCGGCCGATTTCCGCGGCTGCACTCGTCGAGGCATTCGCCACCGTGATCCCGGCCGTCGATGCGATGGACCGGGCGGCCGAGCGCCGCGGCGGCCGCGGCCCGACCTGGTTCGAGGTGATGACCGCCGTCGCGATGCTTCACTTCGTCCGCGAGCGGGTCGATATCGCGGTGCTCGAGACCGGGCTCGGCGGCCGGCTCGATTCCACGAACGTGTCGCGACCGGTTCTCTGCGTCATCACGAGCATCAGCCTCGACCACATGGCCATTCTCGGCCCCACGATCGGCAGGATCGCCGCGGAGAAGGCGGGCATCATCAAGCGTGGCGTTCCCGTGATCAGCGGGGCGACCGCCCCGGCGGCACGCCGCGTGATCGCCGCGACGGCGGCCCGGCGCCGGGCGCCACTCCTGCAGCTCGGCCGCGACTTCCACGCCACGCACGTCTCCAGCGGCGGGGCCGGCTCGAGTCCGCTCGGCGATCAGGCCGTCGTCGTCGATCTGCCCGGTGAGTTCCAGCCGACCGGGGGCGATCCAGTGCCTGCCATGTATGCCATCGGGATGCCGGGCATCCATCAGGCTGCGAATGCGGCGCTGGCCGTCGTCGCCGCGAAGAAGCTCGACTCGCTCGGCTACCGGTTGCCGGCCCGCGCGATTGCCGCAGGGCTTCACAACACGCTGCTGCCGGCGCGGGTCCAGGTTCTCTCGGAGAGGCCACTCGTCGTGGTCGATGCGGCCCACAACGTGGCCTCGATGGAAGCGCTGCTCGAGTCGCTCGCGGGCCCGCTCGACGCATTCTCGCCCCGCGTGCTCGTCTTCGCCGCAAGCGCCGACAAGCAACTGGAGCAGATGCTCGCCGCCGCCGCGGGTCGATTCGACCATGTCATCGTCACGCGCTATGCGACGAATCCCCGCGCCGCGCCGGTCGAGCGGCTCGCAACCGCCTGCGCCGCCGCCGGGCTCCCGAAGCCCCGAGTTGCCACATCGCCCCGCGACGCCCTCAAGATCGCGAAACAACTTGCCGGCAGGGCCGGCCTCGTGTGCGTGGCCGGAAGTTTTTTCCTCGCCGCCGAGATCGGCCCGTAGACAGCCAGGGCCGGCTTCGGGCGACCCGTACCCCGGGAGCCGGCGTATGCTGACAAGCGCAGCCAGGATGGCGAAGCTTGTCAGCATACGAGTGAGCGAAGGACAAGGATGTCCGTAGCGAACGTCCGGCGACGGGGTACGGGTCGCCCGAAGCCGGATTGGGCGAGTTGATGGCGGATAGCAGGGAGATCCGCTTCGGGACGAAGCGGTCTACTTCAACACGTCGAGTGCGCGGGCAATGACGGGATCGACGTGGCGGGGAAGCACCGCGGCCGATTCGACCGCTGCTTCCGCGGCGGCCGGGGCATTGGGCGACGGCACGACGTCGCGGGCCGCACGCCATGCCTTCACGGTTTCGAGGGTCTGCGCCGGCGGGTTGATCTCGTTCCGCGGCTCGGGCGACACGCCCCACTCGGCGTCCCCATCGCGGCGATGAATGTTGGCCTGACTCGGCCGCAGATACTCGCTCGTGGTGAGTTTGAGCAGGCTCCGGCCATCCGCGAGCGGCACGATCGACTGCACCGTGCCCTTGCCGAATGAACGGCTCCCCACGACAGTGGCGCGGCCGTTGTCCTGCAGCGCCGCGGCCACGATCTCCCCGGCGCTCGCGGTGAGTCCGTCCACGAGCACCGCCATCGGCACTCCGGCGAAGACACTGCCCCCCTTCGCCCGTCGGACGTCGAGGGCTGCCGTGCGGTCGCCCGAGGAGGCTTCGCGACCGCGGGTCGACACGATCACCCCCTCGTCGAGAAAACGGTCGCTCACCTCGACCGCCACGGCGAGCAGGCCACCCGGATTGCCGCGCAGGTCGAGGATCACGCCGCGCGGATCGTGTGCCGCGCCGATCGCGGCGATCGCCCGGTCCAGATCCTCGAGCGTGTGCTCGCCGAACGCCGTGATCCGCAGGTGAACGATGCCGGGCTCGCCCTCGACGAACCATTCCCATGATCCATCGGGGCGGCGATGGTCACCGAGCACGCTCTCCGTCCTCACGATCTCACGTTCGAGAGGAATCACGCGAGCTTGATCGCCCACGGTGATCGAAACCGCTGCGCCTGGGGGGCCGCGGAGCGCGGCCACCGCCTCCTTGAGCTTCATGCCGCGGGTGGAGATACCGTCGATCGCCAGGATCCGCTCGCCGGCCGCGATGCCGGCCCGCCAGGCCGGCGAATGGAGGATCGGGCTCTCGACGAGGACCGAGCCGTCGCGGTCGTCGATGGCCAGTTCGAGCCCCACGCCGCCGAATTCCTGGTCGAGCGCCGCGTCGAGGGCCTCGCGTTCTTCGTCGACAATGAAGGCCGAGTGCTCGTCGAGCTTTGAAAACACCCCCTCCATCGCGGCCCCGAAGAGCAAATCCGGATTCACGGGCTCCAGATGCCGCCGCTCGATGGCCGCCATCACCTCGCCGAACTGACGGCCGTGCAGGCCACGGTCGCGGGCCATCCAGGCGAGGATGCAGACGACCGTGGTCAGGAACACAAGCAGCAGGTTGCGCTTCGGCATGGATGGGTGGGCCGCGTGTGGCTAGCGGCTGAAGGCGGGAACCGGGGCATCCTCGAACTGATGCCCCTTGGGCACCACGGTCACGCCCTGTGGCGAAACCGTCAACCCCCGAGCCAGATCCTGCTCGGGATCGAAGCCGATCGTCATCCCGGGGGGCACGCGCACCCCCTTGTCGATGATCGCCCGGCGAACCTGCGCATGGCGGCCGATGTCGACGCCCTCGAAGAGAATGCTTTCCTCGATCCGCGCGAAGCTGTTGACCCGGACGCCCGGCCCGATGATCGACCGCGTCGCGCGGCCGCCGGAGAGAATGGCGCCGGGGCAGACGAGACTGTCGGTCGCCTCGCCGCGGCGGGCGTCGTACCCCTCGCCGGCGAAGACGAACTTCGGCGGCGGATAGGCCGGATGGTGGGTGCGGATCGGCCAGTGCTCGTCATACATGTTGAGCTCGGGATCGACCCCCACCAGATCCATATTGGCGGCGAAGTAGGCGTCGACCGTGCCGACGTCGCGCCAGTAGGCATCGCGCTTGCGGTTCTCGTCTCGAAACGGGAAGGCGTAGACGCCATGGGTGTCGATGACCGATGGCAGCAGGTCATGGCCGAAGTCGTGGCGGCTTTGCGGCTCGCCCGCGTCGAGCTTCAACTGCTCGAGCAAAAACGGCCAGGAAAAGCAGTAGATGCCCATCGACGCCAGGCACATCTCCGGGTCGCCGGGAATCGTCGGCGGATCGGCCACCTTCTCGCGGAAGCTGCGAACGCGGCCTGATGCGTCGACCTGCATCGTTCCGAATTCCAGGGCCGCCGCCCGCGGCACGGGAAGCGCGCCGACCGTCACGTCGGCGCCATTCTCCTCATGCGCGTCGATGAGCTTCTGGTAGTTCATCTTGTAGATGTGGTCGCCGGCCAGCACGAGGACGAGCCGCGGTGCCGCCATCTCGAGCGAGTAGATGTTTTGATACACCGCGTCGGCCGTGCCGAGGTACCAGTTTTCGTCCACGCGCTGCTGCGGCGGCAGCACGTCGAGGCGTTCGCCGAGGTCGCGGCAGAAGAACCGGTGCCAGCCAAGATTCAGGTGGCGGTCGAGGCTGCTCGCCTTGTACTGCGTGAGCAGCAGCACCTGTCGCAGACCGCTGTTGAGGCAGTTGGACAGCGCGAAGTCGACGATCCGGTAGCTACCGCCGAATGGCACGGCCGGCTTCGCGCGGTCGCGGGTGAGCGGCTCGAGCCTGGCGCCCTTGCCGCCTGCCAATACCACCGCCACCACATCCCGCATGCGCGCCTGGTCCACGTCGCGTGAACGCATCTTGATTCCTCCTCCCGAATTCCGCGCTCCTTCGGGACCGTTTCTGAACAGCCACAGAATATACGCCCGCCCCCCTCCCGAGGCGATGCGGGATTCCGGAACGACCCACGCCGAGGCCCCGGTGCGCCAGCAACGCTGCTATTTTCCCGGCGGCAAGCGATCTGGCACGGCAAGGAGGGGTTATCTAGGATCCCCGCCCATTTGGTCCGCGGCCCACAGCCTTCTCGCACACCGTCGCATCCCTTGAAAGGCCAGACATGGCACACCGTTCCAAGGCTCCGATCCGTCGCGAACGGGAGTCTGACACCATGGAGGCAATGAAGCCTCTGCTCGTCCTCGGCCTGCTGGGAACGATCCTCTACGGCGCCTTTTTGATCATGCAAAAGGGTCCCGGCAACGCCGGGCCGGCATGGCAGCCGCCGGCCGCCACGTCGCAGGCCGCAATGGCGGGGGACGCGCCGGCATTCGCACCGTCGGCCCCAGCGGTCGAAATCCCCGCCCCGCCTGTGAGCCAGCCGTCACCAGCGGTCGTCGCGGCACCTCCGATCGCCGACCTCCCGGCCGCCCAGGCCGCAGCGTATCCACCGCCAGCAGCGGCCGCAGCGGCCCCGCCGACAGCAATTGATCCAACTCTTCCGCCCATGAGCCCCGCCCCGCCGTCCTTCAGCCCACCACCGCTGCAAGCGCCCATCGCCGCGGCCGCTACGGTAGCTGCGGTGGCTGCGGCCGCGCCTTTGGCCACGTCGCCCGACCAGCCGCCAACATTCCTGACGGCACAGTCCGCACCGCCGCCGGTGGCGGACGCGGCCTTGCCGGGTCAAGCCGCCCCCATCGAACCGCCCCCCTCCGCTCTTCCCATCGCCGCCGCAGCACCTACCGCAATGGCCGCGACTGCCGCGGGGCCCGGCGCCGCGACCGGTTCGGCGGCGTTCGCCACCGCCTGGTCGGAGGCCCACGACATGCTCGCCGGTGGCCGCTACGCCGAGGCGCTGGCCGCTCTCTCCGTTTGGCATGACGATCCATCGCTGAGCACCGAAGAGAGCCAGCGGCTCGAGGATCTGCTCGGTCAGCTCGCCGGCTCCGTCATCTACTCGGCGCAGGATCTCCTGCTGCCGCCCCACGTCGTGGCGCAGGGCGAGACGCTCCAATCGCTCGCCCCTCAGTTCGCCGTGCCGTGGCAGCTGCTTGCCAAGATCAACGGCGTCGATGACCCCTCGAGGCTCGTGCCGGGCGAACACCTGAAGATTCTCCGCGGACCTTTCGACGCGGTCGTGAGCGTGTCGCGGCGGCGGCTCAGCCTCCAGGTGGGGGGCAACTATGCGGGCAATTTTCCCGTGGTGATCGGCCGTCACGTCCAGGATCGCATCGGAGCCTCGCTCGCCGTCGTCGACATCCGCCGCGGCGAAGCCTCCTCACCGTCGTCGGCGCCGACGGGCCCCGCGGCCCAGGTCGCGTTCGTGAGTCCTACGGGCGCGAAGTCGATCGTGCTCGGCGACGGCCTGACGATCGAGGCGGCCGAAGACCCCGCCGTCGTCGCCGACTCGGCGCCGCAGGCGAGCCTGATCGTCTCCCCCCGCGACCTCGAGGAGCTCATCGACATCCTCGGCCCCGGATCGCAGGTCATGATCCGCCAGTAGGGTAGGCTTCAGCCTGCCATTCCTCGACGCGCCCAATACGGCTTCAGGCGACCCGTACCCCGTCGCCGGACGCTCGCTACGGGCGGAACGGAAGCCCGACGCGCGAGCGAGGAGAGTTGGGGCGTTTCTTGCGGGGCGGGTAGGAGCGCCATTGGTTGGAGTGGGGAGCGGATGGACCTTGCTTGCGCTGCGGGCTTCCGTAGCTTGTCAGCAACACCGGCGAGCGGGGTACGGGTCGCCCGAAGCCTCCCGTGTAAGAAGGACAGGATGTCCGAAGCGAACGTCCGCCGAGAGGGTACAGGCAGCCCCGAAGCCGGATTGGGCGCGTTGACGCAAAAACAAACAGCCCGCGACGCTTGCGCGCCGCGGGCCTGATTGTTGACGGCAGGCAGACTTCAGTGCACTGCCGGATGATGCTCCTGCGGTTCCGTCTTACCGCACCGCCTCCTGAAGCATCTTGGCATTCGGCACGCTGTGCCGGTGGACGAGGCCATTCTCACGCGTCTCGATCACCGTCGCCACCGGGCCGACCTCGCGGACCGTGCCTTCGATCGTGCCGACGGTCACCGTGTCGCCCGCCTGGAGACGCTGGCGGACGTAGTAGCCCGACAGGATCCCGCTCATCACGTCGCGGCCGCCGAGGCCGAAGGCCAGCGCGAACCCGGCCGAGAGGCCGGCCGACCCGATGAGGATCAGCTTCTCGAGCAGGGCAAACTGGATGCCGAGCTGGTTGAAGGCCGCGATGAAGGTCAGGATCGAGAGCACCCAGTAGCAGCCGCCGGCGAGATACTCGGCGTACGACAGGCCCACGCGGTCGGCGCTGGTCGCCACGACACCGCGAAGGAAGGTCGCGGCCAAGAGGCCGATCACCACCACCACCGTCGCCACGAGGAGCCGCGGGATGTAGTTCACCACCTCGCCCATCGCATCGGAGATGCTCTGGAGGCCGAGGATGTTGAACGCCGCCATCGTGAAGACGCACATCAGGAGCCAGAAGACGAGGCCGCCGACGATCGTCGGGAGCGCGCGACGGATGCCCACGTCGTTCATGCTCTTGGCGAGGCCGCTCTTCTCGGCGGCCGTCTGCAGGCCGATCTTCTCGCTGACCACCGTGATCACGCCGGCCACCCAGCGGGCGACCACGTAGCCGACCACGAGCACCACCGCCATCGCCACCACCTTCGGCGCCAAGAGAATCACCTGGCTCCACGCCTGCGTGAAACTGTCGACGAGCGCCTGCTTCGAAACATTCACGGTCTCAGCAGCCGTCTGGCCCACCTTCGTGAACTCGTTTACTGCGAACATTTGCGCTTTCTCCCCTTCGAACCCTTGGAATCCTGAACCCCGAACCCCTGCTTCGCCGGCACCTCACCAGCGAGTGTTTTTTCGGTGGCGGCGGGCTTGTTCCCGTCGCCATAGAGTGAGTTGCCGGCCGACCCCGCCGTGTCACAAAAAATTTGTTGGGCCTGTTTTTCCGCGGAATCTCAGGGGCGCTGGTCGCGGTCGGGCCAGCGGCCCGTGAGGGTGTAGCGGACGGCGGCCGAGAGGGCCGCCGCCATGTGGACGATCGCCCACGTTGTCGCGCCAAACGCGAATTCGAGCACGTACAGGACGAGGAGACGCGGGTGGAGCTTCCGGCGGACGCCGGCCGTAAAAGTCTTCACCGCCGGCACGGGCGGAACCTTCGTCTCGGCCAACTGCTCGAACGGATCCATGTGGTTGTCCCCCTGCTTCATCGCCGTGCCTCAGCCCTGTGCATCGACCGTTTCACCAAAGAGCCTGCCCGCCTTCGCCGCCAGTTTCTCCCGAATCCGACTGACTCGCATCCGGCAGGCTCCGGAAGTCGTGCCGAACATCTCGGCGAGCTCGTCGTATCCGTGGTTTTCCGCGAATCGCATGAGCACCAGCGCCCGATCCTCCTCGTCGAGCCCCTCGAGCAGCGTGCGGATGTCGTGGCTGGCGTCGACCGCCGCAGCGGCCTCGGGCTTCGCATCGGGCTGCGTCTCGATCCGCTCGTCATCAGTCGCATCCTCGCGCCGACGCCGCCGCGACCGCGATCGCCGCAGCATCAGGCAGGTGCGGATGGCCAGGCCGTGCAGCCACGTGGAGTAGGTCGATCGCCCGGCATATTTCCCGCGGTCGAAAAAGAGGCGGACAAACACCTCCTGTGCCGCATCCTCGGCGTCGTGCTCGCTGCCCATCAGCCGCCAACAGACCCGCCATACCTTTTCACGGTAGCGGTCCATGAGCGCGGTGAAGGCCGCGCCGTCCGAGCCTTCCCGCGCCGCCTGCGCGGCGAGCTCCTCATCGGTGAGACTTCCCAGCCCGGCGATGTCGGAAGCGTCTGCGTTCACCCGCGTGGCGTTCCTCCGACGGGATGATTGAGTTGGGAAACGCGGCTGATTGCTGCCGCGAGCCGTTTTTCGCGTGCCGGCCCTACTTGGCCGGCATGTCCCGGATCACGTTCCGCCAGTGCGTCACCGTGGCGTCGGGGGTGGTCGCCACCTCGGCCACGGCGGCCCGCAACGACTTGATGGCCTCGCAGACGACCGTCGTCGCCTTGAGCGCCTCGCGGGCCTGTTCGGTCTCCACGTCGGCGGTCAGGTCGGCATCGGCATCGACGCTCCCCTCTTTTTGCTGCACGCAGCCATACCGCGTGAGATAGACGATCCACGGCTGGATCGCGTCCACCACACCAGCGAAGTCGAGCGCGGCGGCTCCGGCCAGCGGCTCATCGAACTTCGAGAGCTGCGAGCCCGTCTCGAGCCGACTCTGGGCGAGCAGCCGTCCGGCCTGCTTCGGCACGAGCGAAAACACCGCCACGTCGTCCCCCACGGCGATCGCCGGCCGCACCTGTTCGTCGATCCCGCTCTTCTCGAGCTTCCACGACCAGACCGAGCCCTTGTCGAGCTTCGCCTTCTCGGGATCGGGGATCCGGTAATCGGCCGGCACCCCGTTGGGGCTGATCTCACGAACCGCATCGACGAGCTCGTCGGTGAGGGCGAAGATGTCGCTGAGACCCTCGCGGAAGAGCTTCGCGTCGTCGAGGCCGAGCACGACCGCCGGCTCGACGAGCGGCAGCGGCTCCACCGCTTCGGGCAGCGACGCCTGCGGCCGCTTCGTGCGGCCCTTCGCGTCGAGCACGAGGCCGATCTGGCCGTCGGCGGCCGCGGGCAGGATCTTCATCCGCAGGATGCCCACGAATTTCTTACCGAGCGGCACCAGGTGCTCGTCGATCTCCTCGACCATCTCGCGGGCCTTGTCGCCCTGCTTCGCAAGCAGGTATTTGCTGAAGAATCCCCAGCCCATGTCGGCCCACGACACGATGTCGTCGAGCTGCGAGGGGTCGTTCTTCGCACGAAACACGACGGCGCCCAGCGGAGCGCCGCCGGCGTGCTCGAGCAGTTCCAGCCGCTTCGAGCCGTCGATCGGCAGATTCTTCGCCCAGTTCCAGGCATAGCCCTCGTAGCCCTGCTCCGTCAGGAACGAGTACGACATCCACGGACCGGGGATCGGGAGCCGCTTCTTGTAGCCCGCGGCGGCCTTGGCGAGGGATTGCCTCGCCTCCTCGGCGAAACCCTCCGGCAGGTCGGCCGCGGTCTCGATCTGATCGGCGAGCTGCGCGAGCTGCTCGATATCGGCCGCCGACGGAGCGATCGCCTTGGCGAGCGGCTCGCTGATGTAGTTGATGCCGGTGATCCGCTTGGATTTTTCGGCACGGAGTGGCTCGAGCGGCTTCGTGCCGAAGAGGCCGTCGGACGCGCCCGGCTTGAACAGCTTCTCGAGATGGTCGTCGGAGTCGCCGACCGAGAGGATCACGTAGTCGCCGATGACGCCGAGAGCGATGACGAGATCGAGCTCACGGAGCCGCTTTCGCACCTTCTCGAGCGCCTCGCCGTCCATTCCCTCGGTGGCATCGCGGACCAGTTCCTCCCACGGAAGCGTCGCGCCGTCGACCGTGAACGTCACCACTTCGCCACCGGCCAACTTGCGACGCTTGAGCGACTCGGCGAGGGCGGGGTTTTGCTGCGCCATGAGCTTGATGAGCACCTCGATCCGCTTGAGCTGCCCCTCTGCCGCGGCCCGCTTCGATGTCTTGAAGCCCCAGACGACGTCCGGCACGACGATCTTGTCGACGTTCTCGGCGAGCGCCTGCAGGACGAGCCTGCCAGCGAGTTCGTCGGACGAGAGATCCTCCTCCAGGGCCTGAAACCTCGCCGGCCTCACGCGGAGTTTTCTCGGGGCGGCGGCTCCGTCGTCCTCGTCCTCATCCTCGTCCTGAAGTTCGTCGATCTCGATGCCGTCGAGGCCGTTGATCGCGTCGAAGTCGATGCCGCCGAGCGAACTGCCGCCGCGGGCCATCTCCAGGATGTTCGCCGCCTGCTGCGCCTGCTGCAGCTTGGTCAACAACTCGAGGAACGCGATGCACGATGGCTCGCCGTAGACGAAGGTGTCGTTGGCGACCATGTCTTCGAGCACCTCGAGAGCCTGCTGGTTCTCCGGCAGCTCCATGAACGTGGCGAGCGTCGAGAGCGGGCTGCCGGGCTGCGTCTTCTGCTCCTCGTAACTTTCGATCGCGCGCTGGACGGCAGGAATCTCGCGCACCGCCTTGAACGCGTTGCTGTTGACGAGCAGGTCGTACTGCTCGCGAAGCCGCAACGTGGCAGACATGAAAGCCGCGTCCTGCGGCACCATCGAGATGCCTCCGGCCGTCGCATCCTCGCCTCGGACGGGCGGCGCGAGCGTCGCGGCGGCGAGCACGACGAACAAACTGATCGCGACGGACAAGCTGGTCAGGCGGTGGTGGAGACGCGGGGCAACCATCGTGGAAATCCTTTGCGTGGTGACCGGTGCTTGGTGACCGGATGCTGGAATCCGTAACATATGCGAAATCGCCGTTCTGCGAGAACATGAAATCCCGGACAATCGGCGACGAAGCACCCGTTTACGAGGATGCCCGCGTGCTCATCGGTTCCACACAGATCGTCGACACGTTCGCCGAGGCTTTTCGGCTGCGGTTCATCCGGCTCGTGGTGACGGCCCACGATGACCACTGGCTCGACGCGGCCCTGCGGGCAGCCTGTGGCTACGGGACCAGCGTGATCGGCTGCGATGCCGAGATCGGTGTCGACCGCCGCCTGCCTCCCGACGCCACCCCGGATGGTCGCCCCGGCGCGACGGTGCTGGCCTTCGGGTTTTCCGCCGAGGGCGTGGCGAAGGCGGTGGCCAACCGCACGGCCCAGTGCCTGCTGACCTGCCCCACGGCGAGCGTCTTCGACGGGCTGCCGGAGAGTACGGAGCGGGCGCCGCTCGGCTCCCACATCCGCTATTTCGGCGACGGCTTCGAGAAGACGAAGCTGGTGGATGGACGCCGTTATTGGCGGGTGCCGGTGATGGACGGGGAATTCCTGGTCGAGGAATCGGTGGGTGTGGAGAAGGGCGTGGGCGGCGGCAACTTCATCCTGCAATCGCGGTCGCTCGAGGGTGCGCTCGCCGCTGCCCGGCGGGCCGTGGAGGCCATCGCGACGGTGCCCGGCACGATCGCGCCATTTCCGGGCGGCGTCGTCCGATCGGGCAGCAAGGTCGGCTCTCGCTACGAAGGCCTCAAGGCCTCGACGAACGATGCTTTCTGTCCGTCTCTCGCCGGCCGCGTGGAATCGCAGCTCCTCGACGGCGCCGTCTGCGGCCTCGAAATCGTGATCGACGGCGTGGACGAGGCGGCGGTTGCCGCGGGCATGGAGGCGGGCATCCGCGCGGCAGCGGCACCTGATGTCGTCGCGATTTCGGCCGGCAACTACGGCGGCAAGCTGGGCAAGTTCCACTTCCATCTTCGCCAGATTCTCGCACCTGCCTGAATCAGCCCCCCGCCCGCTCTCTGCCACGGCTGACCTTCTCCCGGGGCCATCCGTTCTGCTACTTCCCCTCCCGGCTTCCCACCGCGCCGTCCGCCGTGGCCCATCCGCGGCGATGCGCGACGCACTCTCACTGCCGAGGATTGAGCGATGTCCGACAGACCCTCCCGCCAGGCTCTCGTCGTTCCCCAGAAGCGATCCAGTCTGCCCCTCGTGCTCGGCGCGGTTGCCAGCGGCTGCGCCGGATTCGCCGCCGTGTGGGCGATCGGCCTTGGCCGCTCGGCCGGTCCGGATGCAACCGAGGCGGCCCTTGAATCGCCCGTCGCTGCCGTGGCCGATTCCATCGACGCGCCTGACGCATTGACCGTCGCCAGCCCTGTTGCGCCCGCTGCGCCTCCGCAAGGCGACCGCTACGCGGTCCAGCCCACGTCGCTCGACCGACCGGATGGAGTCGTTGCCGCCGACGGCCGCGCGTCGCGTTACTCGCGATTCGATGGCGCCGAGGCCCTCCCGGTATCGCCAGCCAACGCCGAGACGCCCGCTGATGAACCGGTCGAGTCCCAGCCGCCAAGTGATCCAGAGACGACGGCATCGCTCGACACAACCCCCGCGACACTCGAATCACCGCGAGCGGATGAGAACGAAGCCGAGCCGGCCGATCAGCCGGCCCCGCCTCCGGCCGATGTCTCCGACGAACCGCTTCCCGAGGACACCGGCGATCTCGCCCAGCCAGCGACCACCGTCCCCCGTCCGCAAGATGTCTTCGCGCCGCCGCCAGCACCGGTGCCAGCACCGGCAAGCCCGACGCCCCGGGCCAATGACTTCTCCTCTCGCGATATCGATCCCCCGGCCTCGTTTCCTCCCGCTGATCCGGCAAGCGACCCCGAGGCACCGATCCCCCATCAGCCGACCGCAGGCGCTGCCGCCGCGCTGCTTCCCACGGCGAGCGTCGGCGGCAATCCGCTGCGTGGCGATTCCGCGGCCGTTCCATTCGCCGCCGCGCCACCGCTCACGGCCAATCCCCTAGCCTCCCAGCCAGGCGGCGACGGCCCAGCCACGTCCGTCGCCGGCAGCGGTTCCACCGGCCAAGGCCGTCCGGGCCCCATGCAACTCGAGGGCGTGCAGACGCCGCAGCTCAGCGTCGAGAAGCGCGGTCCGCGGGAGGTGCAGGTGGGCAAGGCGGCCCGCTACGAGATCATCGTGCGGAACGTCGGCAGCGCGACGGCACACGACTGCCTCCTCCGCGATTCCGTCCCCGTCGGCACCACGCTCATCGCCACGACCCCTCCTGCCAGCCCGGGCAATCCGGCGGCCGGCGGCTCGAGCGGCGACCTTGTCTGGATGCTCGGCTCGCTGACGCCCGGCGGCCAGGCCCGCGTCGCGATGGAAGTGATGCCCACGACCGAGGGCGACGTGGGAAGCGTGGCGAGTGTCACCTTCCGCGCCGACGCCTCAGTCCGGTCGCGGGCCACGAAGCCCGCGCTCCTGATCGAGGCCACCGACCCGAAGCCCGTTCTCATCGGCCGCGACGTCAGCGTGTCGATCAAGATCAGCAACCCCGGCACGGGCATCGCCACGGGCGTCGTGCTCGAAGGCGCGCTGCCCGACCAGCTCAGCCATCGCGCCGGCCGCGAACTCGAGTTCGACGTCGGCCAGTTGCAACCCGGCGGCTCGCGCACGATCGACCTCTCGCTCGGCTCGACCGGCCCGGGCGTGCACACGATCCGGCTCGTCGGCCGCGCCGACGGCCAGATCGAGGTGGAGCACATGCTCAAGATCGAGGTGACGGCCCCGACGCTCGAACTCGCCGCCGAGATGCCGGCCCGCCGCTACCTGCAGCGGCCCGCCACCTGCAAAATCTCGATGGCCAATACTGGCACGGCACCGGCAAAGTCGGTCGAACTCGCCACCCAGTTGCCCGCCGGCATGAAGTTCGTGCGGGCCAACAACGCCGGCTTTTACGACGAGCGCGGCCATCGCGTGCTCTGGAACCTCGAGGAACTCCCCGCGGGCGAAATCGGCACGGTGGAACTCGTGGTGATGCCGATCGAGCTCGGGTCGCAGAAGATCGTGACCGCCTCGCGCTCGGCCGACGGTCTCTCGGACCAGGTCGCCAACACGATCGAGGTCGAGGGGCTGGCAGCCATCTTCTTCGAGGTCACCGACAGCGAGGATCCGATCGAGGTCGGCGGGCTCACGGAATAC
Source organism: Pirellulales bacterium (assembly GCA_044336985.1). Taxonomy (GTDB): domain Bacteria; phylum Planctomycetota; class Planctomycetia; order Pirellulales; family UBA1268; genus RGVT01. Next base: position 51,449 of record JBIIOK010000003.1, on the reverse strand, counting down.
GTCGTCCGCGTGAGGAACCAGGGCACGAAGGCGGCCAGCGGCGTGCGGCTCACGGCCACGCTGCTCGGCGAGCTCGAGCCGGTCGAAGCGAAGGGACCGGCCGCGCACCGAATCGAAAACCTCACCGTCGGCTTCGAGCCGCTCGCCAAACTCGCCCCGGCCGAGGAGGCCGTCTTCCGGATCCGCGTCCGCGGCCACCGCGAAGGCGACCAACGTGTGCAGGTGCAGTTGACGAGCGACGACCACCCCGCGCCGATCACGAAGGAAGAGATCACGCGGGTCTACGCGGATCGGTAAAACCCGGCGAGTACACCGCTTTGGCCGGCCGTAGACCGCTTCGTCCCGAAGCGGATCTCCTGCCTCTTATCCGCCATCAACTCGCCCGCCCCGGCTTCGGGTGACCCGTACCCCGTCGCCGGACGCTCGCTTCGTACGACCAATCCGCTAACGCGGATCGGTGCCCGCATGCCCTTCGCTCGCTCGATGCTGACTGCGCTCTCGGCATCCTGCCTTCGCTTGTCAGCAACGCCGGCGAGCGGGGTACAGGTCACCCGAAGCCTCCTCCAACGGTTTATTAAGGAACGCGGGGAGGCCCGGGGATGCCTGTACCTTCTCGCGGGCTATGGGAGCGAGCGCAGGCAGGATGCCGAAGCGAGCGGACATGCAGTGAGCGAAGGACAGGATGTCCGTAGCGAACGTCCGCCGAGAGGGTACGGGTAGCCCCGGGCCGGGTTGGGCGAGTTGATACCCGATGAAGCGGACGAGAAGCAGATCCGCTTCGGGACGAAGCGGTCTACTTACTGGCGGAGGACGGCGCCGACCTTGCTGCCACAGGCGGCGACGACGTCGCTCACCACGCGGTTGGCCTCTTCGCTCGAGAGCGTGCCCGTGAAGCTCCGTAGCCGGAGTGACACCACCATGCTCTTCTTTCCAGGGCCGAGCCGCTCCGCGTCTTTCCACACCTGCACGAGCCGGCACTGCTCGAGCAGATCGCCGGTAACTTCGCCGACCGCGACTGCGACATCGCCCCACGACACCGAATCGTCGACCACGAGATTCACGTCCCGCTCCACGGCCGGGAAGTCGCTCGGACGGCGGAGTTTCTTCTCGACGGCGAGCGCCGATTCGAGCCTGTCGAGCCGGAGTTCGGCGCCGGCGACGGCACCTTCGAGCCCGGCCACCTCGAGAGCCCGGGCCGCAAACTCTCCGACGACACCGATCCGTTCCGGGGCCCGCCCCGGCTGGTCGATGACGATTTCGGCCGCACGGCCGCGGGCGAAGAGGTCGAGATCCAGTGGACGGAACTTGGCGCAGACGCCGAACCGGGTGAGCACCGCCTCCGCGAGCCCCTTGGCAGTTGCAAACGCGCCCCCCGTCACGAGCGACACGAGCAGCGGTTCTTCCACCGGCGACTCAGCAGCGGCGCCGGACGGCCGTGCGATGTAAGCCCGGGCGATCTCGAAGAGCTCGCCGTGCGGGGCGCCGACGGCCACATTGCCAACGCGGGCCTCGAGCAGGCTTGGCAGGAGCGTGCGCCGCAGGCGGTCGGCGCCGCGCACGAGCGCGGGGGAAATCACGAGGGGGGCCGCGTCGCCCCAGGGGCTCCGCATGGCCTCGAGCCCGGCGGCGACGACGCTCCGCGTCATGGCCTCGCAGAGCCCAGCGCCGACGAGCACGGCCGAGGCCGCGCGGATCGACTGTTCGCGCGGCGAGAGCTCGACCGGCCGCGCGGTGATCGGCCAGTTCTCGGGCACGCGGTCGTAGCCCTCGATGCGGGCGATCTCCTCGACGAGATCGATCTCCCTCCAGGCATCGCGGCGCCACGTCGGCGCCCGCCAGCGTGACGGCGCCGCGGCGTTGTCGCCCGGATCAAGTTCGGCGAATCCCAGGCCGGTGAGGATCGCGCGCTGCCTGTCGGCCGCGATATCGATGCCGAGCACCTCGCGGACGCGGTGCGGCCGCAGCTCGATCGTGGCCGGCGCGCATGCGAGTGAGCCGGCCTCGACGGCGTCCTTCTCGAGCGTGCCACCGGCGAGGTCGAGAATCATCGCCGCGGCCCGGCGGCTCGCCCAATCCACGGCGGCCGGATCGGGCGTGCGTTCGAAGCGATAGGAGGAGGGGCTCGCGAGCACGAGCCCGCGGGCGGCGGCCCGCACGGCGAGCGGGGCGAACTGCGCAGACTCGAGCAGGATGTCGGTCGTCGCGTCGCCGATCTCGCTCTCGGCGCCGCCCATCACGCCGGCGAGCGCGACGGGCCCCTCCGCGTCGGCGATCACGCACATCTGCTCGGTGAGCGGGTAGGTCTTATGGTTGATCGCCGTGAACGGCTCTCCTGCGGCGGCGCGGCGGACCACGATCCTGCCTCCGCGGATCTTCGCGAGGTCGAACGCGTGCAGTGGCTGGCCGCACTCGAGCATCACGTAGTTGGTGACATCGACGACGTTGTTCACGCTCTCGATGCCGACCGTCGCCAGCCGCTCGACGAGCCAGGCCGGGCTGGGGCCGATCTTCACGCCACGGATGACCCGCGCGGAGTAGAACGGGCAGACGTCCGGGGAGCGGATCTCCACCGCCACGCTCTCGGCCGCCCGGCGACCGCCCTCCAGGGGACGTGGGTCGGGGATGTGGAGCGGACGGCTGAAGAGCACCGCGGCCTCGCGGGCCACGCCGATATGGCCGAGGCAGTCGGGGCGGTTGCTCGTCACCTCGATCTCGACGGCCGTGTCGCCGCCGACCGCAGACGTCGACTCGTGATTGAGCCCCGACATCAGCAGCCGCTCCACGAGCGCGTCGGTCGGCGCCTGCAACTGCACGTAATCGGCGAGCCAGTTGGTGGAGATGATCATGCGTCAGAATTGCCGAAGGAACCGCACGTCGTTGCGGTAGAAGTCGCGGATATCGGCCACGCCGTAGCGGCGGGCGGCGATCCGCTCCACACCCAGCCCGAAGGCGAAGCCGGAGACCTGATCTGGGTCGTAGCCCACGGCCGCGAGCACCGCCGGGTCGACCATGCCGGCGCCCCCCATCTCGATCCAACGGCCGCCCCATTCCATGTCGACCTCGACGCTCGGCTCGGTGAACGGGAAAAACGAGGGCCGGAACCGCACATGCACGTCGCCGCCAAGGAAGCTCGAGGCAAAGAGCCGCAAAACGCTCTTCAGGTGCGCCATCGTGGTGCCCGGCTCCACGAGGAGGCCTTCGACCTGATGGAACATCGGGTAGTGGGTGGCGTCGGCGGTATCGGGCCGGTAGACGCGGCCGAGCGACACGATCCGCAGCGGCGGCTTCCGCTTTTCCATCACGCGGATCTGCACGGTGCTGGTCTGCGACCGCAGGAGCAGCGGGTCGGATGCCCGGGCCACGGCGAGATAGAAGTTGTCGAGCGGATCGCGGGCCGGGTGCTCCGCCCCGATCGCCAGCGCCTCGAAGTTATGCCACTGATCCTCGACCTCGGGGCCGTCGACGCTCTCGAATCCCAGCCGCCCCATGATCTCCTGCACGCGGCGGATCGTCTGGGTGATCGGGTGCAGATGGCCCAACCGGACGGGATCGCCGGGGAGCGTGACATCGATGGCTTCGGCCTCCGCGACCTTTCCGGCGACGCGGTCCTGCGCCGCCTCGAGCGCGGACGTGATCGCCTGCTTGGCGTCGTTGAAGTGCCGGCCACCGGCGGGGCGATCGTCGGCCGCCAGGCCGCCGAGAAGCTTTTGGATCGCCTTCAGTCGGCCGCTCTTCGCCCCGAGAAACTCGACCCTCGCCTGCTCGAGCGTCGCCTCGTCGCCAGCCGCATCGAGCGCGGACGTGGCGTCGGCCCTCAGGCGGTCCAGTTCGGCCGTGAACGCTTCCAGCGAAACGGTTGCCACTGCCTTACGCGACCGCGGCCGGCTCCGGCAGGCCGAGGGCCTTGCGGACCTGCTCCACGACGGCATCGAAGCCGGTGGGATCGACGACGGCCATTTCGGCCAGCGTGCGCCGGTCGAGATCGGAGCCGATCTTCTCGAGGCCGGCGATGAATTGGCTGTAGCGGATGCCCCGCTCACGGACCGCGGCGTTGATTCGCACGATCCACAGGCGACGGAAGTCGCGCTTCTTGCGGCGGCGGTCGCGGCGGGCATAGACACCCGCGCGGATGATCGATTCCTTCGCCGTCCGCAGCAGCCGGCGACGGCCGCCAACGGAGCCCTTCACCCGCTTGAAGAGACGCTTCTTGGCACGCAGACGCGGGACGACATTTTTCGTACGCATGACTCTCTACCTTCTTGGATCGTGGAAGCCCTTTAATGTCGCTCAACCGCGGCAGAATGCAAGGCCGACCGCTTTCCCAGCGGCCTAATAACTGTAGGCGCCGAGCGCCTCGATGATCTTCGGCGTATCGACCTTGGCGAGCACACCCGTGCCGCGAAGCTCCCGCTTCCGCTTGGCTGTGAGCCGGACCTGCAGGTGGCTCGTGCCGGCGCGGCGGTGCTTCACCTTGCCACGGGCGGTGATCCGGAAACGCTTTTTGACGCCCTTGTGGGTCTTCTGCTTCGGCACGGGAAACTCCTTGCTTCGTTTGCTTGGGCGATTGGAAATATTACTTGGGCGACAGCGTGCACACCAGCCGGCGGCCCATTTGCTGCGGCGGGGAATCGACTTTCCCCACCGGATCGAGTTGTACCAGGATGTTCTTCATGACCCGCTGACCCTCGTCGATGTGGGCGAGTTCTCTGCCGCGAAACACGACCGACACGATCACCTTGTCCTTGTGCTGCAGGAACCCCTTGGCCTGGTTCACCTTGAACTCGATGTCGTGCTCGCCCGTCTTGGGCCGCAGGCGGATCTCCTTGATCTTCGTGTGATGGACGTGGGTCTTGTGCTGCTTCTTCTTCTGCTGGTACTTGAACTTGCCGAAGTCCATGATCCGGCAGACCGGCGGCTTCTCGTTAGGCGCCACCTCCACCAGATCCAGCCCCGACTCCCGCGCGATGGAGAGAGCCTCCTCGGTCGGGATGATGCCGAGCTGGCCGCCCTCGGCGGAGATGACCCGGATCGGAGTGATGCGGATCTGCTCGTTGATGCGATGCTGTTTCTCGATGGCTCACGCCTCCGGTCGCGGTACGGTTCACCGCCGGGGATGGGCCGTCGCAGCCTTGGCACCTGCCATACAGGCATCTGCCAACAGTGCATTACCTCCCGGAGGCTCCCGGGCGGCTGCCGAGCGAACGGCGCCGCTGTTTCCCGGGAAAAGTCCCACAATATTCCAGCCCGCAGGGGGAGGCGTCAAGGCAGCGCGGTTTTCTCTGGCAGCCGGGCCTCGCGAACGCCCGCCGGCTCGAGCCGCAGGCCCTTCACGAGGGCCTGGTCGGCATCGCCAAACCGCTTCAGAAGCGACGCCTCGAACATGAACGTGACGCCCGCCCGGCGGCCCTCGCCGTCGGAGACCACATAGTGGATCCAGTGGAAGGGCAGCCCCTCGGCGGTGCCGGACGAAGCGACCCTCACCAGCGTGAGACGGCCGCCGGCATCCGCCTCGTCCTGTTCGTCCCGCGTGGCCTCGCCGAACCTGGCGAACTGGCCGGCGAGCGACTTCTCGATGTCGCGCTTCACCTCGTCGATCGTCGGCGTGACGTCGGCGGCGGCCCGGGGCAGCGCCGTGATCGAGCACTGGGCCACGAGGGCTCCGTGATCGACGAGCCGGAGGACGAGCCCGTTCGCCCCGTCCTCGACGGTTCGCCAGCGGGCGTCGTAGACGATGTCGTAGCGGCCCTCGCCGTCGCGATGCCACACCATGCCGGGCTTGCCCTCGCCGCGGCGACGCGATGTGGCGACGCCCTCTTCCTCGAGGCCCTGATCTTGTTGCCCGTCGGCCACCGTACGGTCGAGATCGAGCCGGGCCTCGACTTCGAACCCCGGCGCCACGTGGCTCGCCTGGCGTCGCTCGCGGAGCACCACGTCGACACCCGCGACGCGGCTCTCGAACACGTAACGATCCTCCTCCTGACGGACCGACGCCGCGAACGTGCCTTCGACCACGACGTGCGTGGGCACGCCGTCGACCGCGCCATCGATGGTTCCGGCGAGCGAAACCTGCGCCGTGCCATCGGTGGCCTCGACGAGCTTCGCCTCGATCGAGCCGGTCTCGACGGTGTCGATGGCGAGCAGCCCGGCGGTCACATCCCCCGCAATCTGCCAGGCGTCGCCGACCGCGACCGACTTTTTCGGCAGCAGTTCGTCGAGCAACACAGAGTCGAACGGCGTCTCGAGAAGTTCGGTCTCGTCGCGGGTGAGAAACGCCTCGCGGAGAAAGGGCACCGGCGTGGTGCCCAGGCGGGCGACGGAGAGCGTGCGGGCGTCGGCGGGAAGTTCCACACGGGCCGACTGGCCGTCCACCGTGACCTCGGCCGCGGCCTCGTTGTAACGGCGGATCACGGCGGCCTTCGCCCCGTCCTCGCCTTCCGGCGCCGCGGCCTCGAGAAAGTCGAACGTCGCCGCCACGGCGATCGGCTGGCGGATCGGCTCGGCATCTCCGCCCGCGGGGGCGAAGATCTCGCCCGAGACATCGAGTTTTGCCCGCACCCGCTGGGCGGCGCCGTCACCGGGAGAGCCGGCTGCCGGCCTGACGGTCCCCACCACGGCCGCGAAGGCCGCCACAAAGACCACGATCCCGACGCGCACAGCCATTGATCGGTTCTCCGGAAGTGTCCGGAATTAGTTCGACAGGGGGGCTGCACCCCAGGCAGCCCCTAAGTGTCCGCCGGCAAAAACCACCCATTTTATTGATACTCTTGGGCGTCAACGGCCCTTTCGTGAGAGAATTGGGCCGAGGTAAACGGGCCGCAAACCACTGGGAGGCCGGGGCTTGCGGCCGCGATGGGCCATTCCAGCCGCGCCGCCCGCGTAAAAAAGACTCAAGACCGAGCACGGCGGCGCGAACCAGTTTTTGGACCCGTGCGTATAACTCACACGTCCCAAGGACGAGCAAGGTTGGGCCATGAGGGCCCTCCTCGAACGCGGACGGATGTTTCAGCGGCAGGTCTATCAACGCCGGCAACGGATCGCCGGCAACGGAGAAATATCATGCGTTCCAACGTGCCCGACTTTGATCACCCCACGGACGATTCCTCGCTGCGCCTCTTTGCGGAGGAGCAGGGCGGCGTTGTCGACGGCGCGGACGAGGTTCTCTCGATCGAGGATCTCGCCAAGCAATTCAACGTCTCCACCAAGACGATCTCGCGGTGGCGGGAGCACGGTCTCGTCGCCCAGCGATACGAAGTCGGCGGCCGCAAGCGGGTCGGTTTCCTCAAGAGCGCGGTCGATCGCTTCATCGATTCGAATCCGCTGCGGATCGAACGCGGCGCGCGGTTCAGCCAGCTGACGGAAGAGGAGCACGACCGCATCATCGCCTGGGCCAGGCGGCTCGCGGCGGCCGGTGCCAGCCCGGCCGACGTCCACCGGCGCATTGCCACCCGTCTCAATCGGAGCGTGGAGACCATCCGCTACACGATCAAGCAGCACGACCAAGACCACCCCCAGGCGGCGATCTTCGCGGCCGACGAGGGGAAGCTGCGGCCCGAGACCTGCAACCGTATCTACCAGTTCTACGTGCAGGGCGAGCCAGTCGATTCGATCGCCAAGCGCTACCGCCGGTCCAAGGCGAGCATCTACCGCGTGATCCTTTCGCAGCGGGCCGAGCACGTCATGCTGCTTCCGCTCGACTACATGCCCAACGCGCTCTTCGCCCGCAAGAGCGCCGAGAAGGTGGTCGACCAGCCATTCCCTGGCGTTAACGAGCCCACGAAAAAGGTTCGTCGTCCCTCCGGCCTGCCTGCCTACCTGGCCAGCCTCTACGAGGTGCCGCTGCTCACGCGGGAACAGGAGGTATGGCTCTTCCGGAAGTTCAACTACCTGAAGCACCAGGCCTCGGAGCTCCGCAAGCAGCTCAACCCGGAGCGGCCGAGCACCCGGCTGATGGATCAGATCGAGAAGATCTACGAGGAGATCGTGGGGCTGAAGAACCGCCTTGTGCGCGCGAACCTCCGGCTCGTGGTCTCGATCGCCAAGCGGCGAGTGGCTCCCGGCGACAGTTTCTTCGACCTCGTGAGCGACGGCAACATGTCGCTGATCCGTGCGGTCGAGAAGTTCGACTACTCGCGGGGCAACAAATTCAGCACGTATGCGTCGTGGGCGATCATGAAGAATTTCGCCCGCACGATTCCCGACGAGCATCGCCGCCGCGACCGCTTCCGTGCGGCCGACATGGACCTGCTGCAGTCGGCGGCCGACCGGCGGGCCGACGAGTATCAGCAGCGGATCGCGGAGGGAGACCGGCTCAAGCAGGTCGGCAAGTTCCTCGACCGGCTCGACTCGCGCGAGCAGACGATCATCATCCGCCGCTACGGCCTTGACCACGAGCACGAGCCGCAGACGCTGAAGGAAGTCGGCACGGCGCTGGGGGTGACGAAGGAGCGGGTCCGCCAGATCGAGGCGAAGGCCCTCGAAAAGCTCCGCGAAGCCGCCGCCGCCGAAGCCGTCCTCCCCGAACTCGAAGAGTAGGGCAGGCTTCAGCCTGCCAAAAGTAGGGTAGGCTTCAGCCTGCCAAAAGTAGGGTAGGCTTCAGCCTGCCAAAAGTAGACCGCTTCGTCCCGAAGCGGATCCCTTTCTCTCAGCCATCAACGTTCCCAACCCGGCTTCGGGCGACCCATACCCCGTCGCCGGACGTTCGCTACGGCATCCTGCCTTTCGCTCACTCGGTGCTGACCGCGCTCCGGCATCCTGCCTGCGCTTGTCAGCAACGCCGGCTCTCGGGGTACGGGGCACCCGAAGCCTCCCTCAACTGTTGAACTGCACAAAGCGGGGAGGCCCGGGGCTGCCTATACCCTCTCGCGGGCTATGGGAGCGAGCGCAGGCAGGATGCCGAAGCGAGCGGACATGCAGTGAGCGAAGGACAGGATGTCCGCAGCGAACGTCCGCCGAGAGGGTTCAGGCAGCCGCGTGCCGGGTTTGGCGCGTTGACGGCGGATGAGAGACAGGCTGAAGCCTGTCCTACCCGAGCGCCGCCGCGGCTCGCGCAAGGGCTTCGTCGACCCGCGCGGCGTCGCGATCCTCGGCGACCAGCCGCACGATGGGCTCGGTGTTGCTCGCCCGCACGAGCAGCCAGCCGCCGGGCCAGTCGAGCCGCAGGCCGTCGAGGCGGTCGGGCTTCGCCTCTGGAAAGGCTTTTTCGATCCGCGCGAGGGCCTCGGCAAGCGCCGGGCCGCGAATCTCCGGGGAGAGATCGACCTTTGTCTTCTTCATCACAAGCTGCGGGAGCGCCCGCGCCAGCGAGTCGATGGTCGTGAGCGTGTCGCCCGCGCACATGCGTTCCAGCACGAGCGCCATCGCCACGAAGCTGTCGCGAACGAATACCACACGGGGGTCGATCACGCCGCCATTCCCCTCGCCGCCGAGCACGGCCCCGGTCTCGATCATTTTCTCGACGACGTTGGCCTCGCCGACGGCCGACACGTGGCAGGGCACGCCGTGGCGGGCGGCGATCGCGGCCGCCATGCCGCTCGTCGAGCAGTTCACGACGAGCGGCCCCGGCCGCTTCGCGAGCACCGCTTCGGCCGCAATCGCGAGCGTTGCCTCCTCGCCGATGTAGCGGCCCTCGGCCGTGGCGATTGCGAGCCGGTCAGCGTCGGGATCCTGAAAGAAGCCCACATCGGCGTGCTGTTGACGGATTCGCGGCAGCCAGGAGGCCAGGTTCTCGGCGGTCGGCTCCGGCATGTGCTCGAAGTGCCCATCGGGCTCGCCCCCTTCGATCACGACGTCGCACCCCAGGTGCTCGAGCAACGGTCGGGCCACGCGGCTCCCCGCGCCGTGGCCGCAATCGAGCCAGACCCGCGGACGGTGGCGACGGATCGCCGCCACATCGATGGTTTCGGCAACGAGCTTCACGTGTGCCGGTGCCCCATCGACCTCACGGATGGTTCCCTCGGCCCGCGCCAGCGGCTGCGTGGCCTCGTGGCCGCCCAATGACTCGAACCGGGCGAGCACCTTCCGGCCGGCCGAGGCGGAGAGCACGCGGCCCGCGCGGGAAAACAGCTTCATGCCGTTGTAGGCCGCAGGATTGTGGCTGGCCGAAATCTGGATGCCGCCGGCGGCCGTCGCCTCGCGCACGACGATGCCGACAGTCGGCGTCGCCGCGATGCCGCAGTCGATCACGTCGCGGCCGATGCCCGTGAGGTAATCGCGGATCGCCGCAAGGAGCAGCGGGCCCGACGTACGGCCATCGCGGCCAATCACGATCGGCCCCGGCGGGAGGGTCTCGGCGAAGGCGGCGACAAAGCGGACGGCGACCTCCGTCGTGAGGCTCTCACCTACGACGCCGCGCAATCCCGAAACGCTCACGATCAATGTGTCTGCCATTGGAGCCACAGAGTATAAAACCGGCCTTGGAAAACGCCCACTGCGCCCATTCCCAAGGAGTTCAGCCGATGCAGTCGCCCTCGCCCGATACCGCCTGCCGCCTCGAGGCCATCGCGGCGGCCCATGCCGCCGGCAAGATCACCGATCACTCGGCCACCACGATGCGTGCCTGGCTCACGGAGTCGCGGTATGCCGAGTTTGCTGCCGATCTGGCCGCGCTTGTCGACCAGGGGCGTTGGAAGGAGCTCGACGACGTCTACTGGACGGTGATCCCGTTCGGCACCGGCGGCCGCCGCGGCATGATGTTTCCGGTCGGCTCCAACGCCATCAACGACCGCACGATCGGCGAGAGCGCGCAGGGGCTGGCCGACTACGTGCGCTCGTGGATGAAGACGGGCGAGACCCCCAGCTGCGCGATCGCCTACGACACGCGGCGCCGCTCCGAGCATTTCGCGAAGCTCTGCGCCGAGGTGCTGCTGGCGGCCGGCTTCAAGGTGTTTTTCCTGCGCGGCTTCCGCAGTACGCCGGAGCTTTCATACGCCGTTCGCCACACCGGTGCGACCTGCGGGATCATGGTGACGGCCAGCCACAATCCGCCGAGCGACAATGCCGTGAAGGTCTACTGGGCGGGTGGCGTGCAGGTGCTTCCGCCGCACGACAAGGGGATCATCGACCGCGTGATGACGGTCGGTGCGGTTTGCCGTGAGCCGTTCGACGCGGGGGTCGCAAGCGGCCGCGTGCAGTTCGTCGAGCAGGAGATCGACCCGGCATTCGTGGCCGCGGTGCTCGGGCAGGCCTCGCCGGGGCCGCGGGATGTTTCCATCCTCTATACGCCGCTCCACGGCGTGGGCGCGAGCGCGGTGGTGCCCGTGCTCGAAGGAGCCGGCTTCGCGAAGCTGCGGCTCTATGGCCCGCAATCGCAGCCGGATGGCGACTTCCCCAACGTCCCGGGGCACGTGGCCAATCCCGAAAACCCCGCCGTCCTCACCGGCCCGATCGACGAGGCGAAGTCCCGCGGCGACGACCTCGTGATGGCGAGCGACCCCGACTGCGATCGGCTCGGTGCCGCCGCACCGCTCAAGGCGAAACCGGCCGCGGAGTGGAAGACGTTCACCGGCAACCAGATCGCCGCCCTGCTCGTCGACTGGGTCCTTTTCGGCCGTCAGAGCCGCGGCGTCCTCGCGGCCTCCGACCACGTGATCACCACGCTCGTGACCACCGGCCTGATCCGGCGAATCACCGAGTCCTACCGCGCGACGACGGTAGACACGCTGCAGGTGGGCTTCAAGTGGATTGGCCAGGCGATCGACCAGACCGGCCCGCGCCACTTCGTCTTCGGCTGCGAGGAATCACACGGCTACCTCGCCGGCACGCATGTCCGCGACAAGGATGCGAGCGTCGCGGCGCTCCTGCTCGCCGAACTCACCGCGAGCCTGAAGGTGGCGGGCAAGACGCTGCACGAGAAGCTCGACGATCTCTTTTGTGCGCACGGCTGCCACATGGAGCGGCAGGTGGCGATCACGCTGCCCGGCGCCAGCGGCATGGATCGCATGAAGGAGATCATGGCAACGCTGCGATCGAAGCCGCCGGCGCAACTTGGCGGTCTCGAGGTCGTGCGCACGCGGGACTACGCGAGCCTCACCGCCGCCGCAGCCGGCTCGGCGCCGGTGGCCTTCGTGGGCGCGAAAGGGGATCTCGTGATATTCGATCTCGCGGGCCTGCCCGACGCCGGCTCGGGGTCGCCCGGCCACTTCCCCGCGCTCGGCAACGCGGTGGCGGCCCGCCCCTCGGGCACGGAGCCGAAGATCAAGTTCTATCTCTTTACGGCCGCGCCCCCGTGCAGCTGTGCAGACTTGCCGCAGGTGAAGGCGTCTCTCACCGCCCGCCTCGACGCCCTCGAGAAAGACCTGCGCGTTCTCGCGGGCGTGTAACCAAAAGGTGTCAGGACTCTTTTCCGGCTCCGCGGGGTGTTGACTCGCGGGGCGGGCGGGAGCTCTCTACGGAAGCCCGACGCGCGAGCGAGGGGAGTTGGGGGTTTATGGCGGGGCGGGTGGGGGCGACGTTGGATGGAGTGGAGGACGGATGGACCTTGCTTGCGCTGCGGGCTTCCGTGCGTCCGCACTACAATCAAATAGTGGATACGTCCCCCGACAAGACCTCCGAGACCTCGCCTGCCGACACCGATGCCGTGGCGGCCGCCCGCGATCGGTCGCTCGCGGCGGAAAAGGTGAAGTCTTTCCCGCAGACGCCCGGCGTCTACCTGATGAAGGACGCCGCCGGGAGGGTGATCTACGTTGGCAAGGCGAAGAACCTGCGGGCCCGGGCGGGAAGCTACTTCCTCAAGGCGGCGGAGCAGGATCGGCGGACGGCCGACCTCGTTCGTGAGATCCGCGACATCGACTTCCTCGATGCCGAGAGCGAGGTTGACGCGCTCCTGCTCGAGAGCCGGCTCGTCAAGGACGTGCAGCCGCGGTTCAACTCCGATCTCAAGGACGACAAGACGTTTCCCTACCTGCAGATCACGACCCACGAGGATTATCCGCGGGTGGAGTTCACGCGGACACCGCGCACCAAGGGCGTGAAGCTCTACGGACCCTTCACGAGCGCGGGATCGCTCCGCGGCGCGATCGTCGTCCTGCAGCGGATCTTCAAGTTTCGCACCTGCACGCTCGACATCGACGCCGACGACGAGCAGTGGCGGTGGTTCCGCCCCTGCCTGCTCGCCTCGATCGACCAGTGCACCGCGCCGTGCAATCTGCGGATCTCGAAGGAGGACTACCGCAAGGACATCAACCGGCTGAAGACGTTTCTCGAGGGGGGCAAGAAACGCCTGCTCGAGGAGATGCGGCAGGACATGCTAGCGGCGTCGGCGCAGCTCGAATTCGAGAAGGCAGCGCGGCTTCGCGACGAGATCCGCCTCCTCGAGACACTCGATCAGCGGGGCGACCTCGAGGAGAACGTCCAGCCGGAGGTGTTTCTCGTCGATCCCAAGAAGGGTCTCGCCGGACTCGAGAAGGTGCTGGGCCTGGCCACGCCGCCGCGGGTGATCGAGGGCGTCGACATCGCGCATCTTCACGGCAACGAGACGGTCGCCAGCCTTGTGCAGTTCATCGACGGGCTGCCCTTCAAGCCGGGCTACAAGCGGTATCGGATCAAGTCGGTCGATGGCATCGACGACTTCAAGAGCATCCATGAAGTGGTGTCGCGGCGGTTCTCGCGGCTCATTCGCGAGGGGGCGTCGCTTCCCGACATCTTCTTGGTTGACGGCGGCAAGGGGCAGCTCTCTGCGGCGCTCGATGCCGTCGAGTCGCTCGGCATCAAGGCCCCGTGCATGATCTCGCTGGCGAAGCGCGAGGAGGAGATCTTTCTGCCGGGCCAGAGCGAGCCACTGCGGCTTTCCCGTGACTCGTATTCCCTACGGCTTCTCGAATATGTCCGCGACGAAGCCCACCGGTTTGCGCAGCACTACCACCACCTGCTCCGCGGCAAACGCACCTTCGACGAGGGGTAGGACAGGCTTCAGCCTGTCATTCGTAGACCGCTTGTTTCAAAGTAGACCGCTTGCTCCGCAAGCGGTTTACTCGACTGTGGCGACCCCCGTGTCTTTCCGTATAATGCCCTCGACGAATGGGCGTTCGACGGGTCCGCTTTGCTTCGACAGGGAGGTGTCCCGTGTCCAGTGGCTTCGCAGGTCGGTCGCGTCGTGAATTCCTCCAGGTCGGCGCCATCTCGGGGCTCGGTCTCTCTCTCGGTGGGCTCTTCAGGGCCGAGGCGGCACTGGCCGACACCAAGACATTCAGCGCGTTCGCCGGCACGGCGCAGAGTTTGATCCATATCTGGCTGCCGGGCGGCTGGGCCCAGCAGGAGACGTTCGATCCCAAGCCTCTCGCGCCGCTCGAGTATCGCGGCGACATGGGCACCGTGCAGACCTGCCTCCCCGGGGTCGAATTCAACGAGAAGCTCGTCCACACGGCGAAGATCGCCGACCGGATCACCGTCGTGCGGTCGATGACCCACGGCGAAGCGGCTCACGAGCGGGGCACCCATAACATGTTCACGGGCTACCGTCCCAGCCCGGCGCTCACGTATCCGAGCTTCGGGAGCGTGGTGGCGCACGAGCTCGGGCCGCGGGAAAACCTCCCGCCGTATGTCTGCTTCCCCAACCTGCCGGCGCCCGACGCCGGCGCGGGTTATCTCGGCAGCGCCTTCGGCCCCTTCACGCTCGGCGCGGATCCCGCCAACCCGGGCTTTTCCGTTCGCGACATGGCCCTGCCCGGAGGCATCGACGCCACGCGGTTCGCCACCCGCCAGCGGCTTCGCGACATCGTCGGCCGCCACTTCCAGCGGATGGACGACAACCCGAACCTCCAGGCGATGGACGAGTTTTACAAGCGTGCCTACGACCTCGTCAGTTCCGCGCGGGCCCGAGCGGCGTTCGACATCTCGGCCGAGGCGGTCTCCCTCCGCGATGAATACGGCCGCAACGAGGCGGGCCAACGGATGCTGCTCGCGCGGCGGCTCGTCGAGTCGGGCGTGCGGCTCGTCTCGCTCAATTACGGCGGCTGGGACATGCACGCGAAGGTCACCGACGGCATCAACCGCACGCTGCCCGCCTTCGACCAGGCCTTCGCCACGCTGATCCGCGATCTCGAGCGGCGCGGCCTCCTGGAATCGACGCTGGTGATGGTATCGAGCGAATTCGGCCGCACTCCCAAGATCAACAAGGACGCGGGCCGCGACCACTGGCCGAAGGTGTTTTCCATCGTGCTGGCCGGCGGCGGCATGAAGCGGGGGCTCGTCTACGGGGCGTCCGACTCGATCGCAGCCGAGCCGGCCGCCGATCCGCTCACCGTCGAAGACCTGGCGACCACCGTCTACCACTGCCTCGGCATCGTGGCCGACAAGGAGCTCGTCGCCCCCGGCAACCGGCCGGTAGAGATCGTCGACGGCGGCACCGTGCGGAAGGATCTGCTGGCGTAGGACGGGCTTCAGCCTGTCGAACACACTCAGCCACCATCCAAGCCATGCTTTCCATCCGATTTGGGACAGTGCTTCTCCTCTGCCACACGGCCACGGCCGTCGCCGCCCCTGCTCTCAACCGCATCGAGCCACCGGCCGCAAGGCAGGGGAGCGAGATCGAGATCACGATCTCCGGCACGGAGCTCGACGAGCCGCAGGAACTTTTCTTCGAGGAGGGCCGGATCGCCGTGAAGGGCGTGGCCGCCGAGAAGGAGAACGTCGTGAAGGCGACGCTATCGATTCCCGCCGACTGCCCGCTCGGCCCTCATCGCATGCGGCTGCGGACGGCCGAGGGGCTCTCGGAACTGCGGATGTTTCACGTGCATGACTCCGAGCAAGCGACCGAGCAGGAGCCCGACAACGATATCGCCTCCGCCATTCCCGTCACGCCGGGCACGGCCGTCTGGGGCACGCTCGGCAACGAGGACGTCGACGTCTACAAGTTGCACATGCCCGCGGGCGGACGGATCGCCGCAGTGGTCGAGGCCGTCGCGCTCGACCAGCAAATGCTCGATCCCTACCTCGAACTCGTCGATGCGGAAGGGTTCACGATCGCCGCCTGCGACGACCACACGCTCCTGGCGCAGGATGCGGCGCTGGCGGCCACCGTCGAGAAGGAAGGGGACTACTTCCTGCGGATCCGCGAGACGACCTACGGCGGCGGCAATGGCATCTATCTGCTGCACGTGGGCGACTTTCCCGTGCCACTCGTCGCCTGGCCGCCGGGAGGGACTGCCGGCGCGCCGCTCGACGTGGAGTGGCTCGGCGATCCCGCGGGGGCGTTCCAGGGGCAGGCCATGCTGACGGCTCCGGGGCTCGATGGCCTATGCCGCGTGCGGCCGTCCCGTGGCGGCAGGCAGTCGCCCATGGCGGTGCCGTTTCGCGTCACGGCCGCGCCGATCGTGATCGAGGCCGAGGCGGGCAACGAGCCCGAGCAGGCGGTGAAGGCGACGGCGGCCTGCGCGATCGCGGGCCGGATGGATGCGGCCGACGACGTCGACTGGTTTCGCATCGAGGCGCCGAAGGGCTCGAAGTGGAAGGTGACCGGGTGGGGCAGGCGGCTCGGTTCGCCGGTCGATCTCGTCGTCAACGTCCACCGCGACGATGCCAAGAGGCAGCGGATCGCGGGCAACGACGATACGGGTGGCCCCGACAGCCTGGTGCAGATGACCGTGCCCGACGAGGGGGCCTTCCTGCTGCGCGTCAACGACTTCCAGCAACGCGGTGGCAAGGCATTCGTCTACTGGATCGACGTGGAGCCGCTCGCACCGAGCGTGATGGTGTCGGTGCCGCCGGCCCAGACGAAGACGCAGCAGCGGCTTGTCGTGGCCGTGCCCCGCGGGAACCGGATGGCGCTCTTTTTCAATGCGACGCGGACGGAGCATGGCGATCCTGTAACGGTCGACTTCGCCGGCTTGCCGGCCGGCGTGACGGCGGTATCGGCCCCCTTCGAGCAGCCGGCCACCGGCGGCCTCGTCGTCTTCGAAGCCGCCCCGGACGCGGCCGTGGGCACGGCCATGGCCGCCGTGCGCGTGCTCGCCGGCGCGGAGGAGGCTGCGATGCCCGTGGGGGGCCTGCGGCAGGAAACCGAGATGGTCTACGGCGAGCCCAACCGCGAGCCCTATCGCATCGCGCTCGGCGACCGGCTCGCCGTGGCCGTCATCGAAGAGGCTCCGGTGGCGCTCGAACTCGAGCCGCCGGCCGTGCCGATCGCCCGGCGGGGACTGCTCGAATTGAAGGTGAAGGTGCATCGCGCCGAGGGCTTCGATGGCAAGATCCGGCTCGAACTCCCGTTCAAGCCGCCCGGCATAGGGGCGTCGATGGTCGAGGTGAAGGACGGGCAAACGGAGGTGATGTTTCCGATCAACGCGTCGGCCGACGCACCGGTGAAGCAGTGGCAGATCGCGGTCGCGGCGAGCCTCGTTCCCGACGGGGCCACGAAGAAGGAGGAGCGGAAGGCCCGCCGTGCCGGACGCGGCAGCTGGATTGCGAGCCGGCCCGTGACGCTTTCGGTGATCGAGCCATTGGTCGATCTCGCCGCCGAGAAGGGGCAGGTCGAGCAGGGGGGCCGGACGACGCTCGTCTTCAAGGCGACGAAGCCGACCGCCTTCGAGGGGAAGGCGAAGGCCACGCTCGTGGGCCTGCCGGCGAAGGCCGAAGCGGCCGCGGTCGAGTTGGAGGCCGGGAAGGAGTCGATCGAGTTCGTGGTCACGGTGGCGGCCGACGCCCCGGCCGGCAGGCACGACAACATCTTCTGCCGCATCGAGGTGCCGAAGGGGGATGCCTGGGTGATTCACCAGACCGCTGGCACCTCGCTGCGGATCGACAAGCCTTTGCCTGCGGAGAAGGGGAAGGAGGGGGGCTCATGATCGGTGGCCTTGGCTGCTTCATGCGGCTGGCATCCGGCGTGGCATTCCTCGTGGCGTGCGGCGGGCTCGCGCTGGCCGAGACGCCCGTCTCCATCGAGGTTTTCCCGCCGCGTGTGCGGCTCGATTCGTCCCGCGACCGCCAGGGGCTGATCGTGCAGGCGGTTCATGCCGACGGCCACACGGAAGACGTCACCGCCGCCGCCTCGGCCACGTTCGCCGACCAGAAGCTCGCGGCGATCGACCGCGACGGCGGCGGAATCGTGATCCGCCCGCTCGCCGACGGCGCGGCTGCCATCCGGATCGAGCATGCGGGACAAGCGAAGGAGATCCCGCTCGAGGTCGTCTCGGCCACGTCGGAGCCGCCGCTCTCATTCCGGCTCGACGTGATGCCCGTCTTCGCGCGGGCGGGATGCAACATGGGCAGTTGCCACGGCGCGGCCCGCGGCAAGGATGGCTTCCGCCTCTCCCTCTTCGGCTTCGATCCCGCCGGCGACTACCAGCGGATCACCCGCGAATTCCCCGGCCGGCGGATCGACACCGGCGATCCACTGCGGAGCCTGCTCGTGCAGAAGGCGATCGGCCGCGTGCCCCACACCGGCGGCAAGCGGTTCGAGGCCAAGAGCGATCTCGCCGACAGGCTCGTGCGTTGGATCGAGGCCGGCGCGCCGGACGACCCCGGGCCGGCCGCGCAGCTCATCGGCCTCGATCTCTACCCGCCGACGGCGCTCCTCGCCGGCAGCGGCCGTTCGCAGTCGCTGGTGGCCGTCGCCCGGTTCGCCGACGGCACCGACCGCGACGTGACCAACCTCTGCTGGTATGGATCCAGCAACGACCCCACGGCAAAGGTTGCCCCGACCGGCCTCGTCACGAGCGGCGGTCGCGGCGAGGCCTTCATCATGGCCCGCTACGACACCATCACAGTCGGCCGGCCGGTCGTCGTGATCCCGCAAGAGACGTCGTTCACGTTCCCGGCGCAGCCAGGTGCCACCTGGATCGACGAACTCGTGAACGCCAAACTCGCCGCGCTGCGGATCGCCCCCAGCGATCCCTGCGACGACGAGACCTTCCTGCGGCGGGCCACGCTCGACCTCGTCGGCCTCCTGCCCACGCCCGAGGAGCGGGCCGCGTTTCTCGCCGATGCAGCGGCCGACAAGCGGGAGCGGCTCGTCGACGCGCTCATGAGCCGCAAGGAATTCGTCGAACTCTGGGTGATGAAGTGGGCCGACATCCTGCAGATCCGCTCGCAGGGCAACGACGTGAGCCCCAAGGGCGTGCTCCTCTACCACCGGTGGCTCGATCGGCGGATCGCGGCCAACGAGCCGATCGACCGGATGGTCCGCGACCTGATCACGGCCTCGGGGGGCACATTCGAGAATCCCCCCACGAACTACTTCCAGCTCGAGCGCGACACGCTCAAGCTCGCCGAAAACGTCGCCCAAGCTTTCCTCGGCATGCGGATCCAGTGCGCGCAGTGCCACAACCATCCCTTCGACCGCTGGACGATGGACGACTACTACGGCTTCGCGGCATTCTTCAAGCCGATCGCCCGCAAGCGCGGGGCCGACCCGCGGGAGACTATCGTCTTCGACTCGGGCGTTGGCGACCTGAAGCATCCCCTGACGGGCGCAACGGTGAAGCCGAAGTTTCTCGGCGGCACCGTGCCGCAGGTTTCCGACCGCGACAGGCGCGAGGCGCTCGCGGAATGGATGACGTCGCCCGACAACCCCTACTTCGCCCGGCACGTCGCGAACATCGCCTGGGCACACTTCTTCGGCCGCGGCATCGTGCACGAGCCGGACGACGCGCGGGTGAGTAACCCGCCCTCCAACGGCCCGCTGCTCGACGAACTCGGCCGGCGGCTGGCCGCCTCGGGCTGGGACTTCCGGGCGCTCGTCCGCGACATCGTCACCTCACAGACCTACGAGCGCTCGTGTGCGGTGAACGAGACCAACAAGCTCGACGACACCAGCTTCTCCCACGCCGCCGTCCGGCGGATTCGCGCGGAGGTGCTGCTCGACGTGCTGTCGCAGGTGACCGACACGAAGAACAAGTTCCCGGGGCTTCCGCTCGGGGCCCGCGCGGTGCAGGTGGCCGACGGCCGGACGACGACCTATTTCCTGACGACCTTCGGGCGGGCGACGCGGGAGACCGCCTGCAGCTGCGCCGTGAAGATGGATCCCAATCTCTCGCAGGCGCTCCACCTGCTCAACGGCGACGCGGCCAACGACCGCATCCGTCAGGGCGGCCTCATCGCTGGCTGGGTGAAGGAGAACCGTGCCTCGACGCAGATTATCGACGACCTGTTCGTGCGGTGCTACGGCCGGATGCCCACGGAGCGCGAGCGCGTGGAGACGCTCGTGACCGTGATCCCCGCGGCCGATCGCACGCAGGCGCTCGGAGACGTCTTCTGGGCGCTGCTCAACTCACCCGAATTTCTTTTCAACCACTAGCCGCCATGCAAACCATGCAACAGGCACGAGCGAGTATCGGAATCGTTCTCGTGGTGGCGGTATGCGCCGTCGGTGAAGCGGCCCCGACGTTCGAGGAGGACGTACTGCCGGTCTTTCGCGAGAAGTGCTGCAGCTGCCACAACGCCGACAAGCAGGCCGGCGGGCTCGATCTCACGTCATATAGCCGTGCCTTGGCCGGGGGCTCGTCGGGAGAGGTGATCGCGCCGGGCGATGCCGAGGGGTCCTACCTCTGGCAGCTCGCCAGCCATGCCGCGGAGCCAAAGATGCCGCCGCAGGCCGACCGGATTCCCGACGCGATGCTCGAGGTCATCAAGCAATGGATCGCCGGCGGCGCGATCGAGCGCAAAGGGGGCGCGCCGGTCGCGAAGAAGGCGTCGACCTCGCTCGCGCTCGACCCGCGGGCAGTGGCCGCGGACGACGGTCCGCCGGTCTTGCCGCCGAGAATTTCGCTCGAAGTCGTATCGCATGCCGCGCGGCCGATGGCCATCACGGCGCTGGCCGCCTCGCCCAATGGCGCCGTGGCGGCGGTGGGCGGCCGAGGGCAGGTGCTGCTCTACGACACCGCGTCACTCGAATTTCGCGGGGCGCTCCCCTTTCCAGCAGGAGACGTGAAGACGCTGCGATTCTCCCGCAACGCGAAGCTTCTCCTTGCCGGAGGTGGCGTGGGGGCCAAGAGCGGGCGGGCGATGCTCTGGGACGTGGCGACGGCCAAGCCGCTGGGCGAACTCGGCGACGAATTCGACGAGGTGCTCGCGGCCGACATCTCGGCCGACCAGCGGGTAGTGGCGATCGGCGGGCCGCAGAAGGTGGTGCGGCTCATCCGCACGGCCGACAACGGCGTGGAGGCGGAGATCCGCAAGCACACCGACTGGATCACGGCCGTCGAGTTCTCGCCCAACGGCCGGATGCTCGCCACCGGCGACCGAGCCGGCAACGCCTTCCTCTGGGAAACCCGCGGCGCCCGCGAGGATGCCGTGCTCAAGGGGCACGGCGGCGGCATCACGGGCGTGGCCTGGCGCGGCGATGGCGACGTGCTCGCGACCGCCAGCGAGGATGGCAAGATCCGCCTCTGGAACCGTCGCTCCGGCGAGAAGATGAAGGAATGGGAAGCCCACAAGGGCGGCGTGCAGGGACTCTGCTGGCTCTCCGACGGCCGCCTCGCCAGCTGCGGTCGCGACAAGAAGGCCGTGCTCTGGAAGGGCGACGGCGGCAAGGAACGCGACTACCCCGCGCTCGGCGAGATCGGACTGCGGGTGGCGGTCACGAGCGACCGCCAGAGGCTGCTCGCGGGCGACCTCGCCGGAACGCTCGCCGTGTTTTCGCTCGACAAGGGGCAACTCGTCGGCACGCCCGACACGAACCCCCCGAAGCTCGAGCAGCGGCTCGAGGCGGCACGGGCGGCCTTCGACGAGATCGCGGCGCTCGAGAAGGCCGCCGCCGAAAAGGCGAAGTTGCTGTCCGACGCCGTGCAGGTGGCGCAGTCGCAACTGGCCGAAGCGCAGAAGTCGCTCGATGCCGCCACCGCCGAACTCGAGTCGGCCAAAGCCAGACAGGCCGACGCCGCGAAGCACGTCGACCGCTGGAAGGAAGAGTCGGAGTTCAGCAGGAAGTGAGCTGCGAAAGCGCTGTCGCCTACCGGTTGTGCATGTCGCACGACACGCCCCCGGCAGCCGGCACGTAGCAGGCCCGGGCGTAGTCCATCACCATGCGGTGCGAACTGAACCGCCAGGCCAGCGAGCTTATCGAGTTCTTCATCATCCGGATCCACTCCCGTGGCAGGCCGTCGGCGTCGCGGTCGTAGAAGGTGGGAATCACCTCCTCCTCGAGCACCTTGTAAAGCGCCTCGGAATCCCGGCGGTCGGTGATCTCGTCGTTGGCGTGCGTTTCGCCGCGGCCGATCGCGAAGCCATTGCGACCGTCGTAGGCTTCCGCCCACCAGCCGTCGAGAATCGAGCAGTTGAGGCCACCGTTGAGCACCACCTTCTGGCCGCTCGTGCCCGAGGCCTCCAGCGGCCGTCGCGGGTTGTTGAGCCAGACATCGACACCCTGGATCAGGTGCCGGCAGACGTTGATGTCGTAATCCTCGACGAAGACGATCCGGCCGCCCACCCGCGGGTCGTGCCGCAGGTTGGCGATCTTGCGGATGAGCGCCTTGCCCGGCTCGTCGGCCGGATGAGCCTTGCCGGCGAAGATGACCTGGATCGGTCGCTCCTTGTCGGTGACGAGCGGCACCAGCCGCTCGATGTCACCGAGCACGAGGTCGGCCCGCTTGTAGGTGGCGAACCGCCGTGCGAACCCGATCGTGAGGATGTTGGGGTCGAGCACCGTCCGTGCCATTTCGACCGCCTCGTCGCATTCACCGCGGCGGCGGCATTGCCGGCTCACGCGACGGCGCACGAACTGCAGGAGCAGGTTCTTGAGCGCGTAGTGCGTCTCCCAGAGCTCGCCAGGATCGCACTCGTAGATCTTCTGCCAGACGTCGGGCTCGCCCATGCGGCGGAACCAGTTGGCGGGGAAGATGCGGTCGTAGAGCTGCAGCATCTGCCAGGAGAGCCAGCTCGGTACGTGCACGCCGTTGGTGATGTGGCCGATCGGCACCTCTTCCTCGATGCGGTAGGGCCAGAGGCTCGACCACATCCTGCGGCTCACATGGCCGTGGAGGGCGCTCACCGCGTTGGCCCGCCGCGACATTTTCAGCCCGAGCACCGTCATGCAGAACGGCTCCTCGTGGTTTTGGGGCTCCACGCGGCCGAGGCTCATGAGATGATCGTGCGAGATGCCCAGCGCGTCGCGCATCGGTCCGAGGTGCTCTTCCATCAGGCTGCTGTCGAACCGGTCATGGCCGGCGGGCACCGGCGTGTGGGTCGTGAAGACGGTCTGCCGGGCCACCTTGCGGACGGCGTCGTTGAACGCAAATCCGTCGCGGTGCATCCGCACCCGCACGGCCTCGAGCGTCGCGAAGACGGAGTGCCCTTCGTTGAGGTGATAGACGCCCGGCACGATTCCCATCGCACGGATCGCCCGCACGCCGCCGATGCCGAGCACGATCTCCTGGCGGATACGTGTCCGCGTGTCGCCGCCGTAGAGACGGCTCGTGAGCTCGCGGTCCTC
Source organism: Pirellulales bacterium (assembly GCA_044336985.1). Lineage (GTDB taxonomy): Bacteria > Planctomycetota > Planctomycetia > Pirellulales > UBA1268 > RGVT01. Next base: position 28,093 of record JBIIOK010000003.1, on the reverse strand, counting down.
GGGCGTGTTGCCCTCGACATCGCAATCGAGCAGGTAGAGGGTCACGCGACCCACCGCCATCTTCCAGACCTTGGCGAGAATCGGGCCCGACCGCGTGTCGACCTGCACGACGAGCGGCTTGCCCTCCACGTCGATGGCCGGCTCGATCGGCAGCACCTCGACCCGCGACTGCAGGTATTCCTCGTGCTGATAGCCGTCGATGTCGAGCTGCTGCTTGAAGTAGCCCTGGTCGTAAAAAAGGCCCACGGCGATCAGCGGGATGCCGAGGCCGCTGGCGCTCTTGATGTGGTCGCCGGAGAGCACGCCAAGGCCGCCGGAATAGATCGGCACCGACTCGTGGATGCCGAATTCCGCCGAGAAATAGACCACGGGCTTCGATCCGAGCACGCCCGCGTTGACGTCGCTCCAGGTCGTGCCAGCCGCGAGATACTCCTTGAGCCGGCGGTAGGCCTGGTTGATCCGGCTGTAGAGCACGAGCTCCGCCGCACGGGCCTCGAGCCGCTCGGGCGTGAACTCGGCCAGAAGCGCGATCGGGTTGTGGTCGAGCTGCCGCCAACGGATCGGGTCGAGCTCGCGGAAGAGGTTCGTTACCTCCGGATGCCAGCTCCACCAGAGGTTGCGGGCCAGAGCCATGCACTTGTCGTAGAGGTTTTGCGGCGAGAGTTCGTCGAGCCGCGGGGGGGCGAGCTGAACGGACTGCGGCGATGGGCTCTTGGCAGTGACGCGGCGGGATGCTTCTTCGGCCTGGCTCATGCTGGTTGCTCCGGACGTGGCGTGGAGATGGTGGGAAACCTGCCAGAAGTGGGTCGAAGTATACCGCGACGCCGCGATTGCATCGACCCCGCAGCCCGTGAGGCCGCATAATCCCTCCTTCGCGTCCATGGAGACCGTTTCTGATCCGCCACGGCTCGCGGGCGGCAGAACTCACGTCGCGGTGGCCCTCGAAGAGTCGGTCCAAATGCTCCGCGAGCTTCCGCCGACCCGCTCACCTGAAAGTAAACCGCTGCAAAGGAAGACCGCTTGCTCCGCAAGCGGATCCCGTACTCATGAACCCGCCTGCCTACGAGCCCCGAAGCCCCGCACTGCGCGTCCTCTGCGACGCGATCGGTGAACGCGCAGAAGAAACGGCCCGCTCCGGCCCCTGGCGCAGCGGGGCGTTTTCACTCCTCGCGCAGTCCGGCGTGCTCGCCGCGTTCATTCCCGCCGACTGCGGCGGCACCGAGGCCGACGAGCCGGCGATCATCGAGGCGCTCGTGGCGATCGCCGAGCGCTGCCTGACGACCGCGCTCGCACTGACGCAATGGGCGAGCGCCTGCCGGATCATTGCGGCTGGCTCGCCCGAAGTTCGCGCCGCCTGGCTGCCGTCGCTTGCCCGCGGCGACTCGTTCACCACCGTGGGGATTTCGCACCTCTCCACCAGCCGGCGCCACCTTGCCGCGCCGGCGCTCGCTGCCCGTCGCGATGCCGATGGCTGGCTGCTCCAAGGCACATGCCCCTGGGTGACCGGCGCCGACTCCAGCCACACGATCGTGACTGGCGCCGCCACCGCCCCTGGCGAGCAACTCTTCTTCATCGTGCCGACCGACGCAGCCGGCATCTCCATCGCGCCGCCGCTCGATATGCTCGCCCTCTCGGGCAGCCGCACGTCGAGCGTGGTATTCGAAGGAGTGCGACCGGCGGATGTGATCGCGCCCGTCAGCGGCGGCGTGCGGACGGGCGGCCTGGCGACGACGGCGCTCGCGCTCGGCAGCACCCGCACATCGCTGGCAGTGCTCGAGGCCGAGGCGGCGAACAGGCCCGGCCTCGCCCCGATCTCCGAGCGATTGCGGGCGGAACTGGTCGACTTGGCCACGCGGCTCCAGACGGCCGCCGCCAGTGGCATCTCCCCTGAAGCACGCGATCAACTTCGCGGCGAAGCCAACAGCCTCGTCGTTCGCACCGCACAGGCGGCGCTCACCGCCTCCAAGGGATCGGGCTTCGTCGCGGGACATCCGGCCGAAAGACTCGTCCGGGAGTCGCTCTTCTTCCTCGTCTGGAGCTGCCCGCAGACCGTCGCCGACGCCATGCTCTGCGACCTCGCGGGCGTGTAGCGTTATTTTTCGCAAAATTGGTCTTGCCACGCGGGCGGGACCGCGAAAAAATCCGCGCCCCATGGATGCCCCCCGCTCGATCGTCGTCGTGAAACTGTCCGCCATCGGCGATGTGCTGCATGGCGTGCCGGCGGCTGTCGCCCTGAAGCGGGCCTTTCCGCAGGCCACCATCGGCTGGGTGGTCGAGGGCCGCGCCGGCGACGTTCTCGCCGGGCACCCCGCGATTGACCACCTCTTCCGGCTTCCGCGCGGCTGGCTCAAGTCGCTCCGCTCCGTACAGTCCCTGCGGCGCCAACTGCTCGACTTCGCACCCGACGCCACGATCGACCTGCAAGGGCTCTTCAAGAGCGGCGTCGCCACCTGGCTTTCCGGCGCACGCGTGCGGGCGGGTCATGCGAGGCCTGAATCCCGCGAGCAGGCCTGGCGGTTTTACACACACCGTGTCGTGACGACCGCGGCACACGTCGTCGATCGCAACTGCCAGTTGCTCGCTCCGCTCGGCGTGAGCGAGCCATCGCCAGCCTTCGACATGCCGCGCTGGCCGGTCAGCCGCGCGCGGATGCAGCAATGGTTCGCCGCGCAACGATTTGCCGCGGCCCCCGCGTTGATCAACCCCGGCGCCGGCTGGTCCTCGAAGATCTGGCCCGCCGAACGCTTCGCCGAGGTGGCCGTCGAACTGCACAGGCGGCACGGCGTTGCGTCGGTCGTCGCCTGGGGCGGCGGCAAGGAACGCGCGATCGCCGAGCAGATCGCCAACCTCGCCGGCCGCGCCGCCCTCCTCGCTCCCGACACCACGCTCACCGATCTCGGCGAACTCTGCCGGCTCGCACGCGTCTTCATCTCGAGCGACACCGGCCCGCTGCACCTGGCCGCCGCCATCGGCACTCCCTGCGTCGGGCTCTTCGGCCCCGTGCCGGCGAAGCGCAACGGGCCCTACGGCCAGCTGCACCGCGTGGTCGAGCCGCCCTCGTCGCTCCGGCCTGCCTGGCAGGACCGCAAGACCGACACGATCGCCATGGACGCGATCGACGTCGCGAGCGTGGTCGCCGCGGCGGACGAACTGCTCGCGCGGCCCGTCGCAGACGCGGCGTAGTAGACCGCTTCGAAAGTAGACCGCTTGCTCCGCAAGCGGATCTCCTTTTGATCCGCTTGCGGAGCAAGCGGTCTACTGTTTCAGCAGCCGCTTGAACTCGGCTTCGTCGATCACGCTCACACCGAGCTTCTGCGCCTTCTCGAGCTTGCTGCCCGCCTCGGCGCCGGCGACGACGTAGTCGGTCTTCTTCGAGACGCTGCCTGACGCACGGCCCCCGGCCTTGCGGATCGCCTCCTCGGCTGCCTGACGCGAGAAGCCCTCGAGCGTGCCGGTGACGACGAGCGTCTTGCCGGTGAGCGGCCCCTCGACGATCCGCTCCGCGGCCGGCAGCTCCAGCATCAGGCCCGCAGCGTCCAGCCCGCGAATCACGCGGCGGCCATACTCGCCCGCCAGCCAGGCGTGGACGCTCTCGGCGATCACGTCGCCGATCTCATGCACTTCGGCAAGCTCCTCGACCGTGGCCTCCTGGAGCTTCTCGACAGAGGGAAACTGCTGCGCGAGGAGCGCCGCCACCCGCGGGCCCACGTGGCGGATGCCGAGCGCGTTGAGCGCGCGGGCGAGGCCGCGGCCCTTGCTGGCTTCGATCTGGTCGACGAGGCTCTGCGCCGATTTTTTGCCCATCCGCTCGAGCGGCTCGAGCTGGTCCACCGTGAGCGCATAGAGGTCGGCGTAGTCCTTCACGAGCCCAGTGGCCACGAGCTGTTCGACGAGCTTGTCGCCGAGGCCTTCGATGTCCATCGCGCCGCGAGACGCGAAGAACTTGAGCCGCTCGCGGCACCGCGCGGGGCAATCGACATTGGGGCAGCGGATGTAGACGCCTTCCGGATCGCGTTCCAGCGGCGTGCCACATTCGGGGCATTCGGTCGGCGGCGACCAGGGCTTGTGATGGTGTTTCCGCAGGTGCTTCTCCACGCGGACGACGTGCGGGATCACCTTGCCCGCCTTCTCGACGACGAGCACGTCGCCCACGCGGATGTCCTTGCGGGCCACCTCGTCGGCGTTGTGGAGGCTCGCGCGGCTGACAGTCGTACCGGCAAGCTCCACCGGCTCGAGATCGGCGACGGGCGTGACCGTGCCGCCGCGGCCCACCTGCACGCGGATGCCGGCGAGCTTCGTCGTGGCCTCGAACTTTTCGAACTTCCAGGCGATCGCCCAGCGCGGGCTCTTGGCCGTCGTGCCCAGCCGCTTCTGCTGGTCGAACCGGTCCACCTTCACCACGAAGCCGTCCACCTCGAAATCGAGTTCGTGGAGTTCCTCGATCAGTTCCGTGCCGTGCTCGACGAGCGCGTCGATCGAGTCGAACGTCTTCGTCCGCGGCGCCACCGGCAGCCCGGCGCCGTGCGCCCAGGCCAAGAGCTCCGTCTGCGACGTGGCTCCGAGGCCGGTCGCGTCGCCGACGCCGTGGCAGAGGAAGCGGAGCGGCCGCGCGGCGCACTCGCGCGGGTCGAGCAGGCGGATGCTGCCGGCCGCGACGTTCCGCGTGTTGGCGAAGGGGGCGAGCCCCTTCGCCGCCTGCTCCTCGTTGAGCGCGACCAGGTCGGAATTCGTCATGTAGACCTCGCCGCGGATCTCGACGAGCGCCGGAGGCTTTTCCAAGTCGAGCCGCAGCGGCACGCCGTGGATCGTCCGCACGTTGTGGGTGATGTCGTCCCCCACCACGCCGTTGCCGCGGGTGGCGGCCAGCTCGAGCAGTCCGTGGGCAAAGGTCAGCGACACGGCCACGCCGTCGATCTTGAGCTCCAGCACCCAGCGGATCGGCTCCCTGGCGTGCCCCTCGCCATGCAGCAGCTTTTCCACGCGGCGGCCCCAGGCGGCGAGATCCTCGGCGCTGTAGGTGTTGTCGATCGAGAGCATCGGCACGCGGTGCGTGACCGACGTGAGCTCCGGCACGGGCTCGTCGCCGATCCGCCGCGTGGGGCTGTCGGGCGTGACGAGCTCCGGATGCTTCTCCTCGAGCTGCCGCAGCTTCTCGACGAGCGCGTCGTATTCGCGGTCGGTGATCTCCGGCCGCGCTTCGACGTAATAGAGCCGATCGTGGCGGCGGATCTGCTCACGCAGCAAGTCGATCTGCCGGGCGGCCGACGCGGTCACGGCTTGCCATTCCTGGCGTGGTATTCATCGAGTGCGACGGCGCCGACGGTGGCGATCGCGAGCACGACGAGCTGACCGGCGAGGAGCGCCGTGCCGTGCCGATCCATCAGCTTCTCGAACGGATGAACCGCGGCGGCCCGGGCCGTCTCCGGCCGCACGCCCCGCAGCACCGAAATGCAGTAGGCGCAGGCCGTGATCGTGAAGAGGAAGCCGACCAGGCCGAGGACGGGATAGAAGGGATTGCGTCGCGGCTTTCGCATGGGGGCAGTATAGCCGCCATCGAGAAGCCCCAGGTTGGGAGCATCAGCGGCTCGGGGGCGGCAAAAGTCTCGTCGCGTGGGCCGCGGCGGCCCAAAGCTCCTCGAGCTTTCGCCGACCCCCTCGCCTCCGTCAACATGATTTCCAGCTTCTCGCCGCGGCATGCAGGCTGGGCCTTAAAGGGCCATCTCGGGCTGCGGTTTCTCCGCCTTTTCGTCCTTCACCTGCGTGAGCGTCGCCTCGGTGAGCAGGAGCGTGCCCGCCACGCTCACGGCGTTTTCGAGGGCCGTCCGCACCACCTTCGTCGGATCGACGATCCCCGCCTCGACGAGATCGCAATAGACGCCGCGTGCGGCGTCGAACCCGTGATTGCCCGAGCCCCGCCGCAGGTCACCCACGACCACGCCCCCGTCGGCCGCCGAGTTTTCGGCGATCGTCCGCGTCGGCACCTCGAGCGCGTGCCGGAGGATCCGCACCCCCGTCCGCTCGTCCCCCTCGCACTGCTGCTCCTCGCGTTCGAGCGCGTCGATCGCCCGCAGGAGCGACAGGCCGCCGCCGGGCACGATCCCCTCCGCGACGGCGGCCCGCGTGGCGCTGATCGCGTCGGCGAGCGCCTCCTTGCGGCTCTTGAGTTCGGCCTCGGTGGGCGCGCCCACGCGGATGATCGCCACTCCCCCGGAGAGCTTCGCCAGCCGCTCCTCGAACTTCTCGCGGTCGTAGTCGCTCTTCGCCTCGGCGATCTGCCGCCGGATCTCCTCGCACCGCGCGTGAATCGCGGCCTTGTCGCCCCTGCCGCCGATGATCGTCGTCGTGTCGCGGTCCACCACGATCCGACCGGCCGAACCGAGGTCGGCGGCCTTCACACTGTCGAGCGTCACACCGAGATCGACCGAGATGAATTTGCCTCCGGTGAGGATCGCCATGTCCTGCATCAATTCCTTGCGGCGGTCGCCGTAGCCCGGCGCCTTGACCGCCACGCAGTCGAGGATGCCCCGCAACCGGTTCACGACGAGCGTGGCGAGCGCCTCGGCCTCGACGCTTTCGGCAATCACGACGAGCGGCCGCCGCACCGGCACCATCGCCTCGAGAAAAGGAAGAAATTCCTTGAGGCTTGCGATCTTCGCCTCGTAGAGCAGGATCAGCGGATTCTCGACGATCGCCTGCTGCCGCTCGGCGTCGGTGATGAAGTAGGGGGAGAGCAGTCCCCGGTCGAACTGCATGCCGTCCACCACTTCGATCGAGGTCTCCATCCCCTTCGCCTCCTCGACCGTGACCACGCCCTCGCTCCCCACGCGGTCCATCGCCTCGGCAACGAAGCCGCCGAGCACGGCATCGTTGTGGGCGGAGAGCGTGGCGACCTGCGCCTTTTCCTTCCGGCTGGCGACCGGCTTCGAGAGCCCGCGGATCGTGGCCACCGCCACCTTGAGCCCCCGGTCAAGGCCGCGCTTGATGTCCACGGCGCTGGCGCCCGCAGCGAGATTCTTGAGACCGTCGGAGAAGATCGCATGGGCGAGGAGTGTCGAGGTCGTCGTGCCGTCGCCAACGACGTCGGCCGTCCGCTCGGCTGCCTCGCGGAGCATGTGGGCGCCGAGATTCTCCTCGGGGTCTTCGAGGTCGATCTCCTTGACGATCGTCACGCCGTCGTTGCAGACGAGCGGCGGCCCCCACGATTTCTCGATGAGCACGCACTTGCTTTTGGGGCCGAGCGTGACCCGCACGGCGTCGGCGAGGATCGTCGCGCCGCGAAGCACCCGCTCGCGGGCCTCCGACCGGAAGAGAATCCGCTTATGGGCCATGGCAGGGCTCCGCGAGATAGGCGGCAGCCCTGCCAAAGTCACGCCCTATCCTACGCCGCTGGTCAAACCGGCCGCGCTCGGAGGAAGGCCACAGAGAGCGCGGCCATGGCGAGGCCCCAGTAGGGTTCGCCGGCGAAGATGCCGATGAGCGGCCAGGCGACGAGGGCCGCGGGAATGAGCAGGCGGCGCAGCGGCACGAACCAGACGCCCGCGGCAAACAGGAGCTCCCAGAGCGGGATCGCGTGCGTGAATAGGTTCGTGAGGTATTCGGACCTGGCGAGCAGCCCCGTCAGATCGACCACCCGCGAGCCGCTCCGCGTGGCCAGCCACCAGGCGGCCGTGCCATCCCACCAGACGTCGCCCTTGAGCTGCGCGGCCGCGGCGGCGACGGCGATGACCGCGGCGTGCACCTGCAGAAGCCCGAGCGCCACCCGCGTTCGCACGGTGGGCGGCGGCGCTGCCCGCCCCGCGCGGGCGGCGAGGAGCCGATCGATCGAGAGGGCGTCGCCCGACCGGCCGATCGCGAGGCACCAGAGGATCACAGCGACGATGTCGTCGGCCGGCCCAACGAGCATCGGCCCACGATGCAAAAGCGACGAGAAGAGAATCGCGGCGAGCACAGAAGTCACGGGCGTGGCGAGTCCGACGGTGAGCATCGCGAGGATGACCGCGCCGCCGACCCACGCCGCGTGCAGCAGGCTCGACGAGTTCGCGAGATCGAAGAGCGATACGGCCCACTGCGATCGCCAACTCCGAAGCAGATCGCGCGAGACGATGCCCGCCGGCCCGAACCAGGCCTCGAGGTCGGCGGCATAGCTGAGCCAGACGGCAAGCGCGAGACAGCCGACGAGGATCCGCACCATCGCCAGCGGCCGCGGGTCGGCAGGCGTGAACCAATAGCGATTCCACGTCGTGCTGATCGCGTCAAAGAGATCGGGGGCTCCGTCGGCCTCGGCGAACCCACTGGCGAAGGCGAAGGGATCGGCGGAAGCTCGACGAGCCCAAAAGTGAAACAAGCGCCGCCGCGGCCGCAGCGAGAAGACTTCTGCCGTCCCTGAGCCGGCGATCCACCACAGTCGATGGCGTTCCAAAAATCGTGTGCCTTGCAGGCGGCTCATGGCGTTGGCTCGCGGATCACGGGGGCGAGTTCTTCCTTCGGCTCGTTCTTGATCAGTTGCAGTTCGCCATCCACGCGGCGCACCCTCGCTGCATAGGCCTGCTCCGACCGCGGCTGGCCCGTGCCGGCCGTCGCGACCTCCGCCCGGTCGGGCTGCACCTCGCGCACGATTCGGAGCGAGAGATCCTCCCCGCCGACATCGTCGAAGAGCCCGGCGCCGATGGCCGCGGGGAGGATCGCCTCGCGGTCGGGATCCTGCTCGGCGATCACCGCGGCGCGGGCGAGCCGCCGCCACCGCCGCGCCCGCTCGCCCCGGATCCCGTCCGCGGGCAGCACGAGCGGCCTGGCCGTCGCGGACGCACCCTGCCGCCGCACCTCGATCCGATGGTCGGCGTCGTCGGGCAGGCCGTAGGTGAGCTTCGTGTCATAGCCGAGATCGAGCCACGGCGGCGTCATCCACGGCGAGAAGAGCCGCGTATGAATCGCCCGCACGAGCGCCGACGAGCCGCTCGCCGAGTTTCCCGCGACACAGAGCGCGAGCCCCACGAAGTAAATCCCGAGCACCACGGTGACCGCGGCCCGCACCGTCTCCGACGCCGGAGCGGCAACGGACGGCTCGGTCGAGGAGGGATTTTTCGGCATGGACAGTGGATACAGTCGCTTCACGTTGACATTCCCGCAAGCGGTCGATAGTTTCCAAGTGCCGTCGGGCCGAAATAGGCCCTTGCTTCCCAGCGTCACGGACACGAACAACCGCTGGGGGATTAGCTCAATTGGGAGAGCGTCTGGCTGGCAGCCAGAAGGTCAGGGGTTCGAATCCCCTATCCTCCACTCTATTCCGTGACGCACGTTATACCGTGATGCACACGCCGAACGCACGCGGCCCCGACGGCCGGCCTTCCGAAATCGCCTGGCTCGACGGCGATCTTCTCCCGCGGGCCGATCTCTGCCTCCCGGTCGGCGACGCCGGATTCGTGCTCGGGGCGACGGTCACCGAGCAGCTGCGAACCTTCGCCGGCCGCCTCTTCCTGCCGCATCTCCATGCGGCGCGGTTTCGTGATTCGCTCGCCGTGGCCGGCATCGAGCCCGGCTTTTCCATCGAGGCGATCTTCAAGGCGGCCGACGCGGTCGCCAGCCACAATCATTCCCGTGGTGCGCGGGGCAGCGACCTCGGCGTCGTCATCTTCGCCACGCCGGGCGATCAGCCATCGCAGCACGAGGGCCGTCGCGGCACGCCGCGGGTGGCCGTGCATTCGTTTCCGCTGGCTTTCTCGCTTTGGGCGCGGGCCTACGAGGAAGGGCTTTCGCTTCGCGGCGTCTCGATCCGGCAGGTGCCGGAGGAGTCGTGGCCGCTCGCGCTCAAGTGCCGCAGCCGGATGCATTACCACCTCGCCGATCGCGAGGCGGATACGAGTGAGCGCGGCAGCCGCGCGGTGCTTTGCCATGCCGACGGCCGCGTGAGCGAGACCTCCACGGCCAACCTCGCCATCGTGCGGCAGGCCGCGATCCTGTCGCCGCCCCCGGCCGACGCGCTCCGCGGCGTGAGCCTCCACTACCTGCGGCAGCTCGCCGAGGAGGCTGGCATTGTCTGGCGCGAAACGTCCCTGCGGGAGGCCGACCTCGCCGCCGCCGACGAGATCCTGCTCACGAGCACGCCCAACTGCCTGCTCCCCGCGACGCGGATCAACGGCCGGCCGGTCGGGAACGGCCGCCCCGGCCCGGTCTATCAGGCCCTGCTGGCTCGCTGGAGCGAAACCGTCGGCCTCGACATCGCCGCGCAGGCCCGCGCCGCGGCCGGCTGAGGCTCCAAAACCGGGACGCCACAAAAATCTGCTGTTGCCAGCAGATTTCCTTGAAGGATAATGCCCCCCGGATGGAGGTCGTGGCAGCCTGCGGCTGCGGCGGCCTCTTTCCGGAGATCGGCATCTCCATACAGTCCCACCAGTCCGCCGATCGTCCGGAACATCCCGGGAGGCACGCACGCCTTCCGTCCGACCCGTGCCGATGCACGGGTTCGTGCAGGGACCGGCCAACAGCCAAAGGCATCGCGGCTTTGATCGCGACGCCAACACTTATCGGAGGTTTTTCATGAACGCTCTTCTGGCCCAGGCATTCGCGGTCGCGGAGGGGGTCATCCCGCTCTCGGCCGACTTCACCAAGAACACCCCGTTGCAGTCGATCACGCTCTATCTCTTCTTCGCCGGCACCGTGGCGATGGGCGCAGGCGCCCTTTACTTCTTCCTGATGCGAGACAACGTCGACCCCGCCTATCGCAGCGCGATGGTGGTGGCGGGCCTGGTCTGCGCGATCGCCTGCTTCCATTACTACAAGATGACGTACGTCTACCAGGAGTCTGGCGGCACGTTCCCGACGGCGCTGCGGTACATCGACTGGCTCTTCACCACGCCGCTCTTGCTCGTGAAGTTTCCGCTGCTTTTGCGGATGGGTGAACGCGGAACGAAGTTCTTCGCGCAGCTCGTGCTGCTCGACATCGCGATGATCGTCACGGCCTTCATCGCCGAGACGTCGCCGGTGAACTCCGAGCGGTGGTGGACGTTCTTCCTGGTGTCGTGCGTCTGCGAGGCGCTGATCGTCGGCGTGCTCTACATGTCGCTCGGCCAGGCGATCGCCGAGGCGCCCGCGCCCCTGGCGAAGGCGCTCGAGACGATGCGGCTGTTCGTGCTCATCGGCTGGGCGATCTACCCGATCGGGTTCCTCATGGCCCGCTCCGGCAACGGGGAACTCCGGGAGATCATCTACAACGTCGCCGACGTCATCAACAAAGTGGGCTTCGGCTTGGTGGCCTACCACGGCATCAAGGCGATGAGCGAAAGCCACGAGTCTCGGCTGCGGCTGTAGCAAAACCGAGGACGAGCCGGGGGCGGGGAAAGTTTCCCCCGACCCCCGGCTTGCCACGGAAGCCCGACGCGCGAGCGAGGAGAGTTGAGGCTTTGTGCGAGCGGAGGGCGGATGGACCTTGCTTGCGCTGCGGGCTTCCGTGAGTTGGTTTTCCCAACCTCAAATGAGGCCTCACCAATCATGCGCGTCCCGCTCCACTTCGAGGAGAACGTCTTTCGCAGGCTGCCACTCGGCTGCCTGCTCGCCGCGTCGGTGGCAGGCTTCGCGTTCGGCACCGGCTGGTCGGCCCGCGCGGCCGCGGTGCCCTGGCTCGTCTCGCTCGTGATCGTCGGCCTGCCGCACGGCGCCGCCGATCTCGCGATCGCCCGGCGGCTCGGCGGCACGGCCGCGGCGCTGCGGCTCTTCGCCGGCTATATCGCGGTGATGGGCCTCGTGTTCGGCGGCTTCGTGTTCTTTCCCGTTCCGCTGGTCTTGCTCTTCACCGCCGTGTCGATCTGGCACTTCGGGATGGCGCATGCCGACTGCCAGTCGCCGCCGATCGCCGCGGCCCTGTGGCCGCGCATGCTGGCGGCCGTGGCCCGCGGGGCTCCGGTGATCGGCGTGCCGCTCGCCTGCTTCCCGGCGGAGACGTGTGACATCGTCGCCCGCCTGCTCGCGCTCACGGGCGGAGGCGCTGCCGCAACGCCGCTCGCGCCGGCCGTGATCCGCATGGCGGGCTTCCTGCTCATGGCGGCGGCGGGGGCCGCGCTCCTGCTCGAGGCCGTGGCAAGCAGCGCCGTGCCGGGGGCGGCCCGCCGGTCGCTCGCCACGCTCGTCGATCTCGCCGCGATCACGGCGGTCGGCGCGACCACCGACCCGCTCTTCTCAGTCGGCCTCTACTTTCTCTGCTGGCATGCCTGGCGGCACCTCTGGCTGCTGGCCCCGCTGGTGGCGGCGGTCCGGCCGACCAATTCGGCGGCGCTCGGCCGGGCGATCCTGCGGCTGCATCTGGCTGCGCTGCCGCTGCTCGTGCCCACCTGGGCGGCGCTCCTCGGCGCGTGGTGGTGGCTCTCGCCGCACCACTCGCCGCGCGACTTGGCTATCCTATCGTTGGCCGTCTACCTCGTCGTGACGCCGTCGCACGACCTGCTGATCGACCTGCTCCGCGCCCGAAGCGCCGCAGGCCGAAGCCGGGGCGAGGCCGCAGCCGCACGCCACAGAGCCACCGCAATCCCGCCATCATGTGCCGCACGACTCGCCTCCTCGTCGCCCTGACCATCGCTGCTATCGCAGTTCCGCTCGTCCCGTTTCTGCTCTTCGGCGCCCGCCTCGACATGATCGTCGCCCGGTGGCTCGACCCGCGGCCCGCGCCCGTCGTCCTCGCGACGATGGAAATCGGCGTGCTCGCCGCCGACCTGCTCCTGCCGGTGCCATCGAGCCTCGTGGCTACGCTCGGCGGCGCGGAACTCGGCATCGCGGCCGGCACGGCCTGCGCCTGGCTCGGCATGACGCTCGGCAGCATCGCCGGCTGGTGGCTCGGCCGCACGGCCGGCCAACGGGCGCTCGTGGGGCTCGAGGCCGACGAACTCGCCGGCCTCGAAGCTCGTCACCGTCGGCTCGGGCCCCTGCTCATCGTGCTCACGCGGCCCGTGCCGCTCCTCGCCGAGGCGGCCACGCTCCTCGCCGGCGCCACCGGGATGCGATTTCGAGATTTCCTCGCCGCGGCCGCGCTGGGTAACCTTGCCGTCGCGCTCGCCTGGAGCATCGCCGGCCGCCTTGGGGCTGAGGCCGATTCGCTCCAGTGGGTGCTCGTCGCCTCGCTCGCGGTGCCCGTCGCCGCAGCCTGGCTCCTCACCCGCCCCGCCCACCACGCACGCCGCTGAGCCCCGCCGCCATGGACGCGATCAAATCGATCCTCGACATCTTCCTTCACCTCGACAGCCACCTGCACGCGGTGATCGACGCCTGGGGACCGTGGACCTACGTGCTGCTCTTCGCGATCATCCTCTGCGAAACAGGCCTCGTGGTCACGCCGTTCCTCCCCGGCGACTCGCTCCTCTTCGCTGCCGGCGCGATGGCGGCGCTCTATCCCGAATCGCTCGGCATCCTCACGCTGCTCGGCCTCCTCTTCGTGGCCGCCGTGCTCGGCGACACGCTCAACTACGCGATCGGCCGCTGGGTGGGGCCGCGGGCGTTTCGTGTGAATGCCTGGTTCCTCAAGCACGAGCACCTCGTGCAGACGCAGGATTTCTACGAGCGGCACGGCGGCAAGACGATCGTGCTCGCCCGGTTTATCCCGATCATCCGCACGTTCGCCCCCTTCGTGGCGGGCGTCGGCCGGATGCACTATCCGCAGTTCCTCTATTACAACGTCGTCGGCGGCCTGCTCTGGGTGCTCGTCTGCACGCTGGCCGGCTACTTCTTTGGCAACGTGCCGATCGTGAAGAAGAACTTCGAACTCGTGGTCGTGGGCATCGTGCTGATGTCCGTCCTGCCGGTCGCCTGGGAAATGTGGGCCGCCCGCCGCCGCCGCCGGTAGGGTAGGCTTCAGCCTGCCACTGAAACACGCTTCAGCCTGCCACTGAAGCACGCTTCAGCCTGCCGTGCTTTGACAGGCTGAAGCCTGTCCTACAGCGCCGCCACCGCCCGATCGAAGATGCGGTTGAATTCGCGGCGAGTGCGGGACGTGAGGGCCTGCACGTCGGCGACGAGGCGGTCGGGGTTGTCGTAGCCGAGCAGGTGGGCGAGCTTTCGCTGGTCGGCCGGATCGGACGGGAAGTCGTGCCTGTCCACGGCGTCGAGCAGCCGCAGGCGGCCCTCGATCGCCCGTAGCGTGAGGTAGGCGCCGCGCAGGAAGGCGAATTCCTCGTCATTGAGGTGACCGGCCTCGTGCGCGGCGACGAGGCCAGCGAGCGTCTCGGGGGTTCGCAGATTCGCGTTCGCGTTGCCGTGCACGAGCTGAATCATCTGCGCGATGAATTCGATGTCGACCACGCCGCCCGGGCCGCGTTTGAGGTTCGTCGCCTTCGCCCCTTCCTCCATGCGCAGCCGCATCGCGCGGATCGACTCGACCTCGTCGGCGGTCCACTGCCGCTCGTAGGCCGCCCGCTGCACGATCTGCGTCGCGAGGGCGGCCGCCGGCTTCGAGCCCACCACGACGCGGGCCTTCACGAGCGTCTGCCGCTCCCACACCGCGGCCGGGCCGTCCGCGGCGAAGTAGCGGGCAAACTCCTCGAGCGAAATGGCGGCCGGCCCGCTCCGGCCGCTCGGCCGCAGCCGCGAATCCATCTCGTAGAGGCGGCCCTGCGGCGTCGATGCATTGAAGGCCTTCATCGTGCGCTGCGCGAGGTCGCTGAAGAAGTGGGCATTGGTCGTGCCCTCGGATGAGCGGCGCACGCCCCGCGTCGGGAAGGTGGCGCCATCGTGGTCGTAGAGGAAGACGACGTCGACGTCGCTCGCGTAATTCATCTCGCGGCCGCCGAACTTGCCCATCGCCAGCACCACCGGCCCCGCCCGCATGCCGACGCTCTCCCCCACTCCCACCATCGGCTCGCCAAGCCGGTCGATGAGCCGTTTCTCCTCATGGGCGATCACCGCCCGCAGGATCGCCTCGGGGATCGCGGAAAGCGCCGCCGTCGTCTCCACGACGTCAAACTTGCCGAGCATGTCGCGCACGCCCACGCGGAGCTGCTGCGAGGCCTTGAAGGCGTGGATGATCGGGCCGATCTCGACGGCGCCGCGGCAGAGGCCGGCGATTTCGGCGTCGAGTTCCTCAGGTCTGGGCGCCCGCTCCACGAGCAGGCTGTCGAGCAGTTCGTCGATCATGCCGGGATTGCCCACAAGCAGGCCGGCGAGGAACGGACTCGACGAGCAGAGCTTCACGGTGAGGTCGAGCGAGGCGGGATTGAAGCTGAAGAGCTCCCAGAGCACGCCCTTGCCGCCGAGCGAATCGCTCACGGCGGCGAGGTTCACGAGCGTGGCTTCGGGATCGGGCGTGCGGCCGATCGCCGCGAGCAGCCGCGGCGCGATCGCCGCGAGGAAGTGGCGGCAGCGGCGGGTCGAAAGAAACCGCGCCTTCTCCTCGCCGAGCGAGGAGAGCGTGCGATAGGCCTGCGGGATGTCGTGAAACCCGTGCCGCATGAGCACGTCGCGCACGAACTCGGCCGGCGGGTCGGGGTCGAGCACGAGATCCACCTCCGGCTCGGGAACCGCATCGTCGGGGAAGGCGTCGTGGAGCAGGTGGTCGAGAATTCGCCTATTGAGCGCGGTGGCCTCGGCGAGGTCGTGCCGCAGCCGCTCCGCCGCGTCGGCCCCGGTGCCGTAGCCGCTGCGCACGGCGAGCCGCGCAAACTCGGCGGCGGAATCGGGCAGGCGATGCGTCTGGCGGTCGTAGAGGATCTGCAGGCGGTGCTCCACGGTGCGCAGCAGTGTATAGCTGCGTTCGAGGATCTCCCGCTCCTGGTCGGTGAGGCCGCCGGTTTCCGCCAGCCGGCGGATCGCCTCGAGCGTGTTGCCGGTGCGCACCCGCGGCGTGTCACCGCCGCTCAAGAGCTGCAGAAATTGGATCGTGAATTCGATGTCGCGGATGCCGCCGCGGCCCGCCTTCACGTCGCTTGCATCGGTGCCCTCGCGGATCGCGCGGCTCTCGATCTTCCGCTTGAGCGCCTTGATGCCGCTGATATCGGCCCGGGTGAGCCAGCGGCGGTAGACCCAAGGCTGCATCTCCGTCACGAGGCGGCTGCCGAGCGACTCGTCCCCCCCGATGCACCGCGCCTTCACCCAGGCCTGCCGCTCCCAGGTGCGGCCAAACTGGTCGTAATGCTGCAGCGTGGCCTCGAAGGGGAGCACCGCCGGCCCAACGCTGCCGTGCGGTCGCAGCCGCAGATCCACGCGGTAAGCGATGCCGAGATCGGTCAGTTCGCCGATGAGGCGGACGGCCTCCTGCACGGCCCGCTCGAAAAATTCCTGATTCGTGCAGGGCTTCGGCCCCGCCACCTTCCCGTCGGCTGAATAGACGAAGACGAGGTCGATGTCGCTCGAATAGTTGAGCTCCGCGCCGCCGAGCTTTCCCAGGGCGATCGCCGCCAGTGTCGCCCGTGCGCCTCCGGACTCACGCGGGATGCCGCGCAGCGTCTCCAGCCGCCCCACCGCCGCCCGCACCGCCTCGGCCACGATCGCGTCGGCCACGTACGAGATCTGCGCGACGACGGTCTCGAGCCGCTGGCCGACGACGATGTCGCCATACGCGATCCGCAGCGTCTCACGCCGCTTGAATCGCCGCAGCGTCCGCATCGCGGCCTCGGGATCGCCCGCCACGGCCATCTCGGCGCGAAGCGCGGAGGCGAGCGAGTCCTTCTTCTCGGGCCGCCCCTGCCCCACGCGAATCTCCTCCCACGACTCGGGGTCGGCGATGACGAGCTCAGCGAGGTGCGGGCTCGCGGAGAAGATCTTGAGCAGGGTCTCGAGCGCGGAGGGATCACGCTCGAAGAGCGTGGCCACAGAGAGCGGGCTACGGACGGCTCCGCAGAATCGCTCCACCGCCACGAGCACGCGGTCGGGGTCGCTCGCGCCCGGGAGCAGCCGCCCGAGCGCCGCGGCCAGCGACGCGAGCAGGTCGAGCGTGAGGCCGTGCGCAGAGAGCCCGACGAGCGAGCGGTGGGCGGCCTCCGGCTCGGCGAGCCCGGCGGCTCGGCCCCAGGCGGTGGCTGCCGCCGGATCGTCGAGCAGCCGCACGACCTCCGCCGGTGTCAGCGCCACGTCACACCCCCGGACGCGGCGCCAACGCGATCTGATGCAGCGGGGGAATGTCTTCGAGCGGCACGGCTTCGGCGAGGCGATCGGCCACTGTGCCGCCGAGCGACCAGGCGCCGGCCGACGTGACGTCGATGTCGACGAGCCGGCCGACGAGCCGCAGCGGCGCGTCGAAGACCACGATCCGATCGCACATCGTGCGGCCGGTGAGCTGCGCGACGCCGTCGGGTCCGGGATTCACCTCCCGCTTCTCGTCGCGGGTGGAGAGCCCCTCGACGAGCACCTGCTGCCGCGTTCCCACGAAGGCCCGGTTGCCGGCGAGGCTCACCGCTCCTTGTGCCTCGAGGAGGGCCTGATTGCGGGCCTTCTTCACGTCTTCCGGCACGTCGTCGGGCAGGCGTTCGTGGGCCTTCGTGCCGGGCCGCGGGCTGTATTTGAAAATGAAGCTGTTCTTGAAGCCGGCCGTGCGGACGAGGTCGAGCGTCAGCTGAAACTCGGCATCGGTCTCGCCGCAGAAGCCGACGATGAAGTCGCTCGTGACGGCGGCGTGCGGCAACTCTTCCCGCACCCGCCCGAGCATCTCCATGTATTCGCCGATCGTGTAGCCGCGCTTCATCCGCAGGAGCACGTCGTCGGAGCCGTGCTGCGCCGGCACGTGCAGGTAGTGGCAGACCTTCGGCAGGTCGCGGACGGCCGCGATGAGGTCGGGCGTCATGTCGCGCGGATAGTTGGTGACAAACTTGATCCGGTCGAGGCCATCGATACCGTCGAGTTGGATAAGCAGGTCTGCAAGCCGCGTCGTCTTGCCGCCGTCCTGCCAGTTGTAGCTGTTGACCGTCTGGCCGATGAGCGTCACCTCGCGGCAGCCTTCGGCGACGAGCTTGCGGGTCTCGGCCAGGATCGCTTCGGGCGGTCTCGCCTGCTCCGGCCCGCGCACCCGCGGCACCACGCAGAACGCGCAAAACTTATCGCAGCCGGTCTGCGTCCGCACGAATGCCTGGAAGGGCGTCGGCCGCATCGCGGGATCGCGGTCGGGATCATAGCTCTCGAAGCTGCGGGCGATCGCCTCGCGGCTGGCCCCCTTTCGGTCGAGGCTCACCTCCATCTGTGGCCCGCTGCCGGCGAGGATGCCGTCAACGAGCTTCGGCACCTGGTGCAGTTGCCCCGGGCCGACGACGAGATCCACCCATGGGGCTCGCGTGCGGACGAGCGACTGATCCTTCTGCGCCATGCAGCCGAGCACGCCCACGACGAGGTCGGGCCGCCGCTCCTTGTCGAGCCGCACGCGACCGAGCGCCGAGTAGATCTTGTCTTCGGCGTGCTGCCGCACGGAGCAGGTGTTGTAGAAGACGGCGTCGGCTTCGGACTGCGTCTTCGCCATCTCCCAGCCTTGGCGGCGCAGCGCCGCGACCACGAGCTCGCTGTCGAGCACGTTCATCTGGCAGCCGACGGTCTCGATCCAGAGTCGCTTCGTCATGAGGGGGATTGTAATGAGTCCCCGTCGCCGAAAGTAGGACAGGCTTCAGCCTGTCAAAGTAGACCGCTTCGTAAAGTAGACCGCTTCGTCCCGAAGCGGATCGGGATCCGCTTGCGGAGCAAGCGGTCTACGGCAAGCGGTCTACTTCACCCGCGGCGGCGGGCGAGGGCCTGCTCGCAGGCGGCGACGATCTGCGCCGCCTGGTCGGGCCCGGCAGCAAGGAGGGCGGCCTGCCGCCGCTCCGACGGATCGTCTTGGTCGAGCCAGTCCTGCGCGATCGCTGCGGCCGTCGCTTCATCCTCGGCAGCGACGGCCTCGGCCGAGCCGAGCGCAGCGGCCACGAGGTCACGAATGCGTTCGGCGCCGGCGGCAATGGCAAGGTCGCCCGCGGCCACGTGCAGCGCCACCGGCACGCCCGTCTCGATCGCCAGGTCGGCCAAGATGCCGGCGTGCAGCACGAAGATCGCGTCGGGGTCGAAGGCGTCGACCGCCTCGGCGATCGTCTGCCGCGCGGTCTCACGGACCGAGCCGAGCAGCCGCGGTGAGATGGCGGCGGTGGCGGCGAGGAAGGCGGCGGGTGAGCCGTCGTGGATCGCCTGCAAAAAGATGCGGCTCGCGGATGCGATGGCGTGGAGGTGGATGCCGTGCAGCCCGGGGATCTGCGCCTCGATGCTCGGCACCGAGGCAGGGCCGCACGCGAGCGGCACCGCGCCGAGTCGCTCTAGCTGCTCGCGGCAGGCATGCACGCGGGTCGCGGGCGGATCGCAGCAGCCGTGATCGATGAGCAGGATGCGCATGGGAACTGTGGCTACAGCCAGCCGGCCCAGCGGCAGCCGGCCAGGATGACGACCATCCAGAGGGCGGCCCCCGTGTCGTCGGCCATGATACCGAGCCCCTCGGGCAGGTGTTCGAGCTGGCGGCAGGGAAAAGGCTTGGCGACATCGAACACGCGGTGGAGAAGAAACGCCGCGACGAGGAGCGGCACGGCCGCCGGAAACGTCGCCCGCGCCGCCGCGGGCACGACGAGCAGCCCGAGCAACACGCTCGCCATCTCGTCGTAATTGATCGCGCCCGGATCTTCACCGCGGCCAAGCCGCCGGGCTGCCATCGTGCAGATGGGGATGCCGACGAGGTTGATCGCGATCACGACCGCCGCCTCCGCCGCGAGAGAGAGGCCGCTGGCAGCCAGGGCGACCGACGCCGCCACGCCGAGGGCGGCGCCGAACGTGCCGGGGGCGAAGGGGATTCGGCCGAGTCCGCCACAGGTGGCGGCAAAGACCGCCGGATCGAACCAGGGCGTTCCGCCTGGGGGTTCGTGCTCGCTCGTGGCTACCATGCCATCAATATCGGTTCCCGATATGGTAAGACAAGGGGATGGAATCCCACGCTTCGCCATCCAACGGCATCGGCCGGCTCGAGCTCGTCGAATTTCCGCACCCCGCGCTCCTGCGGCGGTCGAGCCCGCTCGTGAAGATCGACGACGCCGTCTGCGACGCGGTCGAGCAGATGTTCGACATCATGTACGAGGCGGGCGGCATCGGACTGGCGGCCAACCAGGTGGGGCTGCCCTACCGGCTCTTTATCGTCAACACCGAAGCCCGCCCCGACGCCGGCGAGGAGTTCGTGTTCATCAACCCCACGCTCTCCCGCCCACGCGGCACCGCCGTGCAGGAAGAGGGATGCCTGAGCCTGCCGGGCCTGCGGATGGATGTGAGGCGGCCGGAGAAAGTGGTGGTCGATGCGTGGTCGCTCGATGGTCAGCCGATCCGGCTCGACCTCGATGGCCTTCTCTCCCGCGTGGTGCAGCACGAGTTCGACCATCTCGAGGGCAGGCTGTTCACCGACCGGCTGCCGGAGGCGGCGGCTCTCGAGGCCAGGCGTTCGCTCGACACATTCCGCGAGGTCTTCTTCGGTCGGCAGTCGCGCGGCGAACTGCCCACGAATGACGAGTTGCTCGCGCATCTCGACCGGCTCGAAGCGGCCCGGTGCACGCCCGCCTAAGAGGCGCGAGGCGGCTCCCCTGGAGATGGCACGGCAGACATGACTGCGAGTCCACCTCTCAAACTCGTCGTGATGGGCACCGGTCCCTTCGCGGTGCCGATGTTCGAGTCGCTCCGTCGCTCGCCGCATCCGATTCTCGCGGTCGTCACGCGGCCTGCGCATGCGGCCCCGGGCCGCCGGCCGCCGAAAAACCCGATGCGTGAGGCTGCCCAGGCCGCGGGCATTCCCGTGCTCGATCCCGAGCGGGTGAACGACGATGAGTCGGTGGCCGCCATCGAGAGGCTCGGAGCTGATCTCTTCGTGGTCTGCGATTACGGCCAGATCCTCTCGCCGCGGCTGCTCGCGGCCGCCCCGCTCGGCGGCATCAACCTGCACGGCTCGCTCCTGCCGCGGCATCGCGGCGCGGCCCCGGTGCAATGGGCGATCCTCGAAGGGGATCCGATCACGGGCGTGAGCGTGATCCACATGACGCCGGCGCTCGATGCTGGTGCCGTGATCGTGGCCCGCGCGTTGCCGATCTATCCGGGCGACACGGCCGTCGATCTCGAGCAACACCTGGCCACCCTCGGCGCCGACGCCACGCTCGAGGCGATCGAGCGGCTGCAGGCGTCCGCCGCGATGCGGAAGCCGGGTGAGCCGCTCGCCGTCGGCATCCCGCAGGACGCCTCCCACGCCACGAAGGCCCCGCGGCTCACGAAGGCGGATGGCGTCATTGACTGGTCGCAGCCTGCCCACCGCCTCGAGCGGATGCGCCGGGCGCTCGAGCCCTGGCCGCGGACGGCCGCATTCCTCCACCGCGACGGAGCGGCGGCGCTTCGGCTCGTGGTCGAAGATGTGGCCGTGGCCGATGGCCACGCGGTGGCCACGGCGGCGCCTGGCACGATCCTCGGGGCCGATGACGACGGCATCGTGGTCGCCTGCGGCGCGGGCACCGCGATTGCCATTCGCCGGCTGCTTCCGGAAGGCCGCCGCAGCATGACGGCCGCCGAGTTCCTCCGCGGCCACCCGATCCTGCCGGGCATGCGATTCGCCCCCGCTGTAGGGTAGGCTTCAGCCTGCCCCCAGATGGCTTCAGCCTGCCTGGACTCCCCCACGAAAGCCCGCAGCGCAAGCAAGGTGCATCCGCCTCCCGCTCGCACAAGGCCTCAACTCCCCTCGCTCGCGCGTCGGGCTTTCGTAGACGCAAGAAGCCTATCGATCTCGCCCGACTCGAGCGCGTGGGCGAAGGCGTCATCGTCGCGGTAGACCGCGTCGCTCGTCAGTTGCACCACCCAGTTGTGCACCAGGGGCGTGATCGTGATGACGGCGCGGCCGTGCTGCTTCGCCTCCCACATCTCGATCGCCGTGCCCATCGAGGCCTCCGGCACGTAGGCCACGAGCAGGTCGAACTGGCGGCACATGTCCACGTGGCCCATGAAGACCTCGCGGGCCCGCCGCATGTCGTAGCCGATGGAAGTGGCGTGATTGGAGAAGGGGTCATAGACTTCCGCATCGGGCCAGTGCGATTGCACGAGGTCGCGAAGGGTGTTTCGATAGGTCTGGTCGTGCACGAGCGCCGCCACGTGCGAACCCTGCATGATCCCCGCCAGAAAGATGCGCATCAGCCATGTCCTCGAAAGCGAAGTCTGGAAAAGCCGGTTCCTCGTCCACGAAAGCCCGGCCCGCGCCGGCGAAGAAGCCGAGTGTACGGCCGCCCGCCGTCCAGGGGCAGGAGCCCGATCTCGCGGCCGCCCGCCGCGTGGTGCTCGAGCTGCTCGCCATCCGCGGCGGGTCGGGGGATGAGAAGGCCGTCGCCGAGCGGATCGTGAAGTTGCTGCGCGAGGCGGGCTGCCCGAAGTCGGCGATCTCTTTCGACGAGGCCCACACGAAGACGCCGCTCAAGGGAAATGTCGGCAACCTGATCGTGAAGCTGCCGGGCACGCTCCCCGGGCCGCGGCGGCTCCTGATGGCCCATATGGACACAGTGCCGGTGTGCCTCGGTGCGAAGCCTGTGGTGGCGGGCAGGTTCGTGAAGAGCGCCGATCCCACGACCGGCCTCGGGGCCGACGACCGCGCCGGCTGCGCGGTCGTGCTTTCGACGGCGCTCGAAATCCTGAAGCGCAAGCTGCCACACCCGCCGCTGACGTTCTTCTTCGCAATCCAAGAGGAAGTCGGCCTCTGGGGCGCGCGGTTCGCGAATGGCGCTGACCTCGGCCGGCCGAAGCTGGCCTACAACTTCGATGGCGGCGCCGTCGAGAAGGTCACGGTGGGCGCCACGGGCGGCCATCGGCTCGACATCCGGATCGAGGGAGTGCCGAGCCATGCCGGCGTGGCGCCGGAGAAGGGCGTGTCGGCGGTGGCAATCGCGTCGCTGGCGGTCGCATCGCTCGTGAAGGACGGCTGGCACGGCCTCGTCACGAAGGAGGGCAAGCGTGGCACGAGCAACGTGGGCGTGATCCACGCGGGCTCGGCGACCAACGTCGTGGCTGATTCCGCCGCGCTCAAGGCGGAGGCCCGCGGGCATGACAGCGGGTTTCGCAACAAGATCGTGAAGGCGATCGAGACGGCCTTCAAGGAGGCGGCGAAGCAGATCAAGAGCGTCGACGGCAAAAGCGGCAAGGTCACGATCGAGGGCCGCCTCGATTATGAAGCCTTCCGGCTCGCCGACGACGAGCCCTGTGTGGTGGCGGCGCGGGAGGCGGTGAAGGCGATCGGCCGCGACCCCCGACTGGAAGTCTCCAACGGCGGTCTCGACGCCAACTGGATGGCCGCCAACGGGATTCCGACGGTCACGCTCGGCTGCGGCCAGATGGACATCCACACCACGAAAGAGCAGCTCGACCTCGATGCCTTCGAGGCAGCCTGCCGGGTGGCGCTCAGGCTGGCCACGTAGACCGCTTCGTCCCGAAGCGGATCTTCTCACGGCAGGCTAAAGCCTTCCCTACTTCTCGCGGCATACTTCTCGCGGCATGCTAAAGCCTACCCTACTTGCGAAGCGGGGAGGCGAGCGGGTCGGCTGAAGCTCGCCGAGCGTATGCGATTTCGACCTTCTGGGATCAGCAGCGCCGTAGGTCGTGCAAGGAGAAATCGCAGCGCGAAGGCGACTTCTGCCGCCCGCGAGCCGGCGCGATGCCGTTTTGGTGATCCGCTTCGGGACGAAGCGGTCTACTGTGGTGCGGTTCAGACGGGGCGAATGGACGGGTTCCCGGCCGCTGGCATACATTAACCGTCATGCCTCGGAACGGAATCCAAAAGCCGCTCGCGCTCGACCGCGTCCACCAGGGCGATTGCCTCGACCTGCTGGCTCGCATGGCCGACGGCAGCGTCCATCTCGCGTTCGCCGACCCGCCATTCAATATCGGCTACGACTACGACACCTACGACGACCGCCGCTCCGCCGACGACTACCTCGGCTGGTCGAAGCGATGGATGGGCGAGGTCGTCCGCGTGCTCAAGCCCGACGGCACCTTCTGGCTGGCCATCGGCGACGAATACGCCGCCGAATTGAAGGTCACCGCCACGCGGGAGCTCGGCCTCACCTGCCGATCGTGGGTGGTCTGGTATTACACGTTTGGCGTCAACTGCAAGCAGAAGTTCAGCCGCTCGCACGCCCACATCTTTCATTTCGTGAAGGATCCCGAGGCGTTCACGTTCAACACCGAGGCGATCCGCGTGCCGAGCGCCCGCGAACTCGTCTATGGCGATAGGCGGGCGAATCCGCAGGGCCGCCTTCCCGACGACACTTGGATCCTCCGGCCGCAGGATCTGCCGGAGGGATTCGGTGCGGACGCCGACACCTGGTACTTCCCGCGGGTCTGCGGCACGTTCAAGGAGCGCTCGGGCTGGCACGGCTGCCAGATGCCGGAGCAATTGCTCGGCCGGATCATCCGCGCCTCGAGCAACCCCGGCGACGTCGTGCTCGATCCCTTCGGCGGCAGCGGCACGACGCTCGCGGTGGCCAAGAAACTCGGCCGCTCGTTCCTGGGCCTCGAACTCTCGGAGGCCTATGCGGCGCGGATCAACGAGCGGCTTGCCGGCATCGCGTCGGGCGACCCGCTCGACGGCGCCCCGGAGCCGCTCAAGAGCGTGCCCGCCACGAAAGACGGCCGCCGCCTCGCCCGGTAGGACAGGCTTCAGCCTGTCGCTCCCCAAAAGAGCCCGTCGCCCCCCAGCCGATCCTGTTGTTCCGCGAACGATATTGCCCCCGGCCCGCCTCCCGTGCTCGAATCGGTCTTCCATTCGCCCTTTTTTGGAGTCATCCCCAACCCATGAAATACGGACTCAACCTGCTGCTTTGGACCGACCGGATGCACGAAGGCATGGTGCCGGTCGTCGAGCGTGTGAAGAAGTTCGGCTACGACGGCGTCGAGATTCCGATCTTCGAGCTCAACGAGCCGCTCCATCAGGAGTGGGGCAAGCGGCTCGATGCGATCGGCCTCGAACGCACGGCCGTGACGGTCCGTGGCGCCGGCGACAATCCGATCAGCCCGTCGGCGAGCGTGCGAACTGCCGCAGTCGACGCGATGAAGCGCACGCTCGACTGCTGCCGCGCGGCCGGCGTGAAGACGCTCGTCGGCCCGTTCCACTCCGCGATCGGCGAGTTCACCGGCAAGGGTCCGACCGACGACGAGTTCAAGTGGGGCGTCGAGACGATGCGGAAGGTGGCCGAGCATGCGGCGCAGGCCGGCGTCACCCTCGCCACGGAGTATCTCAACCGATTCGAGAACTACTTCCTCACGAGCGTCGCCCAGACGGTGAAGTTCGTGCAGGCGGTCGACCATCCGCACGTGCGGATGATGTACGACACCTTCCACGCCAATATCGAGGAGAAGGACCTCGCCGCGGCGATCAAGGCGGCGGCCCCGTATTCCGCGCTCGTGCACATCTCGGAAAACGACCGCAGCATCCCCGGCACCGGCCACGTCCACTGGAACGAGACGTTCGACGCGCTGCATGCAGCCGGCTACGACGGCTGGATGGTGGTGGAGGCGTTCGGCCTCGCCCTGCCGAACATCGCCGCGGCCACGAAGATCTGGCGCAAGATGTTTCCGTCGGAGGATCAGCTGGCGACCGACTCGCTCGCCTTCATGAAGGCCCACGTCGCCAAACGCTGGAAGTAGGACAGGCTTCAGCCTGTCAAAGTGGGACAGGCTTCAGCCTGTCAACGTCTTCGGCCTGCCACACTCCCCATGCCCAAAAAACCCGCCCCAGCCAACCCGCCCCCGTCCACCGGCCTCCACGCTCCGCCGGCCGATGGCGGGCTCTCGATCGATCGGCTGGCGCAGGCTTTCGCGGCAATGATGGGCACGGCCGACCCGTATGTGGCCGGCGATGCCAAGCCCGCGGCTGACGTGGTGCAGGTGGACGCCTCCCCCGACCTCGACGACGGCTTCTCTTCGACGGCCGACGACGCGACCTGCCGCGTGAGCCCCTCGAGCATCCTCGAGTCGCTGCTCTTCGTGGGCCTGCCGGGGGGCGAGCCGCTGACGAGCCGCAAGGTGGCGAGCCTGATGCGGGGCGTGCGGCCGCAGGAGGTGGACGAGCTCGCCGAGGAGCTCCGCCGCAAATACATCGCCAACAACTGCCCTTACGAGGTCGTCTCGAAGGGGGCCGGCTGGGTGATGCGGCTGCGGCCCGAGTTTGCCCAGTTCGGCAACATTCTCGAGACGCGGGCCCGGCTCGTGCGGCTCGACGGCGAGTCGCTCGACGTGCTGGCGGTGGTGGCCTGGAACCAGCCGGTGGCCCGCGACCGTCTGGTCGAGTTGGGCTGCGACGCCTCGCCGAGCGTCTTGCGGGCGCTCGTGAGGCGCGGCCTGCTCGAGCTTGTGCAGGAGGGGGATGCCGAGCCCTGCTACCGGACGACGAAAAAGTTCCTGGAGGTCTTCCGGCTCGACTCGCTCGCCGACCTCCCCAAGCCCGACGCCCCGCCGCAGTAATCCCCGCACGGAAGCCCGCCGCGCAAGCAAGGTCGATCCGCGCCGCTACTCCGCAAAACCCCGACTCTCCTCGCTCGCGCTTCGGGCTTCCGTGGCTTTCGACAGGCTGAAGCCTGTCCTACTTTCTCACCCACTCGATCGCCGCCTCGCGGCTCGTGATCTCGCCGTCGAGTTGCTTCGCCCGCAGGGCGGCGAGCGCCGCCCCGACGGCCCGCCCCTCCGGAATGCCCGCTGCCATCAGATCGCTCCCCGTCACGAACGGCGGCGGATCGAGCTCGGCCTTCGGTCGCGAGGCCTGCGCGGTCACCCAGGCCGCGGCCCCGGCATTCCCGCGGCCGCAGTCGGCCCGCGCCCGCAGCAGATCGGCCAGCAGGAAGGCGTCGTCGTGGGCAAGCAGCGGCTGCACCTGCGACCACGGCCGCGTGGCAAGTTCGTCGGCCGTTGCGTTGCCGAGCGTCGCCACGGCATCGACGAGCCAGCAGGCGAGTTTCACCTCGCGATTGGAAAGCCGCAGCCTGTGGGCCGCATGCCTGAGCCGTTCGTCGCCGGCCGTCTCGAAGATCGCCGCCAGAGCCGTGGAGAGATCGGGTTCGTCGAGCGCGTCGATGATCCGGGCTGATTGCTGCCAGGATGCGCGGGCCGAATCGTCGCCATCGGCTGGCGCCACTTCCGGGAGCACCTCGCGGGCGAGCCCCGTCTCGTCGAGCAGTTCGAGCGCCCGCCGCCGGCCCGTCCGCGAGACCATCGCTCGCAATTCGGCCGCGATCCTTTCGGGGCTCACGGTCGTCACGAGATGGGTCATCTTTTCGATCGCGGCCCGCGTTTCGCCATCGAGGGCGAAGCCAAAGCCGGCGGCAAACCGGACGGCCCGGAGCATTCGCAGGTGGTCCTCGCCAAACCGCATCGCAGGCACGCCGATCGCCCGCACGACACCGGCCTTGAGATCCTCGCGGCCGCCGACGTAGTCGTGCACTTCGCCGGAGAGGGGATCGAGAAACAGGCCATTGATCGTGAAGTCGCGTCGCTGGGCGTCTTCCTCGGGGCTCGAAAACGTCACGCCGGCAGGGTGGCGGCCGTCGGTGTAGGCGGCGTCGGTGCGAAACGTCGCCACCTCGATCTGCCCGCAATCCTTTGGCCCGAGCACGGTAATCACGCCAAATGCCGCCCCCACGGCAAGTGTCCGCCGGCGGCCAAACACGTCCCGCACCTCCTCGGGCTTGGCCGACGTGGCCACGTCGTAGTCCGCCGGAATCCGGCCCAAAAGCTCGTCCCGGACGCAGCCCCCGGCCCAGAAAGCCTGAAAACCGGCCGTCCGCAGCCGCTCGACCACGCCCAGTGCAAATTGCCTGGCCCGCTCCGGGTCTGACACTTTCGGCTGCATGTTTTTGCTCGTTGACGGCGGGTGAAAACAGTCGATATTATTTACTCGTTAGGGGCATTTCGGAAAACGCACCCACTCGGCAGGGATTCCGGGGACCATTCATTCTTTCTCAGTCGGTCCCGGCGTCATTTCCAATGGGTCGTTTCCGAGCATATTTTTCATTTCTTCATAGAAAGGCCCGCGAGGGCACAAGGTGTTTCAAATGACGCTTTCAACTTTCAATTCGAAACGGCGAGGCTTCACGCTCGTCGAACTGCTGGTGGTGATCGCCATCATCGGCACGCT
>JBIIOK010000064.1:0-14368 GCA_044336985.1 Pirellulales bacterium | reverse complement strand
CAATGGCGCTGCCCCTGCCGTGATGAAAACCGATAGAACCGCCGGCTCAAATGCGCAGCGGCGCTTGCCGCCGACTGGCGGAACGAAGATGATGTCGACGGACGCGTTGAACCTGCTTTCGCCCCGGTGAAGCTATGCCGACTCTTTACGTGGAAACGTCAATCGTCAGCTATCTTCGCGGGCGACCGAGCAGCCAGGTCGTTGCTGCGGCGCGGCAACTGTTGACGCAACGGTGGTGGGGTGCAGAGCGGGCGAACTACGAGCTCGTGACCTCGCAGTACGTGCTCGACGAGGCGGCGGATGGTGATTCCGCCCTGGCCCAGATTCGACTCGAGGCGCTCGCAGGTGTCCCTATTTTGCCTGTTGAGGGGGCAATCCTGGACATCGCCGAAGAGATCCTGCGAAAGGCGATTCTGCCACGATCGGCGAGTGTCGACGCCTTGCATATCGCCATGGTGGCTCATCACCAAGTAGACTACTTGTTGACGTGGAACTGCACGCATATCGCGAATGCCCGAATCCTTCCCAAGGTTTTTGGGGTACTGGACAGCGCGGGACTCGCGAGGCCGATCATCTGCACGCCGGAAGAGTTGCTGAACGATGACCCAGAAATCTCCTGATCGCGACACGACGATCGAAGACATTCACGCGACTCGGCGACGCATCGCGGAAAAGTTCGGGCACGATCTCGCGGCCATCGTCGAGGACGCCCGGAAGCGGCAAGCTGCCTCCGGCCATGAAATCTGGCGACCGAAGCCGAAGCCATCGGCGGCGTCCCCGAGTTCCTGACGTCAGGAAGCCCGGCGGCGTTTGCCGCCACCCTTCCGCTCGCCCGCCTTCAGCCAGTGCTTGCTGCACCACTGAGGCACGTGGTCCGGCTTCTCGTTCAGCCGGCGGTACGGCTCCGCCAGGCCAGCGGCTTCCATGAGCCTGCAGATCCTCGCGCAGTTTTCCATGTGGTACTCGGTGAGATCGAGTTCCTTGGCGATCTCCTTGTAGGTCTTTCCCGCCAGTCGCCGCTTAAGCGCCACGCGGGCATGCTTCACCAGCTGCGGTTCAGCGAACGCATTGACCAAGAGCGGTCGCTCGAGCATCAACGGGGGCTCGTCCTCCACCGCGGCCGCCTGGCGGAGCGGGCCCGCCACCGCTGACGGGAGTGCCGCCACGAGGTTGATGGTGAACTCCAGCCGCGGCACCACCCGCTTGCCGTCGATACGCATGAAGGGCACCACCAGGATCGGCCCCTTGAGCAGCTGCCGCAGAATCACCGCCGCCCGTGCCTCGTCGCCAAACAACTGGCCCTGCACCGCGCCGAGGTGCTCGAGGAGTTTTGCATCCGAAGGCAGTTTCTCCTTGCGTCCTGCCTGCTCCTCAACTTCTCGCCGGCGAGACCGCACGATCGCCAGTTCCTGCTCCCGCTCGACCAGCCGCGCGGTGAGCGACGCGAGAGCCCCGTCGCCGAGGCGGAGCAGCGAAACGAGCCGTCCTGTTTCCCGTACGAGTACATGGGCGAACCACACACGCCGCAGTTGAATACGCCAGCGAGCAGGCCACGACGCTGCCGGGTCGTGCCGCGAAGCGGATGGCCGGCACCGCGAACAGGCTTCTGGAAAACGCGACGCTTGTCGACGACCTCGTTGGCCCTGTACCAGAGGTGATCCGACACGATCCGCAGGTGCGGACTTTCGCGCGTCTGAATCTTGTCCTCGTCATTCCAGACGTACTCCGATTTACCCGTCCGCAGCTTTCGCTTCGCCTTCTTCTTGCGGAAGGTCTCGAAGCCCCGGTAGATCGTGCGGCGAATGATGGCGTTGACGTTGCCCGCCGTCCACTTCGCCTGACGAGACCACTTGGCCTTGGCAAACTTGATCGAGTCGAGCCATTCACCCACCTCGGCAGCCGTCTCACCGGCGGCGATCCTTTCGAAGACCTCGCGGATCACCGCCGCCTTTTCCTCGTCGATGACGTCGAAGAACGGGCCCTTGGCGGGCTCGGTCTCCGTCGCCGGCAGGGTCGGCCGACGCTTGTACCCGATCACCGTGTTGCCGACGGCGGCACCGCGGGCCCACAAGCCGTCGTGGGCCCGCTCGATCCGCTTCCGCGTGTAGAAGTTCGACCGGGCGTGCTGCATCTGGCTCATGTGCAGCCGATCGGGCCAGTCGTCGTCGGCCGTGTCGATATAGTCCGACGTGCAGATCACCCGCACGTCGGCGTCCACCGCCGACTCGAAGAGCTCGCCCGCCTTCGTATGGTGGCGGTAGAGCCGGCTCGATTCCTCGGCGATGATCAGTTGCCATCGCTTGGCCTCGATGCCTGCCCACACCTGATTGATCCCAGGGCGATCGGCGATCTCGCCGCTGACCTCGGGCTCGGCAATGACGTCGATCTCGACCTGCTCCGGCTTCCAGCCCTTCGGCAGGTTCGACTCCAGGAACGTCCGGCAGGAGGCCACCTGGTCGTCAATGCTCGACTGACGCTGCTCCTCGGTGGAGAACCGGGCGTGGATCAGGGCGCGAAGCGGCTCCTCCTTTGGGAGCAGGAGGGGTTGGCGGAGGTGCATCATGACGCACCCCCTTTCGCCGCCGGCGGCGGCACGATCGGGGTCCCCCGGGCGTCGCCGTGGGCCCGAGCGGAGAGGGCAACCCTCTCCGGCATGGCCCCGGAAGACTTTGCTGAAACTTTGCTGAGGGGTCCCGACTTTGGCCATAATGAGCGACCTCGACCCAACACCAGCCAACGATCACAAGTCGTTGACGGGCATGGACATTGCGTCAGGAATCGCAGAAAATCCGAGACCGTCGTGAAGAGGCCCGAGAGAATCCCGCCCTCTCCGTTTGACGGAACGCGCGGGAAAAGTCGTCAGGGCCGCTTCTGCCTGAAGAGCCAGTCGAGCGTGGCCGGATCGCGGTAGGCGGGCGTCCACGAGTCGTGCCGAACCGTCTCGAATTCGGTGTACTTCACCTCGCCGCCGGCGTCCTTCACCGCCTCCACCATCGACCGCGCGACCGGCACCACGTCGTCGGCGGCGCCATGGAAGCACCAGATCGGAAGCTTCGCGAGCTTCGGCGCCGTCGCTTCGTCGGCTCCGGCTTCTGCGGCGTGCTCTTCTTGTCAGACCAGTTGAAGTCGGCCCAGCGGCTGCCCTCGCGGCGCTGCGGCGCGACCACGAAGCACGGATACCGGCGTTGCGATTCCGCTTCGGCGAGCCACGTCGGCAGATACGTGAGCTGCTTCTGGTTGTCGCTCCCCCGCTCGCCGGCCCCGTGGAGGAAACGAGCGGCTATTTCGCTCCCGGCTCGATGGCAGCGGGGCGCAAGACCCGGTAGCGAAACTCGATCTCCCGGCCTTCCTCTGTCACGGTGACCGTCCGCTCCTGAAACACATCGGCCCCCGCCTGTCCTGCCGTCATCATGAGCACCAATCCCGTCGCCCAGCGCAACCACCGCATGGCATGATTCCTCCGACGGGAGCATGGCGCACGAGGGCTGGATCGGTCAACGTGAGCCACGATGCCCTCAATATGTGCATCGCGTGCCGCGTTTCCCGCGGCGACAAGGAGCCCGGCACAGGTGCCCATCGCGACGTGTTGGCCTTCCGCTGGCTCTTTGCGTAAAGTTTTCCGTGTGCAGGGATCGTCACACGCCATACCCAGGCAGTGACGAAGCCCCATGCAGAGCCCCGCCGGCCCGCCGAGTGCATCATCGGACGACCCTTCCCGGGCGACCGACACGACGATCGCGTCGCGGGTGACCCGCACCGGTCTCTTTCTGCCGCCGGTCAACTCGCGGGTCCTCTACCGGCCATTCGAGCCTCCCTCTCCGCAGCGTTCCACCCGGATCATCGGCCGGATCATGGAGCTCACCGAAGACGCCGTCGAGGCGCTCCTGCAGGACGTGCTCACCGAATTCCACGGACGCCACCAGCGGCTCCTGCAGTTCTTCCTCGAGCGCTACGAGGCCATGCGGCACCTCATGCTCACCGACCGGTCCTTGAGCGAATCGCGGAAGCTCCTCATCGGCTCGTTCTTCACGCAGGAATACGCGCTCGAAAGCGCCTCGCTCTCCAACCCCGCGATGGTCTGGCACCCCGACCAGAGCGGTCTTCCGGCGGGCACGCGACGGTTCGTCCTCAGCCTGCGGGCCATCGGCGAGGGGCACATCTCGAGCGTCGTCTTCCGCGCGGGCACGATCGACGCCGCGGGGATCGTGAGCGTCAACACGCCGACGGGATTCGTCGCCGCGCCACGGGTGCTGACGCGGATTCGCTACGAGAAGGCGCTCTTCCGGACGAAGCTCGAGGAACTCGGCATCGTCGACAACATCATCGAACTCGCCTTCGCCGGGGTCGACGACCGCTTCACGCTCGACGAACTCGAGACGACTCTGGCCCGGCTCACCCGCGAGCACAAGCCGAGGCGGCGGGATTTCGAGCCCTACATCGACGCCATCCGGGCCCTCGCCCGTTCGAACTACGAGATCGAGTGCGACCCCGCCTCCGACATCTCCGAGCGGATCATCTTTCCCTATTCGCCCGCCGAGACCAACGGCATCGAGGACGCCCGGTTCGTGCGGTTCGTCGAGGACGACGGCTCGGTCCGCTACTACGGCACCTACACCGCGTTCGACGGCCACATGATGCTGCCGCAGTTCGTGGAGACCGACGACTTCGTCCGGTTTCGCATGAGCACGCTCAACGGCCCCGAGATCGCCAACAAGGGAATGGCCATGTTCCCGCGGCGGATCAAGGGCAACTACTGCATGCTCTCCCGGCAAGATGGGGAAAACATCTATTTCATGGCATCGGAAAACCGCCACTTCTGGCACACGAAGAAGCTCGTCCTGCGGCCAAGCCACCCGTGGCAATACGTGCAGATCGGCAACTGCGGCTCGCCGATCGAGACGCCGGCGGGGTGGCTCGTGATCACGCACGGCGTCGGGCCGATGCGAAAATACTCGATCGGCGCCGCCCTCCTCGACATCGAAGACCCGACGAAAGTGATCGGCAGACTGCGGACGCCGCTCCTCTCACCGAACGGCAACGAGCGGTCGGGCTACGTGCCGAACGTCGTCTATAGTTGCGGCGGCCTCGTCCATGACAAGCTGCTCGTCATCCCGTACGCGATGAGCGACTACGCCACGACATTCGCGACGGTGCCCCTGCAGGACGTCCTCGACGCGATGGTGGAGCACCCCTGAACGGTGCCCTATCATGCGGCGGCTTTCTCTCCGGCGGCCCGTGGTTTCGGCACCGATGACGTCGAGCACGCCCCTTCCATCCCCTGCTCCGACAGCAGCCACGGCCTGGCATGCCTCCGCACTCGACGAACTCGCGGCGCGACTGGCCACCGACGTGCACCGCGGCCTCACAGACGCCGAGGCCGCCCGGCGGCTGGCGGACCACGGCCCCAACGCGCTCGCCGAGCCGCCCGCGGCTCCCTGGTGGTGGAAATTCCTGCGCCAGTTCGAGGACCTCGTGACCTGGATACTGCTCGTGGCGGCGGGGATCGCCGGGGCCATGGGAGATTGGGCCGATACGGCCGCGATCGCGGCGATCGTGCTGGTCAACGCGCTGATCGGATTCCTGCAGGAGGAGCGGGCGCTCAAGGCGCTCGCGGCCCTCGAGCGGATGTCGACGCCGCTGGCGAAGGTGGTCCGTGACGGCGCGGTGCGCGCAATTCCGACCCACGGCCTCGTGCCGGGAGATCTCATCGAACTCGAAGCTGGCGACCACGTGCCTGCCGACGCACGGCTCCGCGATGGTTACGGGCTGCGGCTGCAGGAATCGTCGCTGACCGGTGAGAGCACGCCGGTCGAAAAGGAGCCCGTGGAGCGGCTGCCCGCTGGCACCCCGCTCGCCGACCGCAGGTCGATGGTGCACGCCGGAACGGTGGTCGCCGCCGGACGGGCCGCGGCGGTCGTCGTCGCCACCGGAATGGAGACGGAGCTCGGCCGCATCGCCGGACTGCTCGGCCGATCCGAGCCCGAGGCCACGCCCCTGCAGCGGCGGCTCGCGGAGCTCGGCCGCATTCTGATCGTCGTTTGCCTGGCCATCGTCGGGGTGATCTTCGCGGTCGAGCTCGCGCGGGGCGGCGGGGCGGCCGCGCTCTGGCAGAACGGCGGCCTCACGGACGTGCTCTTGCGGGCGGTGAGCCTGGCCGTGGCTGCCGTGCCCGAAGGTCTGCCAGCCGTCGTCACGCTCGTGCTCGCGATCGGCCTGCAGCGCATGGTCGCCCGCAACGCGCTCGTCCGCCGGCTGCCGAGCGTGGAAACCCTCGGGTCGGTCACGGTGATCTGCTCCGACAAAACCGGCACGCTCACCCGCAATGAGATGACCGTCCGCGAGATCGTCACCGCCACCGGTTGCTACCGGGTGAGCGGCGTCGGCTACCTGCCGCAGGGCGAGTTTCAGCGCGTGGGCGGCGCCGTGGCCCTCACGGCCACGGCCGAGCCCGACCTCGAGCGGCTGCTCACGATCGCCGCGCGGTGCAACAACGCCACGGTACAGCCGGCAGGCGCCGACGGCTGGCAGGTGGTCGGCGACCCGACGGAGGGCGCGCTCGTCGTGGCGGCCATGAAGGCGGGCATCGCCATCGATGATCCGGCCGCCCCCACGATCTTCGAGATTCCGTTCGACTCCGAGCGGAAGCGGATGAGCGTCGTCGTGCGCCAGCCCGACGGCCTCCGCCTGCTCGAGACGAAGGGGGCTCCGGAAGCGGTGCTGCCCTGCTGCGTTGCCGAGCTGCGAGACGGCGTGGCCGTGCCGCTCTCCGCCGACCGGCGCCGCGAAATCCTCGCGGCCGGTGCCAGCCTCGCCAATGGCGCGCTCCGCGTGCTCTCACTCGCCTGCCGCGAATTGCCGGCCCACGAACTGATCGACTCGCAGCCCGCGCTCGTGGAACGCGAGCTCGTGCACGTGGGGCTCGCGGGGCTCATCGATCCGCCGCGCGAGGAGGCCAAGAGCGCCGTCGAGCGGTGCCGTACCGCGGGCATCCGGCCGGTGATGATCACGGGCGACCACCCGGCCACGGCCCTGGCGATCGGCCGGGAGCTCGGCATCACCGACGGCGGACCTGGCCGCGTCGTCACCGGCGCGGAACTCGAGACCATGTCGGACGAGCGGCTCACCGCGTCCGTCGCCGACATCGACATCTACGCCCGCGTGTCGGCCGAGCACAAGCTCCGCGTCGTGCGGGCCTGGCAGCGGCGGGGCGCCGTGGTGGCCATGACGGGCGACGGCGTCAACGATGCACCGGCCGTGAAGGCGGCCGACATCGGCATCGCGATGGGAATCACCGGCACCGACGTCACGAAGGAAGCCTCCGACATGGTGCTCACCGACGACAACTTCGCGTCGATCGTGAGCGCCGTCGAGGAGGGCCGGGGAATCTACGACAACATCCAGAAATTCATCCACTACCTGCTCTCGTGCAACGCGGGCGAGGTGCTCCTGATGTTCGTGGCGGCGGTCGCCGGCTGGCCCGCCCCACTGGCGGCGATCCAGATCCTCTGGCTGAACCTCGTCACCGACGGGCTGCCGGCGCTCGCGCTCGGGCTCGAGCCGCCGGAGCGCGACCTCATGCTGCGAAAACCACGGCCGCCGCAGGAGGCGGTGATCCCCCTGCCCCGCGGCCTTCTGATCCTCGCCCATGGAACGCTCGTCGCGGCCGTCATGCTCGGCGCATTCTGGTTCTGCTGGCAGGGGGACGATGCCCGGCTGCCGCACGCCCGCACCATGACGTTCTGCGTCGCCGCTTTCGCCCAGCTCTTCTTCGCCATCGGCTGCCGCAGCGACCGCGTGACGGCCGTCGATCTGGGGTTCTTTCGCAATCCGGCGCTCCTCGCCGCGATCGCCGTCTCGTCGCTCCTCCAGGTGACGATCGTCACGCTTCCCTATGCCCAGAGCGTCTTTGCGGTGGGCAGTTCGCTCAGCTCCGACTGGCTGCTCGTGCTTGCGCTCTCGCTTCTGCCTGTGACGGCGATCGAACTGCTAAAGTGGCTCGCGTCGCCCACCGCCTGAGCCAGCCCGCATGCCCGCGCCGCCGACCATCGATTCCCACCTCGCCGACCCGGTCACCCGCCACATGCGGACCGACTTCGCCCGCCTGAACGTCGGGCATACCGTCGGCGAGGCGATCGCGACGATCCGGGCTCGGCCACCGGAGGGGCGGATCATCTACTTTTACGTGGTCGATGAAGGCGACCGGCTCCAGGGCGTCGTCCCCACCCGCCGCCTCCTGCTCGACCACGAGTCGACGCCGATCCGCGACATCATGGTGCGAAAGGTGACCGCGATTCCCGCCGATGCCACCGTGCTCGATGCCTGCGAGTTCTTCCTGTTGCATCGCCTGCTCGCCTTCCCGGTCGTCGACGATGAGAAGCGGCTCGTGGGCATCGTCGATGTGGATCTTTACACCGAAGAACTCGCCGACGTCGACCGCCGCGAAGACTCCGAGGCGCTCTTCCAGCTGATCGGCGTCCACCTGCAGGAATCGCAGCAGTCGTCTCCGCTGTCGGCCTTTCGCAGCCGCTTTCCCTGGCTCATCGCCAACATCTCCGGCGGCATCGTGGCCGCGTTCCTTTCCGGGGCCTTCGCGGTCGAGCTCCAGAAACTCGTGGCGCTGGCGCTCTTCATTCCGGTGGTGCTCGCGCTGGCCGAGAGCGTGAGCATTCAGTCGGTCAGCCTCGCCCTGCAGGCGCTCCGCGGTGGCCGGCCCACGCTGCCGTCGATCCTCAAGAAGCTGCGCACGGAGTCGCTCACCGGCCTCCTGCTCGGGCTCGCCGGCGGCGCGGCCGTGGCCGCGGTGGCGGCGATCTGGCTCCGCGACATCCGGCTCGTCTGCTGCCTGCTCGGCGGCATCGTGGGTGGCGTGGCCTGCGCCGCGGTCGTGGGCACACTGCTGCCAAACCTGCTGCGGCTCATGCGCCGTGAGCCGCAGGTGGCGGCGGGACCGATCGCCCTGGCCATCACCGACATGCTCACGCTCTTGATCTACTTCTCGCTCGCCCGCTCGATCATCGCGTGAGCGGCAGCCGCTCGTCACCGGCGCGGGGCTACCGCTTCCTCGCGGCGGGACAATAGAATCGATCCCAACTTTCCTCCCCATGAGGGCTCCGGCCCGCAAGGATTCACCGCATGAAAATCCTCGTCACCGGCGGCGCCGGTTTCATCGGCAGTCACATCGTCGACGGGCTCCTCGCCGCGGGCCACGCCGTGGCCGTCATCGACGACCTCTCCAGTGGCGACCGGGCGAATCTGCCCGCCGGCGTGCCGCTGCACGTCGTCGATATCGTCGATGGCAAGGCGGTGGCAGCGGTGTTCGACGCGGAGCGGCCCGATGCCGTCTGCCACCAGGCCGCCCAGATGTCGGTCAGCCGGTCGGTGCGCGAGCCGCTTTTCGACGCGCAGGTCAACTGCATCGGCCTGATCAACGTGCTCGACGCCGCAGCGCGGCAGGGCTGCCGCCGGGTCGTCTTTGCCTCGAGCGGTGGCGTGCTCTACGGCGACGTCACGTCGCCGGCCCCCGAATCGACCCCCGCCAACCCCGTGAGCCCCTACGGCATCACGAAGTGGGTCGGCGAACGCTACCTGAAGTTCTTTGCCGAAGAGCACGGCCTCGCCACGGTGGCCCTCCGCTATTCCAACGTCTACGGCCCGCGACAGAATCCGCATGGCGAGGCGGGCGTGGTGGCGATCTTCTGCAAGAAACTGCTGGCCGGAGAGCCCGCCACGATCAACGGCGACGGCCGCTACATCCGCGACTATGTCTACGGTCCCGACGTGGCACGGGCCAACGTCATCGCCCTCACCCACGACCTGCCGCAGGTGCAGCCCAAGACGCTCACGAGCCTCAACATCGGCACCGGCATCGGCACCGATGTCAACGACCTCGAGTCGATGATCCGCGCGGCTGTGCGCTCCATGCTCGAACGCCGCGGCCGCGGGGCCGAGCTGCCGCAGCCGCTGCACGGCCCGGCCCGCCCCGGCGACCTGCGGTCGAACCTCGTCGATGCTTCGCTTGCCGGCCGCGTCCTCGGCTGGCGGCCGGAAGTATCGCTCGCGGACGGCATCGCCAAGACCGCCGAGTGGTTCGCGGCGAGGTAGGGTGGGCTTCAGCCTGCCGCTGAACGACGCGGTTACTTCGTCATAGTAGACAGGCTGAAGCCTGTCCTACATACCGCCCGTGGCGGCCGAGCAGAGCCGCTTCGTGAGCGAGGGAGACGCGAGGTAGAGCGGCAGGCCGTGGTTCTTGCCGATGACGTTCGCCCCATCCACCGCCGAAAATGCCACGTGGCCCGGTAGCCAGCGCCGCGGCATGCCCACGTAGCCGAGCGCGTCGGCGCCGATGCGGCGATCGAGCAGCGGAAAGAACCGCAGGGCGTCGTCGCTCGAATTGATGATCAGCGACACGCTGTCGATGCACTCGAGCGTCTCGCGATACGGGCCCCGCGGCGCGAGGGCGTCGCATCGTACCGCCGGCGCGATGAAGACGAGATTCGTCTGCGCCGGGCGGGCCAGCCAGGGCTGCAGGTCGGTGCGGCCCGAACGCTCCGCCGCCAACAGATCCTTGAGCCCTTCGAGCGTGATCAGGGCGCCGTAGCTATAGGCGACGATCCCGACCGGCCGCGATGGCTCGATCTGGCCGAGCAGCCAGGCCATGTAGCGGCCCTCGGAGAAGGCCCGCTCATACTTCGCGCGGCCGTCTTTGAGGAGGATGCCCTGCTGCTCGCTCGGCCAGGAAAAGATCACCGTCCGCACAGGCGACCGGCCAGCGCAGACCGCGGCACAGTGGCGTGCCAGCAAGAGCCCCTGCTGCTTGGCGGCCGCGGCGTCGTACCGGTTGCCGTGGATGAAGAAGACCAGCGGCCTGCCGGGCTCGTCGCCGAGAAGGCTCGCGAGGCTGGCATGCTGCCAGCAGCCACGGCGCCGACTCTCCTCGTTGGCGAACCGCTCGACCGCGAGGTTCGGCGCGAGCGGCACGCTGCAGGTGGCGGGCAGCCGACGCGTGCTCACGCACCAGACGTCGGGCTCCGCGACGCCGGGCACATCGTCATGGGGCGACGGATCGATGCTGCGAAGCGCGCGGGCGCCAGGCTGCGAGACGGCCACGGCCGGCGTCGGCTCGCTGCCGTGCGCCAGGACTGGGCTCCAGATCGCCACGGCTGCTATGGCGATGATCGCCACTGCCGCAGCTGCGCACCAACTTCGAGCGATCGCTATTACAACGATGGCGAAAACGGACTGCCCGCCCCGGGGAAAATCGCCGCTACAAAGATGCCGCTGCCGAACCGCCATTGCCACGCTGCCTCGAATGCGCCGACCCTTCCATGACCGGCGTTGTTCAACCCTAGCACGCGGATGACACGGCGGTGCCCGCCGGAACGGGGCATTTTCCCCGAGTCTCCCACCGCGTCGAGCGCACGCAGGGCACGGCTGGCGCGACCGCTACCACCCCACCGCACCGGCGACAAATTTTTTAAAGTCGCTCCGCCGCGCACCGGATCATGAGCTAGGGTTCGGTAGCGTCGTCACGGACGACGCATCACGTCGTCGCGGCCGAAAGCCGCGAGAGCGGTGGAGACCGTAACCATGTCGCGTTTCTTGTGCCTCTCGATCGCGCTCGGCAGCCTCCTGGCAGCCCCCGGGTGCACCAGTTGTTTCGGCGGCTTCAACAACCCGTGCCGACGCCCGTCGTTCATGGAGTTTCGCCAACCGTGCGGCGGCGGCATGGTGGGCCGCAGCGCGGCGCCGCCGATGGCGGCCCCATGCGGTGCGCCGGCCTGCGGCGCTCCCGCCTGCGGAGCACCGGCCTGCGATCCCTGCGGCGGCTCGGCCGCTCCGTGCTGCGAGGAGGGGGGCACGATCATGTCGTCTCCCTCGTCGATGCCGGTGGTGAGCGAGCCCGGCACGTTTAGCTGATACGCACAAACCTGAACCGTCGCGGGCCGCTCGTTCCCAGCGGCCCGCGATCCTTCGCCCCTCCGGTGATGCGCCGCTCTTGCCGGCCACGCGTCGGGCAAGCGGCACGCTGTGTGCCCGCTCCCGATTCGAGCGGCTCGTCACCGGAGGGGCGAAGCCTTTTTCCGGCCTGCCAGAGTGATCGGCGGGCCCGGGCCCCGCGGCGGCGGGCGGCTATACTCGGCGGTTCTTCTCGCCGTCGTTCCCGGAGCCGCCATGTTCGAATCGCTCACCGCCTCGCTGTCGTCCGCCTTCAATTCGCTCCGCGGTCGCGGCCGGCTCACCGAAGCGAACATGCGGGAGGGACTGGCGGGCGTCCGCACCGCGCTCCTCGAGGCCGACGTCGCCTACGACGTGGTTGATGCGTTCCTCGATCGCGTCGCCGCCGAGGCCGTCGGCGCGCAGGTGCTCGAGTCGCTCGACCCGGCACAGCAGCTCGTGGGCATCGTGCACCGCGAGCTCGTCAACCTAATGGGACCGGTCGATCACTCGCTCCACCTCGAGGCGGGCAAGACGACGATCCTGATGCTCTGCGGCCTGCAGGGCTCGGGCAAGACGACCTCCTGCGCGAAGCTCGCGAAGAAGATCAAGGAGCAGGGCCGCGGCGTGATGCTCGTGGCGGCCGACCTCCAGCGGCCGGCGGCCATCGAGCAGCTGGCGGTGCTCGGCCGGCAGCTCGACGTGCCCGTGCATACGCCCGACGGCGTGAGCGATCCCGTCGCCGTCTGCAACGCGGGCGTGGCCCGCGCGAAAAAGGAGGGCATCTCCGTCGTCATCCTCGACACGGCCGGCCGGCTCTCCATCGACGAGGCCCTGATGCAGGAGCTCTCGCGGATCGACCGCACGGTCGGACCGGACCAGGTCTATCTCGTCGTCGATGCGATGACCGGCCAAGACGCCGTGCGAAGCGCCAAGGCCTTCAACGAGGCGCTCGAGCTCAACGGCGTGATCATGACGAAGCTCGACGGCGATGCCCGCGGCGGCGCCGCCCTCTCGGTGAAGCACGTCACCGGCGTGCCGATTAAGTTCATCGGCACCGGCGAGCAGATCGACGCCCTCGAAGACTTCCACCCGGACCGCATGGCCGGCCGAATTCTCGGCATGGGCGACGTCGTCTCGCTCGTCGAGGAGGCGCAGCGGAAGTTCGACCAGGATGAGATGCAGAAGCAGGAGGAGCGGCTCAAGGCGGGCGAGTTCACGCTCGACGACTTCAAGAAGATGCTCCTACAGACGCGTCGCCTCGGCCCCCTGGGCAAGGTGCTCGGCATGATCCCCGGCATGGGCGGCATGCAGGAGATGCTGGCCGGCGCCGATCTCGAAAAAGACATGAAGCGGCTCTTCGGCATCATCGATTCGATGACGCCCGATGAGCGGCGCAATCCCACGCGCACGATCGACCAGCCGCGGCGGCGGCGGATCGCGACGGGCGCGGGCGTGCAGCCGAACGAGGTGAGCGACCTCGTGAAGCAGTTCGACGGCATGGCCGCGATGATGAAGGGCATGGCGGGTCTGGGCATGCGCGACCGCATGCGCGAGGTCCAGAAGCTCCAGGCCGGCCTCGCCAACCCGGCCGCCCGCCTCGGCCGACCCAAGGGCGACACCGGCAAGCGGCTCACGGCCGAGGAGCGCCGCAAGCTGAAGAAGCAGCGCGAGAAGGAACAGCGCCGGAAGAAGCGCGACACGCCGTAGCCGGCGCGACCTACGCTGGACGAAGGCGAGGGGGTCGGCGGAAGCGTGACGAGCATTTGGCCCGAGTCCGCGAGGGACACCGCGAGGAACCTTCTGCCGCCCCCGAGCCGGTGCGACACCAAGACGGGCTGGTTGGGGATCCGCTTCCGGAGGAGGCGGTCTACTTTCGACAGGCTGAAGCCTGTCCTACCCGCGAAATCCCCGAAAAAAAGCCAGTCCTGTGGGTGGGCTTGGGTTTGGGCCCGCGTCGGGTACGCTAAAAGGCTCGATTTTCCCTCCCCGAGGAGTGCCTGAACGTGTCTGTGGCGATTCGTATGAAGCGGATGGGCCGGAAGAACCGCGCCTTTTACAGGATTTGTGCGACTGACAAGCGCAGCCCGCGCGATGGTCGTGAGATCGAAGTCCTCGGCACCTACGATCCGTATGTGCCCGATACCGACGCCCGTTGCACGCTCAATGGGCCGCGGCTTCAGCATTGGCTCTCCGTCGGCGCGCAGCCCAGCCAAGCGGTCCGCGTCTTGATCAAGAAGTATGGCCCCAACGGCACCCACTTGAAGGAGATGGAGCTGGCCCGCGCGAAGCTCGCGATGCCGCGGATCGTCCCCGATCCGGGTCCCCCGGCATTCGTGCCGGAGGTGAAGCCGGAGCCTTCGTCCGAGGCCCCCGCCGAAGCGCCGGCCGCCGAAGCTGTAGCCGAAGCTGTAGCCGAAGCTGTAGCCGAAGC
>JBIIOK010000107.1:0-8889 GCA_044336985.1 Pirellulales bacterium | reverse complement strand
GCCGAAGCTGTAGCCGAAGCTGTAGCCGAAGCTGTAGCCGAAGCGCCTGCGGAAGCGGTCGCCGAGGCGGCGCCCGAGGCCCCGGCTGAGGATGCATCGGCCACTTGATGCCGCGGATCGTCGTGGTTTTTTTCTCGTCATGCGCATCGATATCCTCACCCTCTTTCCCGAGATGTTCACGAGTTTCCTCGAGGGAAGCCTCCTCGGGGCGGCGCGCGCAGGCGGGCTCCTCGACATCCGTGTCGTGAACATCCGCGATTTCGCCGAAGGGGTGCACCGCCAGGTGGACGACCGGCCATTCGGCGGCGGCCCAGGCATGCTGCTCATGGCGGGGCCGGTGGTCTCGTGCGTGGAGAACGTGCAGGCCCAGGGAGCTGCCGGCCACCTCGTGATGCTCACCCCCGGCGGCCGGCGGCTCGACCAATCGGTCGTCGAGGAATTGGCGAAGCAGGAACGGATCGTGCTCTTGTGCGGCCGCTACGAGGGCTTCGACGCCCGCGTCTGCGACCTGCTCAAGCCCGACGAGATCTCGATCGGCGACTACGTGCTCTCCGGCGGCGAGGTGGCGGCGATGGTGATCGTCGATGCCGTCGCGCGGCTCGTGCCCGGCGTGCTCGGCGACGAGGAGAGCGCCCGACAGGATTCCTTCTCCGGCGCCGAACGGCTCGTGGAAGGCCCCCAATACACCCGGCCGCGTGAGTTTCGCGGCCTCAGCGTGCCCGACGTGCTGTTGTCGGGCGACCACGCGCGGATCGCACAGTGGCGGCACGAGCAGGCCGTGGTCGCGACCACGCGGCGTGCCCATCCCATCCATTCCCAAAGGAGCGCATCGTGAGCCAGAAAATCCTCTCCCATGTCGAAGCCTCGAGCCTGAAGCCCGAGGTGGCCAAGTTTGCGATCGGCGACACCGTCGACGTTCACACCCGCATTCTCGAAGGCGAGAAGGAGCGTGTGCAGATCTTCAACGGCGTGGTGATCGCCCGCAGCGGCTCCGGCAGCCGCGAGATGTTCACGGTGCGCCGGATCGTGGCCGGTGAGGGCGTGGAACGGAAGTTCCCGCTGCACTCGCCGAAGATCGCCAAGATCGAGGTGAAGCGGTCGGGCGTCTCGCGCCGGGCCAAGCTCTACTACCTGCGTGACCGCGTCGGCAAGGCGGTGCGTCTCCGCGAAAAGCGCGACGACGCCGTGACCGAGCAGGGCGGCGCAAAGAAGGCGGCGAAGAAGGCCGCCGCCAAGGCCTGAGATCGGCGGAGCCCTCCATGGAGCCGCGCGACGAACTCGGCCGTCGCGGCGAGGACCAGGCGGCCCGCTATCTCCAGGGCATCGGCTACCGGATCATCGCCCGCCGCGAGCGGGTGCTTCGCG
This sequence comes from Pirellulales bacterium, assembly GCA_044336985.1. Classification (GTDB taxonomy): domain Bacteria; phylum Planctomycetota; class Planctomycetia; order Pirellulales; family UBA1268; genus RGVT01. The sequence continues at coordinate 7,524 of JBIIOK010000107.1, read as the reverse complement.
GCGACATCGACCTGATCGCGCTCGACGACCGCACGGTGGTGTTCGTCGAAGTGCGCACACGAACCGACACGAATCACGGCCATCCGGCCGAGACCGTCGGCTACCAGAAGCAACGGCGGATCGCCCAGCTCGCCAACGCCTACATCCGACGCAACCGGCTCGAGGACTGCCGGGTGCGGATCGACGTCGTCACCGTCACGCTCGACGGCCCCGACGGCAAGCCCGTGGTCGAGCACTTCCAAAACGCGTTCGAGAGTCCGTGGTGAACGGGCTGGCTGGCTCGCCAACGCGCCCAACCCGGGTTTCAGTAGGACAGGCTTCAGCCTGTCATCAATCAAGACAGGCTGAAGCCTGTCCTACTTTGCCGCGGTGAGATCTTCGGGCTCGGTGAAGATTCGCATCAGGCCGGTCGGTAGTCGGCGGGCGAGACGGTCGAGCCGTGAGCGGACCTTCTCGCGTGGCGGCTTGCCTTCCACCTGCCGAATGAGGATGCCCGACACCTGCTCCGGTCGCCGGCGGGCGATGGCCGCATAGACCTCCGGGTCGCGCTCGCCCGAGTCGCCGACGAGCAGGAATCGACGGCTGGGAAACTCGTCCATGATCTGCTCGATCGTGCGGCGCTTCGAACGCTTCCGCGAGGGCAGCCGGCCGAGCGGCGTCGAGTCCTTCAGGCGGAAGAGCTTCAGGTGCATCGAACCCGAGGGCAGCCCGGCGGCATCGAGGAATCCACCGAGGCATCTGGCGAGCTGCCACGGGCTCGCCGACACGTAGTGAAAGGCCGTCTGCGGCTCCTCCTGCCAGCGGCGGTAGATGTCGATCATTCCGGGAACGGCCCGAAATTCTCTCACGAACGTGTTGGCGAGCAGTTCGCGACGATTGGCCACGTTGGTCACCTTCACGGTGTCGTCGATGTCGGAGATGACCGAGAGGCCCTGGTCGCCGATCAGCTGGATCCGGCCGCCAGCCGTAACCGCCTCGCCCTGCGTCGCGGCGTCCGCGAGGCCCGCCTGCTCCTCGTCGTCGACGAATCCCGAATACGAAATCCACGGGCAGCCGGGGTCGCCTGGCGGACCGATCCCGTCGATGTCGAACGTCGCACGAAAGTGCCCCGCGCGGTCGGTCTGCCCGACGTCGATGAGCCGGTCGCCGATGGCGATCCGCACCGGCTGCCCGGCCACCCGCTGGAAGAGGAACGCGTCGGCCCGGCGCTGGAAAACGTCCGACTCAAGCTGCGCCTCGTCGAGGTCGAGGATTCGCTTGAGCACCGCCATCGCCATCACCCGCCGCCGGCTGCGCAGCGGCAGCGGCCGGGTGACCATGCCCGCGACGGTCGCACGCCAACGCCTGTCTCCCGGGAGCTGCCGAGCGTATGTGGGGAAGAAGACGATCATGCGGCTCTGGGGCGACGGGGCGGCGACGAAACCATCCACTGTCGTTGCGGGACGACGGTGCTTGCAAGCGGGGAGGCCGGCATTCTACAACTTGCCCGAGTCATTTCCCGGATTCCAAGGAGCTTCAAGAAGAGCATGGGTGTCAAGAAAACCGGCAAGGGGCGGCGAAAACTCGGCCAGAAGAAGCGCCGCATGCGGGCCCGCATTCGCCATCGCAAGGGCTGATCCGCACGACCCTCACAGTTTCCCAACGGGCCGCCGGGATGCCTCCCGCGCGGCCCGATTTTTTCTTGCCGCGCGCAGCCCGTGGGGTAGGGTTGCGAGTCCCGGGAAGTGCCCGGGCGCGGCATGGCCGGGCGAAGACGTCCGGCAGCAATCAGGGAGGCTGGTTCGATGCGTGCGACGGAATGGAGCAGGCTGGCGCTCGTGACCGCGGCCGTTGTGGTGGCGGCGGGATCCACTGGCTGCAAATCGATGAGTGAGCGATACATCGCTCTCGAGGTCTGGAAGTACGAGAAGTGCTTCGGACACCTCCCCCCGGGCTTCGTGCCACCAGGTGCGGCGGTCGCGCCGGCGGCTCCCGCGATGCGGCCCTGCGGCCAGCCCTCGAACTGCTGCGAGTCGACGCCGTGCCAGTCGGCCTCGTTCGCGCCGGGCGAGCATGTCGCGGGCGGCAGCGGCTGCAACGACTGCCAGGGTGGAGTCGTTGGCGGGGGAGTCCCCATGGGCGGCGGCACGGTCGTGCCGAGTCTGCCAGCCGGTCCTGGCGGCGCTCCGGGCCCGATGCCGAGCGGCTCGCCGGTGACGACGAGCAAGCCGGTCATCATCTCCGACGAAGTGGTTCTGCCGTAAAGGAGACCGCTTGGAACGCAGACCGCTTGCTCCGCAAGCGGATCTCAAAGTCTCCCTCTCGGCGTCGCACCGGCTCAGGGACGGCAGAAGTCGCGTCGCGGTGTCCCTCGAAGACTCGGGCCAAATGCTCCGCGAGCTTCAGCCGATCCCTTCGCCTACGTCCAGCGTGGCTCAAGCAGGGCAGGGGAGATCCGCTTGCGGAGCAAGCGGTCTACATCAGCGTCTCGGCCTGGGCGGGGAAGCGGCGGTTCTCGACGTCGCTCCGCCAGCGCGAAAGGCCATCGGCGATCGACGACTTGGCGTCGGCGTAGGCTCTCACGAATTTCGGCACGCGGTCGAGCGAGAGGCCGACCAGGTCGTGGAGCACGAGCACCTGCCCGTCGCAGTCCGGCCCCGCGCCGATGCCGATCGTGGGAATCTGGATCGCCTCGGTGATCGCGCGAGCCACCTCGCGCGGAATGCATTCGAGCACGACGGCGAAGGCGCCGGCGTCGGCGGCCGCCTTTGCATCGGCCATCAGACGATCCGCGTCGCGTTGCACGCGGTAACCGCCGAGCTGGTGCACCGCCTGGGGCCGCAGCCCCACGTGCCCCATCACGGGGATGCCGGCCGCGGCGATCCCCGCGATCACCTCGGCCTGGCCAGCCGTGCCCTCGAGTTTCACCGCCTGGCAGCCGGTTTCTTTTAGGATCCGCGCACACGCCTCGACGGCCGTTCGCACCCCGAGGTGCTGGAGCGGAAACGGCAGGTCGACCACGACGATCGCCCGCTCCGCGGCCCGCGAGACGATCTCGCCGTGGTAGATCATCTGCTCGAGCGTGGCGGGGATCGTCGAGGAGCGGCCCGCGACCACCATCGCCACGCTGTCGCCGACGAGCACGCAGTCGACGCCCGAGGCATCGACGAGCCGGCCCGTCGGCCAGTCGTAGGCCGTGACCATGGTGAGCGGCCGGCGGTCGCGCTTGGCGACCGCGAGATCGAGTGTCGTGACGCGGCGGGCGGAGGCTGGCATGGTGGAGATTTCCTGCTACTTCAGCCCCTTGAAGAAGTCGCCGAGCTTTTCGTCGTCCGCAGGCGCCTCAGCGGCGTCGTCGCTGCCGGCCGGCCACTGCGGTGCTTCGGCGGCGCTCTCCTCGGAGGGCGTCCCGGCAGACAGAAAATCGAAGCCCTTACCCTTCTTCTTTGGATGCTCGCTCGGCGACTCGCCGGGTGTCGGCTCCGCCGGAGCGACTGCCTCTTCAGCCGGTGGCTGCTCGGCAGCTGCCTCTTCAGGAGCTGGCTCCTCGGCGACTTCCTCCTGAAACATCGCCTCCCCGGCATCTTCGCCATCGGTGGCGGCAGGCGCCGTATGCGTCTCGGTGGCATGCTCCACATGGAGCGGCTCTGAATCGCCACCTTGCTTCAAGCCGATCGTGTCGTCGGACGTTTTTGCCTTCGGCCCACGCACTGCGGTCGTTTGCATGCCCGAAGGCATGTCATATTCGACTCGGAAGGCGAGGCCACCCACACGCACGACGGCGCCGGAATCGATTGGCGTCTTTCCACTCGCGGGCACCTGCTCGTCGTTGAGAAACGTGCCGTTGGTCGAGCCCAGGTCACGAAGAAAAACCACGCCGTCCTGGCCGAAGAACTCGCAGTGCTTTCGGCTGACTCGATCCTGCTGAATCCGAAATTTCACCTCTTCGCTGCGGCCGACCACGATCGGGAGCCGGATGCTGAAGGTGCCCTTCTTTGACTCCGGGGCGATGACGACGAAGCGAACGTTCATAGGTGATTCCCGCGGCCGATGGGACCGATTCTAGCCCCTGGCTTGGGGCCGCCAATTCGTCCTGCCCAGATTCTTCAGAAAACCGGTCTTGCCCAGAGGGTGATCTTGCGGCGGCCCTGGGCACCCCTATAATCGCTGGGTTCCCGGTCGCAGCCAACTGCGTCCGATTGGATCGCGGGTGTAGCTCAGTTGGTAGAGCACCACGTTGCCAACGTGGTTGTCGTGGGTTCGAATCCCATCACCCGCTTCATTTCCCTTTTTGCGTCCGCCCCGTGACGACCCCGCGTTTGCCGCGACGGGCGACGTTCCCCCGATCCTCTGGCCCCATTTGGGAACCCTCCATGTCTGATTCCGCCACCGCTCTCGCCTCCTCCGACGCCGACCAGGCCTCCCGCCAGCCGCTCAAGCTCGACGTCGCGGTCGAGAAGGCTTCGACCTGCCAACGGCGGGTGAAGGTGTCGATCCCGCGTGAAGACATCGACCGCCACCTCCAAGAGGCCGTCGCCGAACTGATGCCCAGCGCCCTCCTGCCGGGCTTCCGTCCGGGCCGCGCACCGCGGTCGCTCGTGAGCAGCCGTTTCAAGACGGAGCTCCGCGACCAGATCCGCTCGAAACTGCTCACCGAGGCGATGGCCCAGGTCACCGAGCAGGAGAAGCTCTCGCCGATCAGCGAGCCCGATCTCGATGTCGGCGCCGTCGTCCTGCCCGACGACGGCCCGATGACCTTTGAGTTTTCCATCGAGGTGCGGCCGGAGTTCGAAATGCCCAAGTGGAAGGGGCTCGCGATCAAGCGGCCCTCCCGCGAGATCTCCGCTGACGACGTCACCGAGTCCCTCGGCAACATCCTTCGCGAGCGCAGCCGCCTTGTGCCGCACGACGGCGCTCCGTCGGCCGGCGACCTGATCGTCGCCAGCCTGCGATTTCTCGATGGCGACAAGGTTCTCTCCGAGGCCAACGAACTCGAGATCGTGGTGCGGCCGAAGCTATCCTTCGCCGATGCCGAACTGCCCGGCTTCGACGCGCTCGTGAAGAAGGCCAAGGCGGGCGACACCGTCACCGCCAAGGTGAAGGTCTCCCCCGAGGCGGCCGTCGAGTCGCTTCGCGGCAAGGAAGTGACGATGGAGCTCAAGGTGCTCGAGGTGAAGAAGCTCGAACTGCCGGAACTCTCGCCCGCCCTGCTCGAGGAGCTCGGCGGGTTCGAGTCGGCCGACGCACTGCACGACGCCGTCCGCAAGCAGCTGGAAAGCCAGCTCGAGTGGCACCGCCGCCGCCAGGTGCGGCAGCAGGTGGCCAGCGCCCTCACCGCATCGGCCGATTGGGACCTGCCCCCCGACCTGCTCCGGCGCCAGAGCCAGCGGGAGCTGGAGCGGGCGATCCTCGAGCTGCGGCGCAGCGGATTCGACGACGACTCGATCCGCCGCCACGTCAACGAACTGCGGCAGTCGGTGATGGCGAGCACCGCGCGGGCCCTCAAGGAGCACTTCATCCTCGAGCGGATCGCCGAGGACGAGTCGATCGCCGATGCGGCGGCCGATTACGACGAGGAGATTCGCGCGATCGCCGCCCAGTCGGGCGAATCACCTCGCCGCGTGCGGGCGAGCCTCGAGAAGCGCGGCCTGATGGACGTGCTCCGCAACCAGATCGTCGAGCGGAAGACGCTCGACCTGGTGACGGAGAACGCAAAGTTCACCGACACACCCTTCGAGTTTCCCCGGCCAGACACCGACGCCATCGACCATGCCGTGTGTGGCGTGGTCGTGGGCGAGGAGGAGATCCCGACCGCGAAGCATGCCGAGGCGGCCCCCGCCCCGGGCAAGCGGTCATGAGGGAAATCAACACACCCATGCACGACCGCAATCGCGATCCCATGACGATGCCAGCCACGCAAAACTCGAGCGCGAGCCGCGATTACCAGCGGCAGCGGCAGATGACGCTCGGCGATCTCTTGCTCGAGAACCGCATCATCCTACTGCAAGGCGAGATCTACGACGGCAATGCCAACGAGCTCGTCATGAAGCTGCTCTACCTGCAGAGCGAGAATCGCCGCAAGGACATCCACTTCTACATCAACTCGCCGGGCGGCAGCGTGACGGCCACGATGGCCATCTACGACACGATGCAGATCCTCTCCTGCCCGGTGGCCACCTACTGCGTGGGGCTCGCCGCCAGCGGCGGCGCGGTGCTGCTTGCCGGCGGCGCCAAGGGCAAGCGATTCGTCCTGCCACACGCCAAGGTGATGATCCACCAGCCCTACGGCCAGGTGGGCGGGCAGGTGAGCGACATCGAGATCCAGGCCGACGAGATCATCAAGACCCGCCAGGTGCTCAACGAGATCCTCGCCCACCACACGGGGCAGCCGCTCGAGCGGATCGCGAAGGATACCGACCGCGATCGCTACCTCACTGCGACCGAGGCCAAGGAATACGGCCTCGTCGACGAGATCCTGAGCAAGCCGCCGGCGGTCGCAGAAGACAAGGAGAAAGACTGATCCATGCCGCTGATCCCCTACGTCATCGAGAAGAGCGGCCGCGAAGAGCGGGCCATGGATATTTACAGCCGCCTGCTCAAGGACCGGATCGTGTTCCTGGGCACGCAGGTGAACGACGAGATGGCCAACGCCATCGTCGCTCAGATGCTCTTCCTGCAGTCGGACGATCCGAAGTCCGACATCCACCTCTACATCAACTCGCCCGGCGGCAGCGTGACGGCCGGACTGGCGATCTATGACACCATGCAGTTCGTGACCTGCGACGTGGCCACCTACTGCATCGGCCAGGCCGCCTCGATGGGCGCCGTGCTGCTCGCGGCGGGCGCGAAGGGCAAGCGCCGCGCCCTGCCCAATGCCCGGATCATGATCCACCAGCCGCTCGCCGGCATGGAGGGCACGGCGGAGGAAATCATGATCCACGCCAAGGAATTCAAGAACGTCAAGCACAAGCTCAACAACATCCTGCTCAAGCACACCGGGCATCCGCTCGAGAAGATTGAGCAGGACACCGATCGCGACCGGTTCATGTCGGCAGAGGAGGCCCGTGACTACCGGCTGATTGACGAGGTGATCGAGCACATGCCGGCCGGGCGGGCCGACGTGAAGAGCATCTGAGAATCGCTGCACACCGTCTGACAGGGATCGATTCGACCGTCTGAGGCGCAGGAGGCGCATCATGACCCGCATCGCGAACGGATTCGCAGGCATCGCCGTCACCCCCGCGACCCTCGTGTCGGCGGCGGCCGCTGTCTTGATCATGGCATGCGGCTGCAAGACCGACATCAGCCAGCAGCTGCTCGAGCGCGAGCTGCGGATGCAGGAGGATCAGATCTATCTCCTGCAGGACGAGCTCCAGGACAAGTGCTCCCGGCTCGATCGCATCGCCAGCGAAAACACAAGCCTCAAGAAGCAGCTCGGCATCGTCGATCCCGACGCCTCGCTGCCGAGGAACATCAGACTGCCGCCCGGCGTGGCGGCCCCGGCTGCCGCTCCGCGGATGGCACCGCCGGCCCTCACGCTGCCCG
>JBIIOK010000121.1:0-7355 GCA_044336985.1 Pirellulales bacterium | reverse complement strand
CGATCCGCGCGATCGCGGAGAAATATCGCAACGCGAGCACGTTTCTCTATCTCGGCCGGCAGTACAACTTCCCGGTGGCGCTCGAGGGGGCCCTCAAGCTCAAGGAGATCAGCTACATCCACGCCGAGGGCTATCCGGCGGCCGAGATGAAGCATGGCCCGATCGCGCTGGTCGATCCGCTCACGCCGAGCGTATTCCTGATCCCGCAGGGCGCCGTCTACGATAAGGTGATCCTCAATCTCGAGGAGATCAAGGCCCGCAGGGGCCCGGTGATCGCGGTCTCCAGCCGCGGCGACGAACGCGTGCGGGAACTGGCCGACGACGTGATCGAGGTGCCCGACGCCCCCGACTTCCTGCAGCCGATCGTCGAGGCGATCCCGCTGCAGCTGCTCGCGTATCACATCGCCGTCCTCCGTGGCTGCGACGTCGACAAGCCACGCAACCTCGCCAAGAGCGTGACGGTGGAGTAGGACAGGCTGGAAGCCTGCCCCACCGAAGACAGGCTAAAGCCCGTCCTCCTTTTCGAGGAGACCGGCGGCTGCTACCATCCAAGCACCTCACTCGCCCGAGTGGCGGAATTGGCAGACGCGCAAGATTCAGGTTCTTGTCCAGGTAACTGGGTGGAGGTTCAAGTCCTCTCTCGGGCATTTCCTTCGCCGCGCCCTCTGCGCGCAGGTTCCCGCTGAATGGCGGTTGCTCCCGCTGAATGTCAGTTGCTCCCGCTAGCAGTCCCGGTAGGATGGTTTCGGGACTGTAGCTCAGTTGGTTAGAGCATCGGACTTTTAATCCGTTGGTCCTGGGTTCGAGTCCCAGCAGTCCCATTTCTGCCGGCAACCATCCCGCGCTCTTCCGACCCCCATGCGCTCGGCCGTTAGCCCGTCGTCCCGCGGCTTCTCGTTCGTCGAGGTGCTCGCACTCCTGGCGATCGTCGGCGCGGTCGTCGCGGTGCTCCTGCCGGCGCTGCAGCGGGCCCGCGAGGCGTCGCGACGTTCGCAGTGCGAAGACAACAACCGGCGGTTCGGTCTCGCCCTCGGCGGCTACGAGGATGCGAAGCGGGAGTTTCCCCCCGGCAGCGACGCCTTCACCACCGATCGCGTGAAGGAGCGGCCGCGGCTCCACGCCTGGTCGTCCTTCATCCTGCCGTTTCTCGACGAGCGAGCGGCGTCGCTCGAGATCGACTACGCGAAGCCGTGGAACGATCCCGACGGCAACCTGGCCGCGTCCCGCGCCGACCTCGCGGTCTACGTCTGCCCCAGCGGCGTGCAGCGGTATCCGGGGAAGCAGGATTACGGCGGCGTGATGGGCACGGCGATGAAACTGTCCGGCGCCGACAGCCTCGTGGCCGATTGGGAACACAGCGGCGTGCTCTACGCCACCGACGACGAGGCCCACCGCCAGCCGGCCCGGCGCGAGATGATCACCGACGGCCTCGCGCAGACGCTGCTCGTCGCCGAGGCATCCGATCGTGGCACGTTCTCGGAAGAGGGCAAGACGAACGACGAGGACCTCGCGGCCTCGTCCCTCTGGGCCCATGGCACGAACTGCATCCTGCTCTCGTCCCGCGTCGTCAACGATCCGGCGGTCGACTCCTTCTGGAGCACCCATCCGGGGGGCATTCAGGCCCTCTTCGCCGACGGACGCGTCGTGTTTCTCACCGATTCCGTCGATGCCGACGTGCTCGTCGCGATCTGCACGAAGAGCGGCGGGGAAGAAGTGCCGGACGGGTTTTGAAAAACGAGTTATCGTGTTGCCACGGAAGCCCGCTGCGCAAGCAAGGTCCATCCGTCCCTCACTCCAAACCCCCCAGCGCTCGCGGTTCGGGCGCCCGTCGCATGCCGTTCACACGTGCATTTGCCAGCATCGCCGTCCTCGTGCTCGCGGCCGCCACGTATCTCCTCGGCCTCTCGTCGCTCCGCATGCCCACCAACGGCGACGAGATGATCTACGCGCAGATCACACGGGCCACGGCGGCGAGCGGCCACTGGCTGCCGCTGGAGTCGGAGATGCCCGACATGGTCAACACGAAGCCGCCGCTGCTCTTCTGGCAGGGCCTCATCACGACGGATTGGGCGCGGCAGTGGTCGCTGGTGGCCCTGCGCTGGCCGAGCGTCGCCTGGACGTTTGCAACGGCCTTGCTCGCGGGGCTCGTCGCCTGGCGGGCGGCGGGGGGCGACGCGGCAAAGGGAGTGCTGGCCGCTGCGATCTATCTCGCATTCCTAAGCACCTACCGCTACGGCCGGCCGTTTCTCACCAATCCGCCCGAGACGTTTTGGGTGTTTCTCTGCTTCTTCCTGATGCTCTGGTGGCGGCCGCGATCGTTCGAGTCGCGGTTCGTGGTTCCCACGCTCATCGGCCTCGTCGTCGGCATGGCCCTGCTCACGAAGTCGTTTGCGCAGCTCGTGCCGATCGGGGCGGGCCTCGCCACATGGCATTTCCACGAGCGACGAGGGGATTGGCGGCGGTTCTTGGTGCGGTCGCTGCCCGGGCTCGTGTGGACGGCGTTACTGTCGCTCGCGATCTTCGCCCTCTGGTTTCTGCTCGATCCCGATCCGCGGGCGATCTGGCAGGAGTTCGTGGTGCATGAGAATCTCGGCAAGATGAAGGCGGGGCGGCCGAGCTATCTCGGCGCGCTTCTCTGGGGCAAAACGAGCCTTTGGGTCTATTCGCTCACCTGGTTTGCCAACGCGGGCCTGCTGGCGCTGCCGCTCTTGGGCACGCTGATCCGCGGCTGGCAGCATCGCCGCGAGGCGGGCGATGCGGAGCGGCTGCTCTGGCTTTTGGTCGGCTGTTACTTCGTCGTCTTCCTGCTGCCCACGCAGCGATCGGGGCGGTATCTGCTCGAGGTGATGCCGGCGCTCGCCGTGCTCATGGCGCTCCATTGGCACAGGCTATTGCCTTCGGCCTTCGCTACGACGGCGATCGGGGCGGCCGCGATCGTGGGGCTCATCGCGTGGCTCTCGTGGATACTCGTCCGCGAACTGGGCGGCGGCTTTGGCTGGGACCACTGGGCGATTCTGGCCGGGGCCGCGGCTGTGGCCATCGCACCGCTCGTCAGCCGCCGCTGGCTGGCGGCGCTGGCGGTGCCGGCGGCGCTGGCCTCGCTCCTGGCCCTTGGAAGTTTTCTGCGGGTGTTCGACCCGCCGCTCGGGGCGTTTGCGCCGGAGGCGGTTGAGGCGGCTCGGGGCCGCGTCGTGTGGGCGCCGGAAAACTTTCGGGCCGGCGAGGAGATCTACCGCTTCGTGCTGCCTGGGGCGGTGATTCGCGGATATCCGCTCAGTGCGGGCGGGCCGACACAGGGAAAGACAGGCGACGACGACCTCGCGGTCGTGGTGCGCGATCTCTCCGCTCCGGCGCCGCCTGGCGCGATCGGCAGCCGCGTCGACCTGAAGGGGCGTCATACGGTGGAGCAGGTGCTTGCGATGCTGCGCGGCCGAGTGCGCGAGAATCTCTTCAGCCGCGAGTGGCTCGCGCCGGTGCTCAAGTAGGACAGGCTTCAGCCTGTCTAAGTAGCGGGATCCGCTTGCGGAGCAAGCGGTCTACGGGTGACAGGCTGAAGCCTGTCCTACTTCAGCAGGTCGCGCGGGGATTGGCCGGCGGCGCGGAGGTCGCGGATCGACAGGCCGCCGGTGCGCTTGGCGAGGCGGTTGCCGTCGGCGTCGCAGACGAGCGGGGCGTGGCACCAGGCGGGTGGCTTCCAGCCGAGCGCCTCGTAGAGCAGGATCTGCCTCGCGGTGCTCGTGAGCAGGTCCTCGCCGCGGACCACCTCCTCGATCTCCATCGCGTGGTCGTCGGCCACGACGGCCAGTTCGTAGGCGGCGAGGTCGTCGCGTCGCCAGACCACGAAGTCGCCGAAGTCCACGCCCGCGGTGCGCCGCACCGTGCCGTGGAGCGCGTCGTGAAACTCGATCATGCGGCCGTCGGGCACGCGGAACCGCCAGGCCACGCCATCAGGAGATGTCGCGCGGTCCCAGCGATCAGGGCGAAGCAACGCGGGGAAGAGCGGTTCCGCATCGCGGTCATGCGGGGCCTGACCGGCTTCTTCGACGTCCTTGCGCGAGTGGGGGCTCGGGTAGATCACGCGGGCGGCCTCGAGCCGCCGCCAGACATCGAGATACCAGTCCGAGCGTTCGCTCTGGAGATACGGCGAGTGCGGGCCGCCGATGTCGGGGCCTTCGGTCCATTCGAGGCCAAGCCAGCGGAGGTCTTCGAGGGCGGCCGCCACGAATTCATCGCGGCACCGCGCCCGGTCGAGGTCTTCGATCCGCATCACGAGGCCGGCGCCCGCTGCGCGGGCGGCGGCGAGCGCGAAGGTCTTCGCGTGCCCCACGTGCAGGAGGCCGGTCGGCGTCGGGGCGAGGCGTCCGCGTTTCACACGAGCCACCAGTTGCCCGTTGCCAGCACGTAGGCCCCGAGCGCGAGGTTCGTGCCGGCGTGGGCAAGAATCGTGTCGATCGGCCGCCGGGTGGCGGCGGCAATCCCGCTGACCACCGCAAACCAGCAGAGCGCGGCAAGCGCCTCCCCCGGATGCGCGGCGACTCCATAGATGAGGCAGGCGGCGGTCGATGCGAGCGTGAGCTTGCCGAAGGGCACCCGCCAAAACTCCTCGTTGATCACGTAGCGCATGAGGAAGCCGCGCAGGAAAAGCTCCTCGATGATCGGCACCACGACCACGAGGCCGAGGGCCCGCACGGCGAGGAAGGCCCAGGCCGCAGTTGATCCCTCGCCCCACTGCGCAAACGGATTGAAGCCGCTGCGTTCGGCCACGCCGCCCCAGCCGAGCTCGCGCTGCAGGCTCGCGAGCACGATCCAAGGGACGATGAGCACGAGCCCGAGCAGAAAAGGCCAGCCCGTCGTCCAGCCGATCCAGCGGTGGATGGGGCCCCAGACCCAGGCCAAGACGGCGAGCGTCGCCGCGAGGCGGAGCGTGTAGATGAAGGGGTAGGCCCCATATGGGATGCCCAGGGCTCCGGCGAGGCCCCCGCCGGCCACGGTGGGCTCAATCGCCCCGGCCGCCAGGAAGACGACGAATGGCAGGACGCACGTCCTCCACGGACGTTCCGGCCCAAAATCCTCGCCAGTGATGAAATTCATGGCTGAAAAAGGCTCGTCTTGCGCGTTTTTCCTTTGGCGAGTATATTCCATTCCGTGCCGCCCGGCCGTAGTTCCTCCCTTCGGCGGCGCTCCCCGTCCGTTTCCCTCCGTAGGTGATTTGTTTCCATGGACCTGTCCAAGCTTCGCAACATGGGCATCTCGGCCCACATCGACTCCGGCAAGACCACGCTTTCGGAGCGGATTCTGTATTACGCCGGTCGTATCCACCGGATCCAAGAGGTGAAGGGTGGCGGTGACGGCGCGACGATGGACTACATGGACCTCGAGCGCGAACGCGGCATCACGATCACGTCGGCCGCCACGAGCGTGAAGTGGCACGACTGCGACATCAACCTGATCGACACCCCCGGCCACGTGGATTTCACGGTCGAGGTGGAGCGCAGTCTCCGCGTGCTCGACGGCGCCATCCTGGTGCTCTGCGCCGTGGGCGGCGTGCAGAGCCAGTCGATGACGGTCGATCGCCAGATGAAGCGCTACAAGGTGCCGCGGCTGGCGTTCGTCAACAAGATGGACCGCACCGGTGCGAATTTCCAGCGCGTGGTGAAGCAGCTCCGCGAGAAGCTCGGCACCGACGCGATCCCGATGCAGATCCCGATCGGCGCCGAGGACAAGCTCGAGGGCGTGATCGACCTGGTCACGATGAAGGGCTACTACTTCGATGGCGACAACGGCGAGAACGTCCGCGAGGAGGCGATCCCCGCCGCCTACGAGAAGGCCGCCGCCGAGGCCCGCCACACGATGCTCGAGGGGCTCGCGATGTATTCCGACTCGCTCATGGAGAAGCTCCTCTCCGAGGAAGTGCCGACGGAGGACGAGATCCACGCCGTCGTGAAGGCGGCCGTGTCGAACCAGAGCATCACGCCGGTGTTCTGCGGCTCGGCCTACAAGAACAAGGGCGTGCAGAAGCTGCTCGACGCGGTGGTGCGGTATCTGCCGAGCCCGCTCGAGCGGAAGGTGATCGCCAAGAAGTGGGACAAGCCCGACGAGGCGTTCGACCTCTCGCCCGAGCCGGCCAAGCCGCTCGTGGCGATGGCCTTCAAGATCGTCGACGATCCCTACGGCCAGCTCACGTTCATGCGGATCTACCAGGGCAAGATCACCAAGGGTGAGGCCTACATCAACCAGCGCACGAGCCAGAAGCAGCGGTTCAGCCGCATCGTGAAGATGCACGCCGACAAGCGCGAGGAAATCGATTCCGGCGAGGCCGGCGACATCGTGGCCGTGATGGGCGTCGACGCAGCCAGCGGCGATACCTACGCCTCGGAAAACAAGTACTGCACGCTCGAGAGCATGTTCGTGCCGGAGCCGGTGATCAAAATGTCGATCACGCCGACCAACCGCGACGGCCTCGATAAGCTCAGCAAGGCGCTGCAGCGGTTCACCCGCGAGGATCCAACGTTCCGCGTCGCCACCGACGACGAGACGGGCGAGACGCTGATCGCCGGCATGGGCGAGCTCCATCTCGACATCTACGTCGAGCGGATCAAGCGTGAGTTCAAGGTGGACGTCGAGGTGGGCGCGCCGAAGGTGAGCTACCGCGAGGCTCCGACCCGGGCCACGGAATACGAATACAAGCACAAGAAGCAGACGGGTGGCTCGGGCCAGTTTGCCCACATCGTCGGCCGGCTCGACCCGCTGCCTGACGATGCCCCCGAAACGTTCGAGTTCGAGGATGCCGTCGTGGGCGGCCGCGTGCCGCGTGAATACATCCCGTCGGTCGAGAAGGGCTTCCGCGCGAGCCTGTCGAAGGGGCCGATCGCCGGCTTCCCGATCGTGGGCGTGAAGGCGACGCTTTCCGATGGCTCGTATCACGACGTCGATTCGAGCGACATGGCCTTCCAGATCTGCGCCCGGGCCGGCTTCCGCGAGGCCTTCCTCAACACCAAGCCGGTCTTGCTCGAGCCGATCATGAAGATCGAGGTCGAGGTGCCGGCCGACTTCCAGGGCCCGGTGACGGGCGAGCTCAACAAGCGTCGTGGCCTGATCATCTCGACCGAGACCGTCGGCAACACGTCGACGATCATCGCCGAGGTGCCGCTGGCCGAGACGTTCGGCTATTCGACCGACCTCCGCAGCATGACGCAGGGTCAGGGCGTCTTCACGATGGAATTCAGCAAGTACCGGGCGACGCCTGGCAACGTGCAGAAGGAAATCGTGGAAGAGCGCAAGAAGGCCGAACTCGCCGCCGCCAAGTAGGGTAGGCTTCAGCCTGCCAAAAGTAGGACAGGCTTCAGCCTGTCACG
>JBIIOK010000044.1:0-18101 GCA_044336985.1 Pirellulales bacterium | reverse complement strand
CTCCACGACACGTACAAGGACAAGGGGCTCGTCGTGCTCGGCTTTCCGGCCAACGAGTTCGGCGCCCAGGAGCCGGGCAGCGATGCCGAGATCGCCTCCTTCTGCTCGTCGAAGTATGGCGTGACGTTCGACATGTTCTCGAAGATCGTCGTCAAGGGCCCGAACAAGGCTCCGCTCTACAAGACGCTCACCGAGGGCGCGACGCCCCCCGGCGAGGTGTCGTGGAACTTCGAGAAGTTCCTCGTCGGCCGCGACGGCAGGGTCGTCGGCCGCTATAAGTCATCCGTGGCACCCGACGATGCCAAGCTCACCGGTGCGATCGAGGCGGAGCTCGGCAAGGCCGGCTGAACCGCGTTCAGGCCGCGCGGGAATCGCCCGTGAACGTGTGGCGGTGTGGGGTCGTCGATCGCGCCGCGGCCTCTGGGCCGTTGATCGTTCGACGGATGACCCAGGTGGGCCGGCCCTGCGCCTCGCGGTAGGTGCGGACGACATATTCGCCCACGATGGCCACCGCCATTGTCTGCGCGGCGCCGACGAGCGTCGCCACGGCGACGATCGCCGCGAGCGACACGCCCTGGCCGGCCGATGCATTCGGCCAGGCGGCAACGAGCGCCGCCAGCACGCCGATCGCGGCGAGCCCGAGACTGCAGATCCAAGTGAGCCGCACCGGCACGTCCGAGGAGATCATCACCGCATCGAGGGCCAGCTTCAAAAGCCGCCGGGCGGAATATTTCGTCTCGCCGGCGAGCCGGGCCTGGCGGTCATACCACACAGGCTCATGGCGGAAGCCGGCCCACGGCACGAGGCTTCTGAGATAACGCCGCTTCTCGGGCAGCCGGCAGACCGCATCGACGACGGCGCGGTCGAGGAGCTTGAAGTCGCCGGTGTCGACGGGCACCTTGTAGGGCATCAGGCTCGCGAAGAAGCGGTGAAAGAGACTGGCGGTGACGAGCTTGAATGCGGTCTCTCCCTCCCGGGACCGACGGCGGCCGTAGGCGACGTCGACGCCCTCGCGCCAGCGGCTGACCATTTCGGGGATCACCTCGGGCGGATCCTGGAGGTCGGCATCGATGATCACGACCGCGTCGCCACGGGCGTGCACGAGTCCGGCCGACATCGCTGCCTGCTGGCCGAAGTTGCGGGAGAGCTCGAGCACCTGTGCCCGCCGGTCTCGGCCCGCGATCGACTCGAGCCGCCGGAGCGTCTCGTCGCGGCTGCCGTCGTCGATGTAGACGATCTCGAAGTCCATGCCGGTGGCGGGCAGCGCGGCCACGAGCCGCGCATGGGTGGACTCGATGACGGCCTCCTCGTTGTGGCAGGGAACGACGACCGAGAGCAGGCCGCGGGCGGCCCGCGGCGCGGTTGGCTCGTGGTGGTGGCGGGGCGGATGGCTCATCGCGTGGTCCTCCCGGCAGCAGCGGTGCGGGGCTCACCCAACTTCTTCGTGCCGACGAGCAGGAAGTCGTGCTTCTGAAAGAGCGGCCGGCCGCGGCCCACGATGCCGCAGCCTTCCGGCAGTCGGGCCGCGATTTCGTCGAAGCGATGCTCGGGAACGATCACCACGGCGTCATCACCAGAGGCGAGGAACTCCGCGGCCGCCTCGGCCTGCCCCGGCCGCCACTCGGCGACCAGGCCGTGGGCGTAGAAGACGATGTTCGGTGTGTTCTGCGTGAACGTGCCGAGCCGCGCCTGGCCGCCCGCGTGCCGGTGCGCGTCGCGCACGAGGTTCGGCAGCGCGTTGGCCCGCGCCATCCAGGCTCCCGCGGGGCCGACGGCCAACGCCGTGTAGACGAGGCCGGTGATCGTGAACGCCCGCAGCGACTCGAGCGGCCCGCGGCGGGCCAGCCACAGACAGGCGATCGCGCCCGCGACCGGCACGAGGCCCACGATGGCCGCCGGCTCGGCGCCGGTGAGCCCGAAGAACGAGGCGACGATCACGACCGCCGCGGTGGCGATGCCGCCGAAGGCCAGCCAACCGAGGCCGGAGGCCATCCAGCCGGGGTGCGGCCAGCGGCCAGCGCTGGCCGCCTCGACGCCGAGCACCGCCACGAGCAGCGCCGCCGCCGGGTAGGCGGGCATGATGTAGTTGGGCAGCTTCGTGGCGGCGGCGGAGAAGCCGCCGATCCAGACCGCCATCCAGAAGAGCACCAGCGCCAGCGGCTGGGCGACGGCCGGCAGATCCACCCGCTTCCAGAGCCGCCAGCAGGCGACGACGATCGCCAGCGGCAGGAAGCACGACCAGGGGAAGAAGCCGACGAGCATGCCGAGGGGATGGTAGAGCACGCTGCCGCCATGCTTTTCCATCGGGGCGGCGAAGCGGCCCACGTTGTGAACGAAGAAGAAGCCGGCCGGCCATGCGCCGGCGGTTCGCATGCCGACCATGACGTACCAGGGAGCCGCGACGGCGAGCATCGCCGCCGTGATCGTGAAGAGCCGCGTGCCGCGGATCGTGGCGAACGCGGCGGGCACCGCCGCGGCGGCCAGTCGTCCGGCGGTGAACGGGCCGGTGCGCTCGAACCGCTGCCCGATGGCGAGCCACCACACCCACGGCAGCGCCACGGCGAGCGGACCGACGAATCCGATCGGTCCTTTGCAGAGGACGGCCACGCCGAGAAGAGAGCCGACGACCGCGGCCCGCGCGATGGAGAGTCGGCCGGCCGGCGCAGCGCCGGTGGAACGGTCGGGCAGGAATGCTTCGGCAACGAGCAGCGTGGCCCACGCGGTGAGGGCCGTGAGGATGGAGTCGGGGGTGGCGGCGTGCGATTCGATCGCGACGAGCAGGCAGCCCACGTAGGCGAGCGCGGCGACCACGCCGGTCGTCACGCTGAACCAGCGGGTGCCGGCCCGCAAGAGCACGAGCGCCGTTGCCACGGTCGCCAGCGCCGCCGGCAGGCGGGCTGCGATCTCCGACGTGCCGAAGAGGGCGAAGCAGACCGCCATGCACCAGTGCATGAGCACCGGCTTATCGACCGCGAGCGTGCCGTTGTACATCGGCACGACCCAGTCGCCGGTGTCGAGCATCGCCTGGGCGATCGCGGCGAACCGCGGCTCGTCCTCGTCCCAGAACGGCGTCGCCGAGAAGCCCACCGCGAGGCAGACGACGGAGGCGACGAGCACGGTGGCGAGCGGATGGCGAAAGGACATGGGGGGTGTTCCCTGGGTGGCGTGATGGGGCATGGGTCATCGGTTGAGGGCGAGGGGCACTTCCGTCGGCCGTGCCCCGATGACGACGTAATGGTGTTCGGCGAGCGTGGGGATGCGGGCGATGACGCCGCAGTGCGGAGGAATGGCGTCGATCACCCGCTCGAGGTGGCGGCTGTCGATGACGAGCCTGGCCTGCGGCCCGTCGGCGAGGTGCCGGGCGACGTCGTCGGGCGTGTCGAGCTTGGCGACCGTGGTGCGGGCGTAGAACACGACGCTCGGCGGCACGTTCCAGAAGCAGGCCCACCGGGCGGGAGCATCGGCGGCGATGGCCGTGATGCTTTCGCGCATTCCCTGGGCCGCGCTGAAGCGGTCGGCGGCCACGCCAGCGAGCAGGCTCACGAGCAGGCACGACGCGACGGCGACTGCGCGGATCGCGCGGCCTCGATCGCCCGCGACGTCGTGCCACCAGGCCACCGCCGCGGCAGCGATCGGCACGAGTCCGATCAGCCCCAGCCATTCATTGCCCGGGGCGACGAGCGAAGCGGCTACGGCCAAGCCCACGGTGAGCGCGAGGCCCGCGAACGCGAGCGATCCCCAGGCGACCCGCATCACGCGGCCGATGGCGCGAGCGGGGTCGCGGCACCAGCGGACGCAATCGGCGCGGCCGTGCGCCCAGTCGTGGAGAAAGAGCCCGGTGAGCAGGGTAATCGCGGGATAGGCAGGCCAGACGTAGCCCGGCAGCTTCGTGCCCGCGCAGGAGAGGCAGCCAACCCACGCGACCGTCCAGCAGGCGAGCAGGTTCACGGAGTCGCGGCGATCGTCGTCGCCCGGTGTGGTGAGGATCGCGAGGGCGTGTGCGACCATCGCGAGGAGCACGATCGACCAAGGGAAGAGCCCCACGGCGATCACGAACAGGTAATAGAGCGGCGAGCCGGAGTGCCCCTCCATCGGCGCGGCGAAGCGGCCCAGGTTGTGGACGAGGAAGAATCCCCGCAGCCATTCTCCATCGGTGCGCCACGCGACCCACGCATACCACGGGCAGGCAACGGCCGAGGCCACGATCAAAACGAGCGGGAGCCGCAGGCCCGCGAGAGGACCGGCCCACCGGCGCGGGTTCCATCCGCCGGCCTGCAGGCAGGCGAAGCCCGCAAATGCGGCGAGCGGCAGCACGATGCCGATGGGGCCCTTGGCGAGCACGGCGGCCCCGCAGGCGGCACCGATCGCGGCGGCCTCGGCCCGCCGCAAACGCACGCCACCGCCAGGCTGTCGATCGCGGTGCCACGCCCGCACGAAGAGCCAAAGCGCCAGCGTCGTGAAGAAAAGGAGCGGTGCGTCGGGCGTGGCGGCCCGTCCTCCGACGGCGGTCCAGACGCAACTCGCCATCACCAGGCCGCCGAGCAGGCCGGCCGCTGGACCAAGCAGCAGGCAGCCGATCCGCCAGGTGAACAGGCAGGCTCCGAGTGTCGCAATCGCCGAACCGATCCGTGCCCCGGTCTCGTTGCGGCCGCAGAGCGTGTAGCCGGCGATCTGCAGCCAGTTGACCAGCGGCGGCTTCTCGACCCGCAGCCGGGCATTGAATGTCGGCACGACCCAGTCGTTGGCATCGAGCATCGCCAGGGAGCAGGCGGCGTTCTTCGGCTCGTCGTCATCCCAGAGCGCCGGGCCGCCCAGATTCGCGCCAAGCACGATCGCGGCGACGGCGGCTACGAGGAGGGCGTGGAGGCGGGGATGGACCACGGGCGGAGGCCTTCCGAGGGCACCGGACACCGGCCACGGAGGGCCCGGCGATCCCGGCTGGGAAACGGGGCGGGAGGGTAGGGGGCGCGGTGTCGGGGGTCAAGCCGTTCGAGCCATTGTTTTCCACGGGTTTTAGGCCGGTTGACCGGTCCCGCTGGACGGGTATGTTCAATCGTTTCCTGCGGTCGAAAATCAGGTCTCTGAGCCGGGAGCGTGCCCTTTGGCAGATGACGAGATTCAAGGAGGAGAAGCCGCGACGCCCGAGGGCGACGGCGTGCTCAGTGACAAGTCCGGCGGGCTCAGGGATATCTCCGGCGGGCGGCTCATCGAGCTGCCCATCGAGCAGGAACTCAAAGACAGCTACCTGACATACGCGATGAGCGTGATCGTCAGCCGGGCACTGCCTGACGTCCGCGACGGCCTCAAGCCCTCGCAGCGGCGCATCCTCGTCGCGATGAACGACCTGAACCTCTCGCCCGGCGCGGCCCGGGTGAAGTGCGCGAAGATCTCCGGCGACACCAGCGGCAACTACCATCCGCACGGCGAGAGCGTGATCTACCCGACGCTCGTCCGCATGGCCCAGGAATGGAACATGCGGCATGTGCTGGTCGACAAGCAGGGCAACTTCGGCTCGATCGCCGGCCTGCCCGCCGCCGCGATGCGATACACCGAGGCCCGGCTCTCGCCGATCGCCTCGATGATGCTCGACGACCTCGCACTCGACACCGTCGATTACGTGCCGACCTACGACGAGCGCAACACCGAGCCGGTGGTGCTGCCGAGCCGGTTTCCCAATCTCGTCGTCAACGGCGCGGGGGGCATCGCCGTCGGCATGGCGACGAGCATCCCGCCGCACAATCTGGGCGAGGTCTGCCGGGCGCTGGTGGCCCTGATCGACAATCCGTCCGTTTCGATGGCCGAACTGCTCGAGATCGTTCCCGGCCCCGACTTCCCGACCGGCGGCATCGTGATGGGCCGCGAGGCCCTGATGCGCGGCTACCTCACCGGCCGCAGCACGATCACGCTGCGGGCGCGGGCCCACGTCGAGGAATTCGGCAAGAACCGGCAGCGGATCGTCATCACCGAGGTGCCCTATCAGCAGTCCCGAGACTCGATCGAGGAGAAGATCGCGGACCTCGTCAACGAGGACCGCATCAAGGGCATCTCCGCCATCCGCAACGAGAGCGACCTGAAGGAGCCGGTTCGCCTCATTCTCGAGCTCAAGCGCGACGCCGATCCGGATGTGGTGCTCAACCAGCTCTACCAGTTCTCGCCGCTGCAGACGACCTTCTCGCTGATCTTCCTGGCGCTCGTCGACGGCAAGCCCCGGATCCTCTCCTTCAAGAACATGCTGGAGGAATTCCTCCGGCACCGCACGGCGGTGCTCCGCCGGCGGACGCAGCACCTCCTGCAGAAGGCCCGCAACCGCAAGCACACGCTCGAAGGCCTGCTCGTGGCGCTGGCCAACATCGACGAGGTGATCAAGATCATCCGCAGCTCCAAGTCGCAGGCGGAGGCGAAGGAGCGGCTGTGCGAGATTCAGACGCCTGCGGCCCTCCTAGAGCGGGCGCTCGGCGCCGATGGCTTTGCGGTTCTTCAGGAGGAGCGGGGCGCCGCCGAGTCCTACGGTCTCTCGCCGGTCCAAGCCGATGCGATCCTGCGGCTCACGCTCGGGCAGTTGGTGAATCTCGAGCAGGAGAAGCTGACGGGCGAACATCGCGAACTGCTCACGAAGATCGGCGAGTTTCGCCGGATTCTCTCAAGCGAGTCCAATATCCGCGCGCTCATCCGCGAGGAATTGCTCGAGCTCGACGCCAAGCACGCCGACGAACGGCGGACCGAGATCAGCGGTGAGGCCGCCGACATCCGCGACATGGCGGAATTGATCACCGAGGCCACGATGGTGGTCACGATCAGCCGCGCCGGCTACGTGAAGCGGACCCCCGCCGACACGTATCGCGCGCAGCGCCGTGGGGGCAAAGGACTCAAGGGGGCGACGGCGGACGAAGAAGATCCGATCGAGCACCTCTTCGTCGCCAGCACCCACGACTGGCTGCTCGTTTTCACGACGCTCGGCAAGGTCTTTTCGATGCGCGTGTTCGAGCTGCCCGAATTGGCACGCGACGCCAAGGGGCGGGCGCTCGTCAATCTCCTCGAGTTCGAGGCGGGCGAAAAGGTGGCCGACTGCCGGGCCGTGGGCGGATTCGAGGACCCGAACCAGTTCCTCATGCTCGCCACCCGCAGCGGCATGGTGAAGAAGACGGCGCTCGAACAGTATCGCCGCCGCCGCACGAAGGGGCTCATCGCGGTGAAGCTCCGCGAAGGAGACGAACTCATCGACGCGGTCGTGACCAAGCCGGGCGACGAGTTGGTGCTGGCCACCGGCAAGGGCATGGCGATCCGCTTCCCCGAATCGGACGTGCGGCCGATGGGCCGCGACACGAGCGGTGTGCGGGGGATCAAACTCGGCTCCGGCGACCGCCTCGTCGGCATGGTCGTCGCCGACCCCGAGGCGACGCTGTTGACGGTCTGCGAGCAGGGCTATGGCAAACGCACTCCGTTTGGCGTCGGCACGCCGCTCTCCGGCCCCGCGCCGGGCGAGGATGGCGAGGCCGCGGAGGCCGAGGTGCCCGAATCAACGGAGGCCGTCGGCGAGGATGGCGATGGCGAGGGATCGAGCGGCATGCGGTATCGCACGCAGCACCGCGGCGGCAAGGGCATCCGCGACATCAAGACCACGGCCCGCAACGGCCAGGTCGTCTCGATCGTGTCGGTTCGCGACGAAGACCAGGTGCTCATGATGACGGCCCGTGGCAAGATCCAGCGGGTGAATGTCCGCGAGATCCGGCCGATGGGTCGAAACACGCAGGGCGTGCGGATCATGCGGCTCGACGAGAGCGACGCGCTCGCCGCCATGGTGACGGTGCCGCCGAGCGAGCAGGAGGAGGCCGACGCCACTCCCACCGAGTAGGGTAGGCTTCAGCCTGCCTCTGTCTTCTTGATACGCATTGACGCCGGAACGGCAGAAGTTTCCTCGCGGGGATCTTTCGCAATGCCTCAACTCGTAGCATTGTCCTCGGAGGGGCGAAAGCTCCAACGCTCGTCAAGCTTCCGCCGATTCCGGCGTTCAGCATCCGGCGACAACTAAACAGAAGTTCGGACCTCTTGGAAAGGTTTTGACCATGCGCATCGCCGTCGTGGGCACGGGGTATGTCGGGCTCGTGACAGGCACCTGCTTCGCCGACAGTGGCAACACGGTCACCTGCCTCGACATCAACGCCGACAAGATCGCTCGGCTCAATCGCGGCGAGATCCCGATCTACGAGCCCGGCCTCGAGGAGATGGTCGAGCGGAATGCCGCCGCGGGGCGGCTGAAATTCACGACCGATGCCCCGGAGGCGATCCAGAACGCCGAGGTCGTTTTCCTGGCCGTGGGCACGCCGCCCGCGGCGGACGGCTCGGCCGACCTGTCGGCGCTCTGGAAGGTGGTCGACTCGATCGCCCCTCATCTGCATCCGCAGGCCGTTGTCGTGACGAAGAGCACGGTGCCGGTCGGCACCTGCGCCGGGATCGAGAGGCGTCTCCTCGAGCGGACTGGCCGGGCCTGCCGCGTCGCGAGCAACCCGGAGTTTCTCAAGGAGGGGGCCGCGATCGAGGATTTCCAGAAACCCGATCGTGTCGTGGTGGGGGCGCGCAACCCGGAGGTGGTCGAGGTGCTGCGGAGCCTCTATCTCCCGTTTCTGCGAACGGAAAACCCGTTCCTGGCCATGTCGCCCGAGAGCTCCGAGATGACGAAGTACGTCGCCAATGCGCTCTTGGCGACGAAGATCAGCTTCATCAACGAGGTGGCGAATCTGTGCGAGCGGATGGAGGCCGACGTCGACGACGTGCGACGAGGCATCGGCCACGACAGCCGGATCGGCTTTGCATTCCTGTTCCCGGGTGTGGGCTACGGCGGCAGTTGTTTCCCGAAGGACGTGCAGGCGCTCGCCGCCATGGCCCGCGACAAGGGAGTCGTACCGCGGGTCCTCGCCGCCGTGCACGAGACGAACCTCGCACAGAAGCTCGTTCTTGGGGAGAAGATCGCCGCCCACTTCGGGGGAGATCTCCGCGGCCGAAAGATCGCAATCTGGGGGCTCGCCTTCAAGCCGCGGACGGACGACATTCGCGACGCCCCCGCGCTCGACCTGATCGAACGGCTGCTGGCCGGCGGGGCGAGCGTCACCGTCTTCGACCCGCAGGCGATGGAGAATGTGCGGGCGCAGTATGGCGACCGGCTTGCCTACGCGGCGCGGCCGATGGACGCCCTCGACGGCGCCGACTGCCTGGCGATCGTCACCGAATGGGGGGATTTCCGCCGGCCCGACTTCGACGAGATCGCCCGCCGGATGAAGTCGCGGACGATCTTCGATGGCCGCAATCTCTACGTGCCGTCCGAGATGCGGGCCCGTTGTTTCACCTACCACTCGATCGGGAAAATGCCCATCGTGGCGGGCTGACGCGGCCGCCGCGCGACTGAACGATTTCCGTCAGCAGCCTGAATCGGCTGCCGTCAGCGAGGAATCGACTCGGTGGTTTGACAGTCCAATTTCCGCGGGCTTAGCATTCCCACTCCCGCGGGGCTTCTTTGGGAGGCTCCGCTTCTCCGCCCACCACATGCCGGAGCATCTGACCGTGAAGTTCGCCCGAATCGCCGCCATCACCTTCGCTTTCCTTTCCCTCCTTGCCGCAAACACCGCGTGGGCCGCCGAGGGCGCCGCCCCGGAGCAGGTCTGGTTCATCGGTGTCTACGGCTTCTGGTGGCTCGTGGCGCTCGGCTGCTCGGTGCTCGCGCTCCTGCAGGCTTGGCAGTTCTTCAAGTGGATGGAGGCACAGCCCGCCGGCTCGCAGAAGATGATCGACATCGCCGGCTACGTGCGGACCGGTGCCGACGCCTATCTCAAGCAGCAGTACAAGGTGGTGGCCGGGTTCTTCCTCGTGATCTTCCTGCTGCTCTTGATCCTTGCCTTCGCGCTCAAGGTGCAGAGCCCGTGGGTGCCGTTCGCGTTTCTCTCGGGCGGTCTCTTCTCGGGTCTCGCCGGCTGGTTCGGCATGAAGACGGCGACGCTGGCGAGCAACCGCACGGCCGCGGGCGCGGAGCGGTCGCTCAACGAGGGCCTTCAGGTCGCCTTCCGGTCGGGCGCCGTCATGGGGCTCACGGTCGTGGGCCTCGGCCTGCTCGACATCATGCTCTGGTTCGCGATCCTCTACTGGCTCGTGCCGATGTTCGGCTTCAAGCCGCTCTCCCTCGAGGAGATCACGGTGACGATGCTCTGCTTCGGCATGGGCGCGAGCTCGCAGGCCCTCTTCGCCCGCGTGGGCGGCGGCATCTTCACCAAGGCGGCCGACGTCGGTGCCGACCTCGTGGGCAAGGTCGAGCACGGCATTCCCGAAGACGACGCTCGCAATCCCGCCACGATCGCCGATAACGTGGGCGACAACGTGGGCGACGTGGCCGGCATGGGCGCCGACCTCTACGAGAGCTATTGCGGCAGCATCCTGGCCACGGCGGCCCTCGGTGTGGCCGCCTTCCCGGACGACTACCGGATGCAGATGGCCGCGCTCTTCCTGCCGATGGCGATCGCCGCCATCGGCACGCTGCTCTCGATCTGGGGCATTTGGCAGGTGCGGACGAAGGAGGATGCCTCGCAAAAGGCGCTCCTGGCCGCGCTCGCCCAAGGGATCAATTTCTCGACGCTCGCCATCATCGGCGCGACTTTCGTCATCACCTTCCTGTTGATGGGCTGGAGCCACCTGGGCGTCGCGGTCTCGGTGATCGTCGGCCTCGTGGCCGGCTGGCTCATCGGCAAGTGGACGGAATACTCCACGAGCAACGAGTATGAACCCACCAAGCTGCTCGCCGACCAGGCCCTCACCGGCCCCGCCACGATCATCATCGGCGGCATCGCCGAGGGCATGCTCTCGACCTGGGCGCCCGTGCTGATCACCGGCGTGGCCACGCTGCTCTCCTTCGGCTTCGCCAATCGCTTCGACTTCTCCGATCCCAATGCCTTCGCGCTCGGCCTCTACGGCGTGGGCATCGCCGCCGTGGGCATGCTCTCGACGCTCGGCATCACGCTGGCGACCGACGCCTACGGCCCGATCGCCGACAATGCCGGCGGCAACGCGCAGATGGCCGGCCTGGCCGAGGTGGTCCGCGAGCGGACCGACGCCCTCGACGCGCTGGGCAACACGACGGCCGCGACCGGCAAGGGCTTCGCGATCGGCTCGGCCGCCCTGACGGCCCTCGCCCTGCTCGCCGCCTACATCGAGGAGGTGCGGATCGGCTTCGACCGCTGGGGTCAGGCGGTGGCCGAGAACATCGAGGGCACCCCCGATCAATACCTCAACCTGGGCGGCAAGCGGACGCAGCTCACGGCCGGCCAGTGGGTGAAGCTCGCCAACGGCATCGCCGTGCAGCTCGGCACCGAGCCGGCGAAGAACATCACCTGGATGGTGCTCGACAAGAAGGCGATCCCCGATTTCGCGAAGCTCGGCAGCCGCGTGCTCGTGGAAAACGCCCCCGCCGGTGCCGCGCTCGAGGAACTCGAGAGCGCCGGCCGGATCGTGGCGGTGAAGCGGGCCCGGATGGCCGACTACATGCGGCATTACGACGTCACGCTCATGAATCCAAAGGTGCTCGTGGGCCTCTTCATCGGCGCGATGAGCACGTTCGTGTTCTGTGCCCTGACGATGAAGGCCGTGGGCCGGGCTGCGAAGGGCATGGTGGAGGAGGTCCGTCGGCAGTTCCGCGAGAGGCCGGGCATCATGCAGGGCACTGAGACGCCCGACTACGCCGCCCCGGTCGAGATCAGCACGAAGGCGGCCCAGAAGGAGATGATCCTGCCCTCGACGCTCGCGCTCGTGGTGCCGATCGTCGTTGGGCTCCTGCTCGGCGTGGGAGGCGTGATGGGGCTGCTCGTGGGCGGCCTCACCACCGGTTTCTGCGTGGCCGTCTTCATGGCCAACGCGGGCGGCGCCTGGGACAATGCCAAGAAGCACATCGAGAGCGGTGTGCACGGCGGCAAGGGCACCGAGGCCCACAAGGCCGCGGTCGTGGGCGACACGGTGGGCGATCCCTTCAAGGACACGAGCGGCCCGAGTCTCAACATCCTGGTGAAGCTCATGAGCATGGTGAGCGTGGTGGTCGCCGGCCTGATCGTCCGCTACTCCCTCGAGGCGCTGGGAATCTTTTAGCCCGCAGTAGGTCGGACTTCTCGCGCCGGCTCGGGGGCGGCAAAAGTCTCGTCGCGTGGGCCGCGGCGGCGCTGGCTAAGGTTTTGGGCTCCTCGAGCATTCGCCGACCCCCGAGCCTCCCCGTATCCCGCGTTGAGCCCCGATGGTCGGTTTCTGACATTGAGGGAGTGAGGGGCCTCCCATGCCCCGGGAGTCGGCGTTGGCGGCAAGCGAAGGCAGGATGCCGGGAGCGCAGCCGCCATCGAGCGAGCGCAGGGCAGGGATGCCCGAAGCGAGCGTCCGGCGACGGGGCGTGGGAGGCCCCGAACGGCGTCGTTGTGATCGCTAGTTCAGGTGAGGTCAAAAGGTGCAGGCGACGTTTGGAATCACGCTCGAGGCGACAGATGGTGCGGCCCGCGCGGGCACGCTCACGACGTGGCATGGCAGCGTGCCGACGCCCCTGTTCATGCCCGTGGCCACGCTCGCGACCGTGAAGGGGGTCGATATCGGCCGGGTCGCCGAGACGGGCGCCGGGATGGTGCTTGCCAATACGTATCACCTCCACCTGCGGCCCGGTGAAGAGATCGTGGAGCAGGGGGGCGGCGTGGCGAAATTCATGGGCTGGAGCGGGCCCACGCTCACCGACTCGGGCGGCTTCCAGGTCTTCAGCCTCGCGAAGCAGGTGAAGGTGACGGAGGAGGGGGCGTTTTTCCGGTCGCACCTCGACGGCTCGCCGGTGGACCTCACTCCCGAGATGGCCGTGAAGATCCAGGAGCGGCTCGGGGCTGACGTCGCCATGCAGCTCGACGAAGTGGTGGCGCTGCCGGCCGACCGCGGACGCGTGGAGGGGGCGATGCGGCGGTCGTTGCGGTGGGCAGAGCGGTGCCTCGCAGCCCGCAGCCGGCCCGATCAGGCGATGTTCGGGATCGTGCAGGGGGGGCTCGACCCCGAGCTTCGTCAGGAGAGCGCCGAGGCGCTCCGGCAGATGCCCTTCGAGGGCTACGCCGTTGGCGGCTTGTCGGTGGGGGAGGGGCCGGAGGCGATGGTGGCCGCGCTTTGTGCCACGGTGCCGCACCTGCCGGCCGAAAAGCCTCGGTATCTGATGGGTGTGGGGCAGCCGCAGGACATCATCAACGCCGTGGCCGCCGGCATCGACATGTTTGACTGCGTGCTCCCGACGCGGTGCGGCCGCAACTCGCTCGTCTACACGTTCGCCGGGCAGGTGCGGCTCCGCAATGCCGTCCACGCCACCGACCAGCGGCCGCTGGAGGAGGGCTGCCCGTGCCTCGCCTGCCGTCACAGTCGCAGTTACATCCGGCACCTCTTTCTCGCCGGGGAGATGCTCGGGCCGATCCTTGCCTCCATCCACAACCTCACCTTCTACCAGCGGCTCGTCGCCCGGCTGCGGGCGGCGATCGTGGCGGGCAGGTTCGAGGCGGAACGCCACGACCTCGCGGCGCGGTTTGCCGCCGCGGCCGAGTGAGGCCCGCGCGGCGGCCCTCGCAGGGCTTGGGCTTGTCGGTCGCGCGCGGTCGCCACTACATTTGCGGGGCGCGAAACCCCCGGTTTTCCCTCCGCACGGCCCATCATGCAGCAACCCCTCGGCAATCTCGAGCTCCTGCTCTCCTACCTGCCGTTCGTGCTGGTCGTGTTCGCTGCGTGGATGCTTCTCTACAAGCCGGAGCGCGAGCGGATGCAGCGGCACAAAGAACTGCTGGCTGCGCTCAAGAAAAACGATCGCGTGCTGACCACATCGGGCATCTACGGCACCGTGGCAAACGTCGATCGGGATGCCGACCGGGTGTCGCTGAAGATCGACGAGGCTGAAAACGTGAAGATCACGGTCACGCTCGCGAGCATCGCCAAGGTGCTTGGCGACCCGGCCGCGACGCCCCCTTCCGGCGCCTGAGCGCCGCCTTTCATACAAGAGAACAAGTACACGAGAGAATCAGCATGGACATCGCTTCCTTCGTTCCAGTCCTTCTCGCCCAGGCCGCCGAGGTCGCCAACGCGGCGGCCGCTACGGCCGCGCCGGCCGCGACGACGGCCGCCGGGCTTCCGTGGTGGCGCGAGGGCTGGTTCCTCTGGCTGCTCACGCTGCTGACCATCGCGGTCCCCACGCTCGTCGCCTGGGTTCTCGCCAAGCAGCTGCGCGCCGCCGATATGTGGGCCCGCATCGCCGCGGTGCTCGTGGCGCTCACGGCCGGCGGCGTGATCACCGCGCTGGGCTGGCCGCCGAAGCTCGGCATCGACCTGAAGGGAGGCGTGATCCTCGTCTACGAGATCGACGCCAAGAAGCAGGCGGACAAGGCCGTCGAGGCCGGGGCTGGCGAAGCCGCGACGGTCGACATGGAGAAGCTCGTCGCCGCGGTGGCCCGCCGCGTGAACCCCGGCGGCCAGAAGGAGGTGACGGTGCGGCGGTACGGCCTCGATCAGCTCGAGGTGATCGTGCCCGACGTCGACCAGGCGGAAGTTGATCTCATCAAGCGGATCGTCTCGAGCGCCGGCGTGCTCGAATTCCGCATCACCGCGAATGCCGAGGATCCGCGGCACAAGCGGGTGGTGGAGCTCGGCGGCCGCACCGCAGGCACGACCGTGATGGACGGTGGCACGCCCGTCGGCCGTTGGGTGCAGCTCGACACCGCCAAGATGAACCCCGCCGAGGATCGTGGCCTCGTGACGCGGATGATGCCGGATGGACGCGTCGAGGTGCTCGTCGTGCTCGACCGCTTCAACGTCACGGGCGGCTATCTCTCCCGGGCTGCCTCCAGCTATGACCAGAACCTCCAGCCCTGCGTGAACTTCTCGTTCAACTCCGCTGGTGCCGCCCTGTTCGGCACGCTCACCGGGCAGAACCTTCCCGATCCGGCCAATCGGCTCGAGAGCCGGCTCGGGATCGTGCTCGACGACACGCTCCTTTCCGCGCCGACGATCCGAAGTGCCATCTCGGGCGACGGGCAGATCACCGGAAGCTTCAAGCAGGCCGACGTCGAGTTCCTCGTCGGCGTGCTCAATGCGGGCAGCCTGCCGGCCGCCCTGCACAGCGAGCCGATCAGTGAGCAGAAGATCAGCCCGCAGTTGGGCGCCGATACGATCCGCTCCGGCGCCCGGGCGATGCTCCTGGCGACGATCGTGGTGCTCACCTTCATGCTCGCCTATTACCGTTTCTCGGGGCTCGTGGCCGACCTGGCGGTGCTGCTCAACATCGTGCTCGTCGTGGCCCTCATGATCTCGGTCAAGGCGGCCTTCACGCTCGCGGGTCTCGCCGGTCTCGTGCTCTCCGTCGGCATGGCGGTGGATGCCAACGTGCTGATCTACGAGCGGATGCGCGAGGAGACCGACCGCGGGGCCGGCCTCCGGATGGCGATCCGCAATGGATTCCAGCGGGCCTTTTCCACGATCGTCGACTCGAACCTCACGACGCTGATCACGGGCATTGTGCTCTTCGCGATCGGCACCGATCAGCTCAAGGGCTTCGCCGTGACGCTGATCCTCGGCCTCACGTTGAACCTCTTCACGGCCGTCTTCTGTTCCCGCGTGCTCTTCGACCTCGCGGAGCGGAACCGGTGGATCACGTCGCTCAACATGGGGCGGCTCTTCGGTCAGACCGACTTCAAGTTCGTGGCCTGGCTCTGGCCGGCGATCATCGGCTCGACGCTTTTCATCCTGGCCGGCATGGCGGCGGCGATGCAGCGCGGGCAGGGGCTCTTCGACATCGACTTCACCGGCGGCACGAGCGTGCAGGTGGCGTTCAAGCCCGACAAGTCGCTCGACATCGCCGACGTGCGGACTGCGGTGGCATCGCTCCCCGATGCGGCCGTCAGCGCCGTGACCTCCGCCGAGGGCCCTGCCAACCTCCGCTACAAGATCGACACCTCGCTCCGCG
This sequence comes from Pirellulales bacterium, assembly GCA_044336985.1. GTDB lineage: Bacteria > Planctomycetota > Planctomycetia > Pirellulales > UBA1268 > RGVT01. The sequence continues at coordinate 2,119 of JBIIOK010000044.1, read as the reverse complement.
ACGACGAGCAGGTCGAGAAAGCCCTTCAGGAGGCGTTTCCGGGGCGTCTGGCCACCTATTCGATGGGCTTCGGCGAGATCACGACGACGAAGTCTGACGCGAAGAAGGAGGGCGAGGACGACAAGGAGGCCGTGCAGGCCTTGGGCACCGTCGCGCCACTCGACTTTCCCGAGAAGATCAACCTGCTGACGCTTCGCTCCACGATCAAGGAGGCGTTCGAGGCCGAGGGGGTCGGCGACGCGCCCTTCGAGCTCGAAGCCGAAGGCATGACGAGCCGTTCGCGTCCCTATCGCAACTGGGCGTTGGCGACGTCGCTCGAGCCCGATGTGGCCCGTCGCGTCCTCGAGCGGGTGGCGAAGAAGCTCAATGAGACGCCCGTCTATCTCTCGGCCAACACGATCGGCGGCAAGGTGGCCGGCAATACGAAGGTGACGGCGGTCTACGCCCTGCTCGCCAGTCTCTTGATGATCGTGCTCTATGTCTGGCTACGGTTTCAAAACGTGGCCTTCGGGCTGGCGGCCGTCGTGGCGCTGATCCACGACGTGCTCGTCACGGTCGCCTGCCTGGCGCTGAGCAAGTTCGTGGCGCCGTTCATGGGCTGGGCGCTCGTCGACGACTTCAAGATCAGCCTCGACGTCGTGGCGGCGCTCCTGACCATCGTCGGCTTCTCGATCAACGACACGATCGTGATCTTCGATCGCCTCCGCGAGCTCCGCGGCAAGGGGCAATTCGTGACCGCCGGCATGATCGACAAGGCCGTCAATCAGACCTTGAGCCGTACGATCCTGACCTCGGGCACCGCGTTCCTCGCCACGCTGATCCTCTACGCGTTCGGTGGGCAGGGCATCCACGCCTTTGCCTTCGCGATGCTCGTGGGCATCATCACCGGCAGCTACAGCACGATCTACATCGCCTCGCCGATCGTGCTCTGGCTGCAGAACCGGTTCGGCGGCGCCCCCGCACCCGCGTCGGCCGCGGCCCGGCCTGCCTGACGCCCCGCCGCGGCAGGCACCTTCGGCTTGGCAGACCCTGCCGGCGGTGCGGGTCGTGTCGGCGCCGTGGGCGGTGGTGGCCGTGAAGCCTTCCGGGCCCCCGGGGCCTCGGAGCGCGGCGTGGCGCATACTTCCTCCAGACAGGGAGGAAGTCGCATGTCGAAGCTCGAGCGGTCGATTCGGTTCGTCGTGGGGCTCGCGCTCGTGGTGATGGGCGTTTCGGTGGCCACCCCGTTCGTGCTCGAGGTGGTGGCGGCCAATGCACGCTCGCAGGCCGCCACCGTCGCCGCCGCCGTGCCGCCGCCGCCCGCGGCGTTCGAATCGCCGTTCATGCCAGCGGGCTACGCCACGCACTCGATCCCCGATCCGCGGCTCGGCGGATGGGAGCACCAGCCTGAGATCGTCGCCGACGTGCCGCCGCTTCCCGGCGACGCGGCGTTAACGGCCGACGGCATGATGCCGGCCGATTACGCACCGCCGCCGCCCCCGGCCCCACTGCCACCGTTGGCTGCCGACATGTCGCGATCGACGCCGCGAATCGATGCGGCCTACCGCTCGACGCTCGACGTGCCGCCGCCCCCGCTGCTCGACGCGGATTCCCCGCCCCCGCTGGCAGTGGCCTGGTCGGCGAACGACGCCGCGCGGGCCGGCCGCATGGCCGCCGGTGGTCCGCCCTCGCCGCCGCCCGCGGCCTCGTCGGTCTACGTCGTGCGCGACGGGGACGATCTCACCGGCATCGCCACGCGGATCTACGGCAATCCGGCGGCCGCCGACGTCATCTGGTCGGTCAATCGTGATCGCCTCACCGATCCGTCGCTTTTGCCGATCGGCATGGAACTGCGGATTCCGCCGGCTTGGAGCGTGCCGACGGCCCGCAGTTCCGCGGCGGCGGGCGCCCCGCTCATCGAGCCAGTGCGGCGGCCCGGGAGCGTGCGGGTGGGGCCAGGCGAGACGCTCGAGACGCTCGCGCAGCGGTTTTACGGCGATCGCACGATGGCAACACGTCTGTGGGAGGCCAATCGCGACCGTCTCCGCAGCCCAGCGCTCGTCACGGCCGGCATGGAGTTGAGGCTCCCGTAGCTCGTTCCGCGCCGGCTGCGGGACGGCAGAAGTCGCCTCGCGGAGAA
>JBIIOK010000154.1:0-5282 GCA_044336985.1 Pirellulales bacterium | reverse complement strand
TCTCCTTTCACGACCTACGGCGATTCATTCCCCAGAAGGTCGAAAGTTCCTAACGCTCGGCGAGCTTCAGCCGATCCCTTCGCCTACGTCCTCCAGGCGACGATTTGGAGACCCGGAGCCGGTGCCATATCGAGACCGGCCGCGTGCTAGCGCTTCTTGGGCTTGTCGAGAATCAGGGACAGGAACGTCTTCACTTTCTCGGCGGGCGCGACCGAACGCTCGGCGGCCAGTTTGTCACCCGACAGGGGTGAATCGGCCTGCATGAAGAAGATCGTGGCGTCGGCGATGTTTTCGAGGTCTTTCGCCTTGGCTGGCTGCTGGCCCGCACGCTGCTCGAACCATTCCTTGGGCCGCTGCTTCTTCAGCTGCTCGGCAAGCCGCGTGGCATCGCGGTCGTCGCGGCCCGCGAGCACCATGATCGGCAGTTGACGCTTCAGCACCTCGGCCGACATTGCCGGCGAAATCGAGAGTCCCTTCATCGCCCAGACCGGGCTGATGAGGACAAGCCCGCGGACCTGCTGGCCCTGTGGCCCGCTTGCGATCGGCGGCCAGGCCCAGTCGGCCACCGTCCAGAGTGCCGCCAGCGTCGCGCCAACGCCGCAGCCGACGACACAGAGGCGGTCGATGTCGAGTTCGCCGGCGTCGGACTTCTGCTTGATGAAGTTGCGCACCGCCTCGATGTCGCCGCGGACCGCCGACTGGTCGCGGACGCGGCCCCCCGCGGCGGCGGCGATCAGTTCGAGGTCAGCCTTCTTGAAGGTCTTGGGGTCGAGCTCGTCCCCCTTTGTGTTGGGCGCCACGAGGGTGGTGCTCGCCCCATGGCCGCGCAGGTCGGGCGCGACCACGGCGATGCCCAGCTTCTGGAGCGCGAGCGCGAGTGGCTCGACCGACTTGTGCGAACCGTCGAGGTCGTGGACGAGGATCACCGTCGCCAGGGGGTCCGCATCCTCCGGGGCGGCGTAGTACCAGGCCGCGAGCCCCACGCCGTCGGATGTCTCAAGTTCCAGTTCCTCCGGCTCCGCCGGTGACGCCTTTTCCGCGGCGTCGGTGTCGGCGACGGCCGGTGGGGTGGCTGTGCCATGCGAGCCGGGAACGAGGCCGGAGACGGCAGCGAGGAGCAAAACCGAATGGAGTGCCGAAAACCGCGAAAAGAGAGCCATGGAAGCCTTTCCGGAAGGGAGGCAGCCGCCGAAAAAGGCGGTCCGGCAATGCTATGCCGGGACGTTTTCGCAGGTCAATTCTTCGGGGCGGGCGAACCGGCCGATAGAGTAAACTAGGATAGTTGGCACCGCATGCTGGGTGAGATCGCCTGATAGAGACGAGGCGCTTGCTCATGAAGCTTTTGGAAACGGCAAAACGGCGGTGGCAGGCCTATACGGGGGAGGAAGAAACTCCCTTCGACGGCGATACCCCTGCCTGGGCCGTCAGCCTTCTGCTCCATGTGGCCGTGCTCTTGTCGCTCGCGCTCGCGGGGCTCGCCGAGCCGCCCAAATCCGTTCGCAATTTTACCGTGATCGAGGCCCCCCTGGCGGTCGAGGAAGACGTCGCCCTCGAGCCGCAGGAGATCGCCGTCTCCGAAGAGCCACGGGAGCAGGTGGGCGCCGACAGCGAGCAGAGCGACGAGGCGGCGCAGGCGACTGCCCCGACGTTTGCCGCCGTGTCTGTCGTGTCGGTGGAGGTGCAGGACGATCTCGTGAGCGATATTGAAATCCCCCCGGTAGACGAGCTGCCGAGGGCGGCGATGAGCGACGCCGCCGTGGTGGTGAAGGGGGCGACGGGTGTTGGCACGACCGGTGCCGCGGGGGCGGTGGACCACCTCACGGCCGAGATCGCGGCCTCGCTCGCCCGGGGGCCGACCGTCGTCTGCTGGGTCTTCGACCGTTCCGTGAGCCTGTCGGCACAGCGGGAGCAGATCGCAAGCCGCCTCGAACAGGTGTTCAACGAACTCGGTGCCAATCGCTCCGCGGCCCATCGTCCCGACCTGGACAACATGGTGGTGGCATTCGGGGAGTCGGTGAGCCTCGTCACCAGACACCCGACCGACGACGTCGATGAGGTGGTGAAAGCGATTCGCTTGATCCCGGTAGATGATTCCGGGATCGAGATGACGTTTCAGGCGATCCGCAGAACGGCCGAGGAGTCGAAGAAGTTCCGCCGGGGAGCGGGCGATCGCAACGTGATGATCGTCGTCTTCACCGACGAGGTGGGGAATGACGCCAGCACGGTCGACGAGACGGCGGAGTTTTGCAGGAACCTCGGCTTCCCCGTCTACGTCGTCGGCGTGCCGGCGCCGTTCGGCATGGCCAAAGTGCAGATGAAATACGTCGAGTTCGATCCGAATTATGCGCAGGGCCAGCAGTGGGTCGAGATCGAGCAGGGGCCGGAAACGCTCTATCCCGAGGTCGTGCGGGTGCGGTCCGGCCGGTTGGCCGATGACGCGATCGATTCGGGCTTCGGCCCCTACGCCCTCTCGAGGCTCTGCGCCGAGACGGGCGGCATCTATTTTCGGGTTCATGCCAACAGCGGCATGCGAGGGCGGATCACGAACGAGGGGACCGCGCCGATGTCGTCGCGGCTGCGATATTTCTTTGATCCCGACGTGATGCGACAATACCAGCCCGACTACTCATCACCGAAAAAACTCGAGAAGGAAATCGCCGCCAACCGCGCAAAGCAGGCACTCGTCGATGCTGCGGGGATGTACGAAGTTCCGCAGATGGTGTTACCCGAGACGATCTTTCCGCGGAAGAGCGAAGGCGAGCTCACGGCCCTCCTCAGTGAAGCGCAAAAGACCGCGGCCAGCCTGCATCCGAAGATCGACGAGCTTTACGAAAAGCTCAAGGCTGGCCTGCCCGACCGGGGGCGGCTCCGGGAGAAACGTTGGCAGGCGGGCTACGACCTGGCGCTCGGCCGCGTGATGGCCGCGAAGGTCCGCACCGATGCTTACAACAAGATGCTCGCGAAGGCCAAGCAAGGGCTGAAATTCCAAAAACCCGCGAGCGACACCTGGATCCTCGAGCCGAGCCCCGAAGTGGACGTCGACTCGGCGACGGGGAAACTCGCCGAACAGGCGAACGCACTGCTCGAGGGCGTGTTGCGACAGCACCCGGGCACGCCGTGGGCGCTGCTTGCCGGCGAGGAACTGCGAATGCCGCTCGGCTACAAATGGGTCGAGGAGACGACGGGCGTCAACGACCCGAAGCCGATGAATAACGGCAACGGCAACAACAGGCCTTCGGCCCGACCAGACGACCAGAAGCGGATGCTCGCCAAGCCAAAGCCCAGCCGCGATTTCAAGAAGCTGTGATCCGGGCCGCCCTCATCGCGGGGGCGCGAGCACGATTCGGCCGTCGACGGCCCGCACGTGGATGCCGCCGGGATAATCGGCCGGCGGTGGCCGATCTGACAGCCCGCCCACCATGAGATCGGCCAGCCGCTCGTAGTGCCGCGCGGTCATGTCGCGCCGCGGCCAGTCTTCCCGCCGCCAGAGCGCCACGAAGACCTCGGCGAGCAGATGACGGTCGAGGCCGAGGAGCGGCGCCGCGTCGAGGATCACCGTGCCGTCGGGCTGGCGGCGGGCGTGTCGCGACAGCAGATGCCCGGCGGCGCTCGAAAGCGCCCCGGCGGCACGCGCCGCCTGTTCGCCGAGCCGCACGAGCGACTCCGTTGCCGCCGGATAAGGCCCCGCCTCGGCCCGCGCAATGATCTCGTGCCGCAGGAAGTTTCGCGCGTAGCGGGTATCGTCGTTCGTCTCGTCCTCGCACCAGGCTTCGCCAGTGCCGCGAAGGTAGCCGCGCACCTGCCTCCGCGGCATGCCGAGCAGCGGCCGCAGCAGGGCGACGCCGTCGCAGAGCTCTCGCGCGGAGGCCATCCCTGCGAGCCCACTCACACCGGTGCCCCGCAGCGCGCGGTGCAGGATCGTCTCCGCCTGGTCGTCGGCCGTATGCGCCACGACGACATGCCGCGCCCCCGCTTCCCGGGCACTATCCGCGAGGAATTCATACCGCAGCCGCCGCGCCCGTGCCTCGACACCCTCGCCATCGTGGTTTTCCCGCACCTGCAGCCGGCGCGTCGCAAATCGCAGGCCGAAGCGACTGGCCAGCGCCGCGACGAACAGGCCGTCGTCGGCGGACGATTCGCGCAGATCGTGCTCCGCATGCGCGACGATCAGCGGGGCCGAGCGGCCGGCGGGCGCAATCTCGAGCAGTGCGAGCAACAGCGCCACGCTGTCACCACCGCCCGACACGCCCACCACGATGGGCGACTCCCAAAAGCCATGCGCGGGCAGGGCCTCGGCGAGGCTCGTGAGAAATGCGTCGGCGATCGAAGCCTCGGGTTTGGCCATGCGATCATTCTGCCACACGCCTCCGGAGCCGCGTTTTTTGGCCCGGGAAGCGGCATTGAGCGGCCGTCCCGGGCCGGCTACCCTCCCGGCCCCGCGGAACCGCGGAAACCAACGCCCTCGAAGGAATTTCGCATGCATCCCCGGCCCGCCCCCAGCGCCCTCGCGTTTGCCGTTCTGGCTGCGCTCGTCGCCGCGTCGAGCGGCTGCTCAACGCTGCTTACGGCCGCCTACATTTTCATGCCGGAGGACACCCCGGCGGAATACAAGGGGCTCAAGGGGAAGCACGTGGCGGTGGTCTGCAAGCCGATCGTGGAACTCGAGTTCAGCGACGCCGGCTCGGCCCGCGAACTGGCATCCATCGTCGGGGCACATCTGGCCCGCAACGTCCGCAAGTCACGAGTAATCGATCAGCAGGAGGTGGCCCGCTGGATCGACGAAAACGCCTGGATCGACCACGCCACCGTGGGCAAGGCGCTTGACGCCGACATGGTGGTGGGGATCGATCTGGAGGAGTTCCGCCTCCACGAGGGCTCGACGCTTTACCGCGGCCGCGCCACGGCGCACGTTCGCGTGTACGACGTGGCCGAGAAGAAGGTGGTGTTTGAAAAACGATTCGACGATTTCGCATTCCCGGCCGACAGCGCGATTCCCACCACCGACCGCTCCGAATCCCAGTTCCGCGGCATGTTTCTCCAGATCCTCGGCGGCCGGATCGCCCGCACGTTCCACGCCTACGACAGCCGCACGACCTTCGCGGAAGAGTCGCTCACGTTTTAGCTGCGAATGGGCTCGATAAGCCCAACCCGGCTTCGGGTGACCCGTACCCCGTCGCCGGACGCTCGCTACGGGCATCCTGCCCTTCGCTCGCTCGGAGGTGACTGCGCTCCGGCATCCTGCCTGCGCTTGTCACCTACGCCGGCTCCCGGGGTACGGGTCA
>JBIIOK010000026.1:0-23747 GCA_044336985.1 Pirellulales bacterium | reverse complement strand
GGGCCGCCGGCGAGACCGCGGAGATCGCCGAGGCCTTCCGGATGATCCGCGTGGAGCTCGATAACAACGTATTGCTCACGCCGGAGCTCGAAGCACGGCTCGTGACGCAGATCGCCGACCCGCTGGCGGCCATCGCCGCGAAGGATCTGCCCGGGCTCGTGGCCGCCTGCCGCTCCGGCACCGGCCGTGCCGCGCTGGTGCGACGCGCCGACGACGTCCTGGCCCGCATGCGGGCGGTCCTCGATAAGATGATGGAGCTCGAGTCGTTCAACGAGGTGGTTGAACTGCTGCGTGGCATGATCCGCACGCAGGAGGAGATCCGGGCGGAGACGCTCAAGCGGCAGAAGCAGCGGGCCCGCGAGGCGCTCGGAGAACCCTGACAGGGCGCAACCATGACAGCGATCTTGCAGACGCGAGACCACGGCCGCGGGGCGGCACGAGCGGCAAGCCGCTGGGCGGCGCTCCTGATCTTCCTCTGTGGCGGCTTCTGCGCCGCTGCCGACCAGGAGACGCCCACCGATGCGGCGGCAGCGCTCGCTGCACGCGAGCAATCGCTCGTCGAGCAGTTCAACGAACTCGAGAAGACGTTTCTGCGGCTGGCCGATCTGCTGGCCGCGAGCGACCCGCGGCGGTCGGCTTTGCTCAGGAGTGTCTTCGAGCAGGCCCGCGACCAGGAGGTGGGCGACCGGCTCGACCTGATCGTGCAGCTTCTCGAGAAGGGGCAGCTGCTCAAGGCGGGAGCCGGACAGGCGACGGCGCTCGAGAAGCTGCGGGAACTGCTCGATCTTCTCGAGTCGGGCGACAGCGACCGCCAGCTCGCCAACACGAAGCAGGAGGTGAAGCAGTTTCTGGCCCGGCTTTCGAAGGCGATCGCGCGGCAGCGCGACATCGAAGGCTCGACGGAGGCGGGCGCCGACGCCGACAAACTGGCCCAGCGGCAGGAGTCGCTCGCCGAGGAGACCGAGGCGCTGGCCCGCGACATCGGCGGCTTCGCGAAGCGAATGGATGCCCGCGACCCGGGGCAGAAGGCTGAGGCTGGAGAGCAAGCGGAGGCGGAAGAGCAAGGCGACGAAAAGGCCGCCGACAAACAAGGCGAAGGCAAGCCCGCCGGCGGTAGCCAGTCGAAAGAGCAGGGGAGTGAAGGGCAGTCATCCGAGGGCGAGCCGGGCGACCATACCGGGAAAGACGATGCCGGGAAGAAGGAATCGGACGACGGCGACGACGAGGCCTCCCGGGCGCGCCGCACGAGGCGTCGGCTGGAGGCCGCGAAGGAACGCATGCGCAAGGCCCGCGCGGAGCTCGATGATGCCAAGCGGCGCGACGCCCGCGCCGAGCAGGAGAAGGCGATCGAGGAGCTCGAGACGGCCCGCGCGGAACTCGAGGAGATCCTCCGGCAGATGCGGGAGGAGGAGGTGGAGAGGCTTCTGGTGCAGCTCGAGGCCCGGCTGCGCGGCATGCTGCGGTCCGAGAAGGCAGTGCTCGCCGGCGTTGAAAAGCTCGCCTCCCAGACCGGACCGCTCACCCGCGAGGGGCAGCTGGAGGCCGCCCGGCTGAGCCGCGAGCAGGCGGGGATCGGCAACGAGGCGTCGAAGGCGCTCGTGCTCATCCGTGACGACGGCTCCGCCGTCGCGATCCCCGAGGCGCTCGAGCAGATGCGGGATGATTCGGCCCAGGCAACGGCCCGCCTCGCGCGGGGCGATGTCGGCGGCACCACCCGCGGCATCCTGCAGGACGTGATCGCCAACCTGGAGGAGATGCTCGGCGCGCTCGAGAAGGCGCAGCGCGATCAGCAGGCGCGACAGCAGCAGGGGCAGTCGGGCGGTCGCCCCGCCGACCCCGGGGAACAGCCGCTCGTCGACAAACTGTCCGAGCTCAAGATGATCCGCGCGCTCCAGATGCGGGTGAATACCCGCACGAAGCGGTTCTCGCAGCTGCTCGCCGAGGGCGTCGAGCGAGCGGAGGAGCCCGAGCTCGTCGAGGCGCTCGCGCGGCTGGCCGAACGTCAGCACAAGATCGAGCGTGCGGCCCGCGACATCGTCAGCGGCCGCACCGAATGAGCCCGCGCCGAGCGACGGCGGAGACGTGGCCGCGGAAAAAATCGGGCGTTTGCCCGGAGCGTGCCGGAATGCCGGGCCGCGGGTATGATTGCTCCGCGGCGACGCGACCCGTGCCGCCACCTCTCTTCCGAGGATCCTCGACCGCATGGCCCCGTCCAAGCTGATCTTCGCGGTGTGCTTCTTTTCGGCTGCCGTCGCCACCGGCTCGGTGGTCGATGCGGCGCCGGACACCGTCGCGGCAGTCTCTCCGGCCGCCGACGCGGAATTCGCGCGGGAGCCGTCCTGGTCGCCGCCGACGGAGGCCGACGTGCGCCGCCGAGTGCTCGAATGGATTGCCTCGTCGGGCACCGCGGCAGACGTGGCGGGCCGCCAGAGGGATGCCTGGCCGGAGCCGGGCGCGACGGCCGCGGCTGCCGACGGCCTGCTCGACCGCGTGATGGCCACGTTCGCGGCCGTCGATCAGCGGTGCGCGGCGCTCCGCGACGACATCGATGCTGACCGCGGCTGGCTCGATGGCGGCACGGCCGATTTCCAGCGGGATGCCGTGAAGCTCTGGCTCGGTCGCGAGTTCGTGCGCCACGACCGATTCGACGACGCTCTTCCGCTCCTCGCCGGCCTCGACCTGGATGCGGCGGTCGATCCGGCGGCCCTGCTCTTCCACCGCGCTGCCTGCCAGCACTGGCTGCTCGATGCCGACGCGGCCGTCGAGTCGCTCGACAAGCTGCTCGAACGAGCCGGCGGCATCCCGGTGCGCTATGAGCGGCTGGCGCGGCTGATGCGGGCCGACATCACGGCGCTCGAGGATGAATCGCTCGACCACATTGCGCGGCGGATGCGGGATGTCACCCGCAGGCTCGACCAGGGACGGGCCGGCCCGCGAACCCGAGAGGTGCAGGACGGCGTGATCGAATCGCTCGACAAGCTCATCGCGGCGATCGAGAAGCAGCAGCAGGATAGCCAGCAGCAGGGCTCGTCGGGCGCCGGCGGCGCGGGGCGTGGCGGCGAAGGAAAGCCGATGGAAGACAGCCGGCTCGCCGAGCTCAAGGGCCCCGGCGAGGTGGCACGCCGCGATCTCGGCGACAAGGATGGCTGGGGCAACCTGCCGCCACACCAGCGCGACGAGGCGCTGCAGCAGATCGGCCGGGAGTTTCCGGCGCACTATCGCGAGGCGATCGAGCAGTATTTCAAGCGTCTCGCCGCCGGCGCGGAGAGCCCGTAGCGGCCCATGCATCCATCCAGCGGCAATTTTCTCGTGGCAATCGCGGCCGTGGCCGCGGCGCTCGGCGTTGGCATCGCCCCTGCGCCGGCCGGTGATCCGGTGGCCCCGGTCTACCGTGCCGAGTTCGAAGATGGCAGCCATGCGAGCGGCTTGCTGGTCAAAATCGATGCGGATTCGATTCTGTTGGAGGCCGACGGGGCGCAGCGCACGCTGCCGGTCGCGTCGGTGCGGCGGATCGAGCGGGAGTCGCCCGCTCCGGTGCTGCCCGGGCCGGCGGCAAGGCTCACGCTCGTCGATGGCACGACGCTCGCGGGGGAGGATTTCTCCTGGGAAGACGGCCGGGCGGCGCTCGTCGTGCCGCAGGGCCGCGTCGAACTGCCGATCGACCGCGTGCGGTCAGTTGCCTGGCGGCAGGCGGAGGCCGGCGCTGCCGACTGGCTGCGGGGGCTGCCTGAATCGATCGAGAGCGACCTCGTCGTCGTCAAGAAGGGGGATGCCTTCGAATTCGTCGATTGCGCGATCACGGCGGTGGCGGCCGATGCCGTCTCCGTCGTGCTCGACGAGGAAAAAATACCGGTGAAGCGGTCGAAGGTGATCGGCCTGCACTGGCTCAGGCCTGCGGCGGCGCAGCAGCCGGCGGCCGTCGCGGTCGACGTGGCCGGCGGCATCCTGCGGGCTGAGCGCGTGGAGTGGACGCCCGACGCGCTCGTGCTCGACGGCGCGATCCGGATTCCGGCCGCGATGCTCGAGCGGATCGACTTCGCCGCCGGACGGACGATCCCGCTGGCGAGCCTCGAGCCCGAACGGCTCGAGGTGGAGCCGTATTTCGGTGGCCTGTCCGGAGTCGCGGGGCTGTCGGGATTTTTCGCGCCGCGGGCCGTGCCCGCCGACCGCAACTTCCCCGCGGCGGGCCTGCTCGTGCGGCCGCGGACCGTGGCGGTCTGGCGGTTGCCGACGGGCAGCCGCCGGCTGCGCACGGCGATCACGCCGGCGACGAAGATGCCGCATGCGCCGGCGATCGTCGCGATCTCCCTCGATGACCGCGAGGTGTTTCGTGGCCCCGTGACCGCGGAGTCGCCCGCGCCGATCGACCTCAATCTCGTCGGTGCCCGTCGGCTGACGCTCTTGGTCGACTTCGGCTCGCCCGCCGGATCGGGGCCGGTGCGGCTCGTGGCCCCGATCATCGAAAAATAACGCCCCAAGAAATAGCAAGCCGCGCTTTGAGTATGCTCCGCCCGTCTCTTCGATCTACCGCAGGAACCCGCAGCGATGCGGAGACGGTCTGCCGCCGGCGGCCGTCGTTCGGCAGTGTGCCCCTGTTCGTGGTGGTGGCGCTGACGGGCATGACTGCCGTGCAGGCCGAAGACGTGGCGGCCTCCGTCCGGCAGGCCGAGCAGACGAGGATTGCCACGATCGCGAAGTCCACGCAGGCGGCCGTGGCGATCTTTGCCGGCGCGGCGGGGGGGGGCTCCGGCGTTCTCGTCAGCCCGGACGGCTATGCGCTCACCAACTTCCACGTCGTGCAGCCTGCCGGCGTGGCGATGAAGTGCGGCCTGGCGGATGGCCGGCTCTACGACGCCGTCCTCGTAGGGCTCGATCCCACCGGCGACGTGGCGCTCATCAAGATCCTGGGTCGCGACGACTTTCCGTTCGCCGAGCTCGCCGACAGCGATCTGGTGGAAGTGGGCGACTTCTGCTTCGCCGCCGGCAATCCCTTCCTGTTGGCCACCGACTTTCAGCCTTCGATCAGCGCGGGGATCGTGTCGGGAATCCACCGCTATCAATTCCCCGCTGGCACGATCCTCGAATATGCGGATTGCCTGCAGGTCGATGCGGCCATCAATCCCGGCAATTCCGGCGGCGGGCTGTTCGACGCGCGCGGCCGCCTGATCGGGGTCAACGGCCGGGCGTCGTTCGAGAAGCGCGGGCGGGTGAACGTGGGCGTCGGCTACGCGATCTCTGCGAACCAACTGCGCAACTTTCTCGGTTTCCTCAAGGGCGGTCGGCTCGTCGATCACGCCACGCTCGGGGCGACCGTCGCGACGGCCGAAGATGGAAGAGTCGTGGTCTCCGACATCCTCGAGACGTCCGACGCTTATCGGCGCGGCCTGCGCTACGACGACGAGGTCGTGTCGCTCGCCGGGCGAAACGTGCGGACCGTCAACGCGTTCAAGAACGTGCTGGGCACGCTGCCGGCGGGCTGGCGGGTGCCGCTCGTCTTCCGTCGCTCGGGCCGCCGCATGGAGATCCTCGTCAGGCTGGCCGGCGTCCATCGCCAGGCGGAACTCGCGGGCATCGTCGCCGGCGAGAATCCGGCCGGCGAGCGGCGAGAACCAAAGGAGGCCGAAGGCAAGGATGACAAACGCAAGGAGCCGACGGCGCCGCTGCCCGAGGCTGTGCGCGGGCTCTACGAGGCCCGCAGCGGCTTCACCAACCATCACTTCAATCTGGTCGAACGCGATCGCGTCGCCCGGGCGATTGCCGGCCGCGCGGCACCAGGCGACCGCGCGGCACCAGGCGACCGCCGCGGCACGTGGCGGCTTTCCGGCAGGCTGGCCTCCGGGGAGCCCTTTCGCATCGAACTTTCCGACACGAAGGCAACGATCGACCTGCCGACCGGCACGAGCGCCGTCGATGCCACGGGCGACTTGGACGTGAACCCGAGCCCTCCGGGCAGCGGGGGCATGCTGGCGGCGCTTTTGCTCTGGCGTCGGCTGCTGCTCGACGGGCCGAAGCAACTCGGCCGCACCGACTATTGGGGCACTCTGCCGCTCGATCCGGCGTCGCTCGGCGAATTTTCATCCCCCGTGCTCGTCGACGTGCTCGAGACGGCGGTGGCGGGCGTCGAGGCGCACTTCGCCGTGGCGGCCGACGGCGCCGTGACAGGCATCGAGCTCTGGACCGCGCCCGATGCCGATCCCTGCGAGATCGTGTTCGCGGCCCCGGCGGCGGCCGCCGGCCTCGCCGACGGGCTGCCCGGCACGATCGAGGTGCGTCACGGCGGCAAGCCATTTGGCACGTTCACGATCGAAGAAGCCGTCTTCGATCCCGAGCCGCCGCAACGCGAGGCCGCGCCTGCTGCGGGCGCGGCGGGAGGAACGTCATGAGAAGACCATACGCGATTCTGGCCTCACTGATCGCGCTCTTGCTCGCGCCATCGCTCTCGCCGACAGCCGTGGCTGCGGCCCCGGGCGAGACGATCGCCGACGCGGCCCGCAAGGTCGTGAAGCTCTACGGGGCAGGCGGCGTGCGCGGGCTCGAGGCCTTCCAGTCCGGGATCCTCGTCTCCCCGGACGGCAGGATCGTGACGGTGATGAGCACCGTGCTCGACGCGGACGAGATCGCCTGCGTGCTCGACGATGGTCGCCGCTACGTGGCCAAACTCGTCGGCGTCGATCCCCGTCGCGAGTTGGCCGTGCTCAAGATCGAAGGGGAAGACCTGCCGGCCTTCGTGCTCGACGAGGCGGAGCCTGCGCCGGTGGGAACACGAATCCTCGCGCTTTCGAACCTCTTCGGCGTGGCTGTCGGCGACGAGCGAGTCAGTGCCCAGCACGGCGTGATCGCGGGCCTCGTGCCGCTCGAGGCCCGCCGCGGCGCCTACGAGGCACCCTACCGCGGCGATGTCTACATCCTCGACTGCACGACGAACAATCCCGGCTCGCCCGGTGGGGCGCTCGTCGATTGGCGCGGCCGGCTCGTCGGCATGCTCGGCAAGGAACTCCGCGCCACGTCGACGGGCATCTGGCTCAACTACGCGCTGCCGGTCGCCGAGGTGGCCCGCGGCGCGAGCGAGGTGGTTTCGGGCGACGTGGCCCCGCCCGTCACGGCGGCAGCGACCTGGTTCGACGCCGCGGCGCTCGGGGTCGTGTTCGTCCCCGATGTGCTCGACAAGACGCCACCGTTCATCGAGTCGACGCGGGCCGGCTCCGCGGCCGCGAAGGTCGGGCTCGTGCCGGATGATCTCGTCGTCGCCGTCAACGGCCGCGCGGTCTCGTCGCGATCGGCCGTGCGCGAGGCGGTCGGTCGCCTGGGCGAAGGCGATCCCGTGCGGTTCACCGTGATCCGCGCCGGCGGAATCGTCGAGTGCGACCTCGGCCCGAAGCCAGCGGCAGCAGGGACGCCATGACTGCAGCCACGTCGCGAAAAGTCCGGGGAATGTCACGCGGCGGCTGCTTGGCCCTTGCCATGGTTCTCGCGTGCCACTCGCTCTGTGGCGCCGCCCGCGGTGGAGAGGCTGACACGCTTGGCCTCGACGAGGAGACCGTCTTTCGCGCGGCCGTGGAGCGGGCGGCCCCATCGGTCGTGCGGATCGAATCGGCCGGTCTTTCGGAGGCGGCGCTGGCCGGACCGGCGGAGGCCTCACCCGCGGCGGGCCCGTCGAGCGGCACCGTGATCGATCCCGAGGGCTGGGTGATGGCGACCGAATTCGCGGTGCCCAAGGATGTGACGCAGGCCGTGGTCGTGCTGCCCGATGGCACGCGGCGGGCGGCCCGCGCGGTCGGCCGCGATCAATCGCGCGGGCTCGTGCTCTTGAAGGTGGACCTGCCGGCGGGCACCACGCTGCCGGTCGCCGCCACGGCATCGCGGTCGGATCTCGCTGTCGGGCAATGGACGCTGGCGATCGGCCGCACCCTGAGCACGTCGGCGCCGAACGTGGCGATCGGCATCCTTTCGGCCGCGAACCGCGCCTGGGGCAAGGCGGTGCAGACCGACGCCTCGGTGTCGCCGGCGAACTATGGCGGCCCGCTCATCGACATCGAAGGCCGCGTGATCGGGATCCTCGCGCCGCTGCCGGCCGACACCGCGGGCATGATGGCCGGCACCGAGCTCTACGATTCCGGCATCGGTTTCGCCGTGCCCAGCGACGACATTCGCGGGGTGCTGCCGCGGCTCAAGGCGGGGGAGACGCTGCGGCCCGGCATTCTCGGCATCGGCTATGAATCCCGCGACCCGTTCACGGCGGCCGCAAAGATCGCCTCCTGCAGCCCGGGCTCGCCTGCCGCCAAGGCCGGTCTCCGCGCCGGCGATACGGTGGTCGCCGCCGCGGGAAAGCCCGTGACCCGCATCGCCGAACTGCGGCACCAAATCGCGCCGCGGTATGCCGGCGATACGATCGACCTCGTCGTGGAACGGCGAACGAAGGGGGGCGACTCGGAGCGGGTGGAGGCTCGGGCGACACTCGTCGCCGCCCTGCCTCCCTATCGCCAGGCAATCCTGGGCATCGTGCCCGAACGCACGGCGGGCGCCGGGAAGGATGGGGCGAAGGCCGAACGCGTGCGGGTGCGGTGGCTCTGGCCCGACGGCCCCGCGGCGAAGGCCGGCGTGAGGCCCGGCGACGTGATCGAGTCGGTCGCCATGAGCCGTGGCGACGACGCCGCTGCGGAGGCCGAACCGCTGCCCGTCGGATCACCGGAAATTCTCGCCGGCTTTCTCGGCGGCGCCGAGATCGGCGCGACCGTACGGATCACCGTCCGCCGCGACGCGGAAGTCGTGCCGATCGACATCGCCACCGTCGCGCTTGCCGGCACGCCGCCAGCCGACGTGCCGCCGATGCCGGGCGCCGCCGGTGCGCGGGCCGAGCGGCTCGAGGCACCCGAGGTGGCCAGGCCGCCGGTCGTCGTCCTGCCCGAGGGCGACCCCAAGCAGCCACTCGGCGTGCTCGTCTATTTCGGTCCTCCACCCGGCGCCGCGGAGCCGCAGGGCGGCACGCGCAAAGGCGGCGCCGATGCCGCGGGCGCGTTCGCCGAGCCCTGGAAGGCGGCGGCCGCGCGGCATGGCGTCGCCGTCATCCTGCCCGCCGCGGAGGATCCGCAGCGCTGGGCCCGCAGCGACATCGCCGCCGTCGCGCGGGCGATCGACTCGCTCGCCTCGCGTCGGCCGATCGATCGGTCGCGGGTGGCGTTCGCCGGCCGTGGGGCAGGGGGCGCATTCGCGTTCGTCGCGGCCGATTCGCTCGGTCCGGCGGCGCGCGGCGTGGCGCTGCTCGACTCGGCGCTGCCGCGGCAGGCCTCGATCGAGCCGGCCGAGCCGGGCCGCAGCCTCTGGGTCATTTTCGGTCAGTCGGCCGCCGAGCCTTTGCCACGCCTCGCTGCCGAACGGCAGAAACTCGCCGACAACGGCTTCCCCGTCGGCATGCTCGCCGACATGCTCGGCGATGCGGTCCCGGCCGAGTCGCTCTGCGCCTGGGTCGAGTGTCTGGGAGTCTTGTAGACCGCTTGCTCCGCAAGCGGATCCAGATCCGCTTGTGGCACAGCCTTTTTTTGCCCAACCCGCCGCCGGGGCGGCAGAAGTCGCCTTCGCGCTGCAATTTCTCCGCCACGACCTATGGAGCTGCTGACCTCAGAAGGTCGAAATTGCATACGCTCGTCGAGCTTCCGCCGACCCCGGCGGCTGCCTCAAGTAGACCGCTTCCTCCGGAAGCGGATCTGGATCCGCTTGTGGAACAAGCGGTCTACTTTTGGGTCGGCGTGGCGTGCGATGATATTTGCATGGCTGATGCAGTCGATGAGCGCGGCGTGCCGGTGGTCTTTGCCGACGAACATGTCGTCGTGGTCGACAAGCCGGCGGGGGTGCCGAGCGTGCCCGCGCGGTCGCGGCTCGACCCGCCGAGTCTCATTGAGAGGCTCGCGGCCGACTGGGGGCCACTCGAGGCGGCCCATCGGCTCGACCGCGATACCTGTGGCCTCGTCGTCCTCGCCCGCACTCCCGCGGCCCGTGCGGCCCTCGGCCGGGCATTCGAATCGCGGCTGGTGCGAAAGCGGTATCTGGCCGTCGTGCATGGCGGGCTCCCACGTGCCGAAGGGATCGTGCATCTGCCGCTCGCCGACGACCCGACCGCGCCGCCGCGGAAGCGTGTCGATCCGCTCGTCGGCCGGCGGGCGACGTCGCGCTGGTGGCGGCTGGCGGTCGCAGCAGATGCAGCAATTGCGATGAGCCTGTTGGCGCTCGAGCCGGTCACGGGCCGCTCGCACCAACTCCGGGCCCATCTCGCCTGGCTCGGTGCGCCGATCGTCGGTGATCGGCTCTATGAGCGCGGTGGATCCGGCAGCCCTGCGGCTGGCGGCCCGCTCGCGCTTTGCGCCGTCGCGATCGACTTTCCCCATCCGCGCGATTGTGGGCGGATCGCGCTGGCCGCCACCGTTCCGGCGGTTGCGCCATGGACGTTCTTCGACCCCGCGTGCTATGCCGTCGGCTCGAGCGCCGACCCGCTCACCTGCGACCAATAACGCGAGAATCGGCCCAGGTCTTTCACCCGTGAGCGGTCGCAGAATCGCGGCCATTCGGTGACGGTGACGGGCAGGCTTGGGAAGAGCCTCTCCGCGGCGCGGCGGACCCGCGGGCAGGGAGTCTCGGCCACGGCGACATGGTCGCAGCCATGCGCATTCGCCCGCGTGGAGAGCACCTCGACCGGATCCCCGAGATGCACCTCGACCTCCGGCACGTCGGCGAGGCATTCGAAGACGAAGGCGAGCCGCTTGAGCGTGGGCCGCTCCTCCGCGAGCCACGCCGGATCAACGACGAAGACACGGGGAGCGCCGGGATGGGCGGCTGCGGCCGGGCTTTCCGTGGAGAGCGAGTCGAGCGTGAGCCAGACGAGCGGCCGCGTGGCTTCCGAGGCCGCGGCGTCTCCCGGACGCCAGGCCGGCGCGGGGCGGATGCGTAGGGGCTGCCGCGCGGGTGTCGCAGACTCCGGTTGGAAAAGCCGCGACGCGAGCTGGTCGTAGTCTCCTTCCACGTCGCAGCTGCCGATCAGGGGACAACGGTCGCAATGCACGCCGTCAGTGTAGGCCTCGAGATTCTCCCGGTTGAAGATGTAAGGCTTCGCCGAGAAGGTGCCGGCGACCCATTGCCACGAGAGATGGTTGCTCGCTGGATCGCCGTCGAGCAGGTGCTCGAGAAACCAGTCGGCCCCCACCTGCCAGCGGACATGCCTCACATGCACGAGCCAGCTCGCGAGCCACATCCGCTCGTGGTTGTGGAGCCAGCCGGTCTCGTGGAGCCGGTGGACGAAGGCGTCGATGCATACCATGCCGGTGGCGGCGGCGAGCACGTCTTCCGGCATGCGTGCGCTGCCGCCGCCGGAGCGGGGCAGGGCGGCGGGCGGCTCGATGGATTCACGAATCCGGTCGCCGAGCGATGCATGGACCTGCCGCCAATAGTCGCGCCAGCCGAGTTCCGAGACGAACTTGGAGGCCTCGTCCGGCCGCTGCACAAGGCCGAGCGCGCGGTCGCGAACTTCCGCAAGCGAGACCACGCCGTGCCGGATCCACGGCGAGAGCCCGGTCACCGCGCCGGCCACATGATTTCGCGAGCGGGCGTAGGCGACCGGGTCGATCGCCGTCATCCGCTCGAGAGCCGCACGGCGGCCGCCGCGGATCGGCATGCCGACGACGCTCGCGTGCGACTGCCCCCGATCCGCCTCGGGAATGGCCCGCGCAAGCTCGGCGAGGAGCCGTTCGCGGTCGCTGCAGAGCAGATGCCCAAGGTCAATCATGAACACATCATATGCATGGGTAGGGTAGGCTTCAGCCTGCCGAACGTAGGGCAGCCTTCAGCCTGCCGAGCCGTTCTCGCCCAACCCGCCGCCGGGGCGGCAGAAGTCGCCTTCACGCTGCAATTTCTCCGCCACGACCTACGGAGCTCCTGACCTCAGAGGGTCGAAATTGCATACGCTCGGCGAGCTTCCGCCGACCCCGTCGGCTGCCTCGGAAACCGCTCAAGTAGACCGCTTCATCCGGAAGCGGATCGGGGTCCGCTTGTGGAACAAGCGGTCTACGAGCGGCAGGCTGAAGCCTGCCCTACTTGCCTCTTTCCTGGGCAAGGCCATGCGCGGAAATTGTGCCGGCGGCGTTCTGTCGCGGCGAACCGCAAGTTGCCAGGAATATTTTTTGCTCGATCACGAATGCGAAAAATCGATGAAAAAATAGGCGAAATCTGGAGTTCCGGGGGGAACTCCCACGGAAGGCGATCGGTCGTCGGTACGGGTCTGGCACGCCTTTTGCATACCGGAAAAATTTGAGCATCCAGGGCGTCCCTGGTGCTCGGGCGATGTTGCGCCGCGGAGGCCGGCACCGCTGACGTTTTCCTCTCTTCCTTCTGGAGTCGCACGATGCGGTCGATCAGGCGGATTTCTTGTTGTCTTCTCCCGGCGTTGATCGTCGGGTTTTGTTTTTTCAACGGCGTTTTCTCAGGGTCTGTCGCGTTCGCGGAAGACGCGGCGGTCGCAGCTGCGACCCCCACGCCCCCTGCGCCGCCGACCACCGATGAGATCGTTCCCAAGCTCTGGATGGCCGCCGACACCGTCTGGGTGCTCGTGTGCGGCATGCTCGTCTTTTTCATGAACCTCGGTTTCGGCTGCGTCGAGAGCGGCTTCGCCCGTTCGAAGAATGCAGTCAACATCCTCTCCAAGAACTTCGTCGTCTTCGCCGCGACTTCGCTCGCCTACTGGCTCATTGGCTGGGACCTGATGTTCGGGTCTGGAGACGGCGCCTGGATCGGCAACTCCGGGTCTTGGATGGTCGGCGGGCTCGATAACAGCCCGGCCGTGGGCGACAAGTATCAGGGTGTCTACGGGGCCCTCAGCTGGGCGAGCGTGCCGCTCTGGACGAAGTTCTTCTTCCAGCTCGTCTTCGCCGGCACTGCCGCCACGATCGTCTCGGGCGCCGTCGCTGAGCGGATCAAGTATCACACGTTTGTCCTCTTCAGCTTCCTGATGGCGTTGGTCATCTATCCCGTCACAGGCCACTGGGTCTGGGGCTTCGGCTGGCTGGCCAAGGACTGGAATTTCTGGGACTTCGCCGGCTGCACCGCCGTGCACTCGGTTGGCGGCTGGGCGGCTCTCACCGGTGCCCTCATCCTCGGCCCCCGCATCGGCAAGTATGCGTCCGACGGTCGCGTGCAGGCGATTCCCGGCCACAACATGATGGCCGCCTTCATCGGCTGCCTCGTGCTCTGGTTCGGCTGGTTCGGGTTTAATCCGGGCAGCACGTTCGGCGTGGCCGCCGACGGCGGGGCTCTGGCCGCCCAGGTGGCGGTGAACACGAATATGGCCGCGGCCGCGGCGACGCTGACGGCCACAGCCACGGCATGGCTCCTGCTCGGCAAGCCCGACATCGGCATGACGCTCAACGGCTGCCTTGCCGGTCTCGTCGGGATCACCGCATGTGCCGCCTTCACGAACATCACCTGCTCGGCGATCATCGGCGCCATCGCCGGCGTGCTCGTGGTGCTCTCGGTGCTGTTCTTCGACCGGATTCGTGTCGACGATCCGGTGGGTGCCACGAGCGTGCACCTCGTCTGCGGCATCTTCGGCACGCTCTGCGTGGGATTGTTTACGACGAGCGACCTCACGGGCACCGTCGCGAACACGCCGTTCGGCTCGGCGGCCGTCGGCGGTCCCGCCGCAGGTCTCTTCTTCGGAGGCGGCACGAAGCAGCTCATCGCCCAACTCGTGGGCGTGCTGGCTGTCGGGGCCTATGTCGTCCCCGTGTCGGCGATCGCGTGGCTGATCCTCAAGTCGCTGGTCGGCCTCCGCGTCGCCCCGCAGGAGGAGATCGAGGGTCTCGACATCGGCGAGCACGGCAACGAGGCCTATCACGGCTTCGTGATGGTGCGGAGCGAGTAACCGTCCAGAAGGATGCCCCAACGGCTTGGGTGGGCACTCCGCCTAGCTCACCCAGGCCGGGGCATTCTGGATCAACACCCGCCGGGGCCATGCATGGCCCCGGCGTCGGTGTTTGGTAGGACAGGCTTCAGCCTGTCACACATGTCATCTTTGTTTTCCATGTGCTCTCCATGTGCTCTTGGTCTGAGCCGGATAGGATGGGGCAACCAGGCGGAGTTCAGTCATGAAGCTCATCATCGCGATCATCCAGCCCAACAAGCTCGAGAGCGTCAAGCAGGCGCTCTCGGAGGTGGAGGTGTTTCGGCTCACGGTGCTCGACGTGCAGGGCTTCGGCCGCCAGCGCGGCCACGCCGAGACCTACCGGGGCCATGAGATCGCCGTGAATCTCCTCCGGAAGGTGCAGCTCCAGATCGCGGTGAACGACGATTTCGTCGAGCCGACGATCGCCGCGATCGTGAATGGCGGCCGCTCCGGCGAAACCGGCGAGATCGGCGATGGCAAGATCTTCGTGCTCCCGATGGACGAGTGCGTCCGCATCCGCACCGGCGAGCGCGGTCGCGAGGCGATCTGATCTCGCACAGTAGACCGCTTGCTCCGCAAGCGGATCCAGATCCGCTTGCGGAGCAAGCGGTCTACTTAGGCCCGTTGAGGATGAATCCGCGGCTGGCCGCCGAGGGCGAGGCGGTTGATGGCGGCGAGGAAGGCCTTCGCCGAGGCCTCGAGCGAGTCAGTGGAGACGCCGCGGCCGCGCTGCTGCTGCCCGGCGTATTCGAGCTCCACGGTCACCTCGGCCTGCGCGTCCTTGCCGACCGTCACGGCCTGCACGCGGAAATCGCGGCAGACCGTCGTGGTGCCGGTGATCTTTTCGATCGCCAGGAAGATGCCGTCGATCGGGCCGTCGCCGGCCGTGATCGTCTCCGCCTTCGGCACGCCGTTCTGCAGCACACGCAAGGTCACGGTCGGCGCCGAGCCGCTCGCGCAGGAGAGCGTGTAGCTGTCGAAGACATACTGCTCGGGCAACGAGGAGAACTGCTGCTCGCAGAGGGCCGCGATGTCGCCGTCGTAGATCTCCTTCTTGCGGTCGGCGAGCAGCTTGAATCGCTCGAACACCGTCTGCAGCTGCTCCGGTGAGAGCTGGTAGCCGAGGGCCTTGGCCCGGTCGGCGAGCGCCGCCCGGCCGCTGTGCTTGCCGAGCACGAGGTCGGTCCGCTCGAGGCCCACGTCCTCCGGCCGCATGATCTCGTAGGTCCGCCGCTCCTTGAGCATGCCATCCTGATGGATGCCGGCCTCGTGGGCGAAGGCATTCTTGCCGACGATCGCCTTGTTGCGCGGCACCTGGATGCCGGTGATGTTGGCGACGAGGCGGCTCGTGGGGACGAGTTTCTGCGTCACGATCCCGGTGTCGACCTGGAAGTAGTCGCGCCGCGTCCGCAGCGCCATCACCACCTCCTCCAGCGAGCAGTTGCCCGCCCGCTCGCCGATGCCGTTGATCGTGCACTCCACCTGGCCGGCCCCGGCCTCGACGGCCGCAAGGCTGTTGGCCACGGCCAGCCCGAGGTCGTCGTGGCAGTGGACGCTGATCACGGCCTTGTCGATGTTGGGCACTCGGTCGCGCAGGCTCTTGATCACGTGGTGCATCTGCGTGGGCGTCGCGTAGCCCACGGTGTCGGGAATGTTGACGGTCGTGGCCCCGGCGGCGATCACCGCCTCGACCACGCGGCAGAGGAAGTCGATCTCCGTGCGGGCGGCATCCTCGGGTGAAAACTCGATGTCTGGGCAGCGCGAGCGGGCCCGCGTCACTCCCGCCACGGCCCGGGCGACGACCTCGTCCTCGTTCATGCGGAGCTTGAACTCGCGGTGGATCGAGCTCGTCGCGAGAAATACGTGGATCCGTGGCCGCCGGGCATGCTGGAGCGCCTCCCAGGCGCGGTCGATGTCGGCATCGCTGCAGCGCGCGAGGCCGCAGACGGTGGCCCCGTCCACGGCCGCGGCGATGTCGCGCACGCTCTGGAAGTCTCCCGGCGACGCGATCGGGAAACCGGCCTCGATGATGTCGACGCCGAGTGCCACGAGCGCCTGCGCGATCTCCATCTTCTCGGTGAGATTCATGCTCGCACCGGGCGATTGCTCGCCGTCACGGAGCGTGGTGTCGAAGATGCGGATGGGCCGGGGCGTCGTCATGGGAATGCCAAAAAGGGCTGGTGCAACGCGGAAAAGAGCGACTCGGGCAAGACCGTCAGCGTATCCTGCTTTGCCGGGCTTGTGTAGACTTGTGACAACCTTCCCGTCCCATGACAACCGTCCGATCCATGGCGACTCTCTCTTCCACCGACACGCTGCACGGCGAGGGCGAAAAGCCCCGGGTTGCCGTCCGGCTGCGGCGGTCGCTCGCGGGGCTCGCATTCCTGCTGGCAGGAGTCGCCGCGTGGTGGTGGCTGACCACGCATCACTTCGGCGGCACTGATGAGCATGCGGCTGACGCCGGCCGTGCCCCGGTGGCCCCGGCCGAGCAGCCGCCGTCGATGGTGGTCACGCTCGCCCCGGCGTCCGGCGGCGAGGGGATCGAGACGGTTCCGGTCGAGACGCGTGAGCTCCGCGATCACCTCACGGTTCCCGGCCGGCTCGATTACGACGCCCGCCACCGCCTTGATTACGAATCGCCCGTGAACGGCATCGTCTCCCAGGTGTTCGTGCAGGTGCGCCAGACGGTCAAGAAAGGCGACTCCCTCGCCGCGGTATCGAGCCCCGAGGTGGGCATGGCCCGCGACGAGGTGCGCAAGCGCGAGGACGACCGGCAGATCGAGAAGAAGGCCGCCGACTGGGCCAACACGATCGCTGACAATGTCGCGGCGCTCCTCGAGGTGCTCGTCAGCCATCCGCCGCTCGAGACGATCGAGCGGCAGTTTCAGGATCGCGTACTCGGCGCCTATCGGGAGAAGATCCTCGCAGCGTATTCGCGGCTCTTGTTCGTCGAGAAGGTCGACGCGAGCACGAAGCAGTTGGGGCAGGGGGGCGTGCTCTCCGGGCGGATCATCGAGGAGCGGACGAGCAACCTCGAGGTCGCGAAGGCGAATTTCACCGCGGCCTGCGAGGAGGCGAGGTTTCTCACCCGGCAGGAGCATGAACGCGCCCAGGCCTCGCTCGCGCAGGCTGACCGCCTCGTGCAGATTTCGAGGGAAAACCTGCGGACGCTCGTGGGCAGCAAGCTCGACGCCGATGTCGGCGGCCAGGGAGCGGCCGGCGGTGTCGCAGACGCCGACGGCGGGGAGGGGCGGGAAGCCGCCGGCGGGCTCAGCGCCCTGATTTTGCGGACGCCGTTCGACGGCATCGTGGAAGACATCTTCGTCGCCCGCGGCGAGCGGGTGCAGGCCGGTGACCGCCTCTTCGTCGTGGCGGACAATACGACGCTCTGGGTGCGGGCCCAGATCCACGAGCGGCAATGGACGACCGTGGAGGTGTCGGAGGGGCAGGAGGTGCGGGTGAACGTGCCCGGCGCCGCCGACCACGACACGACGGCCCGCATCAATCACGTCGGCGCGACCGTGGAGGCCGACTCGCGGAGCGTGCCGCTCGTGGCCGAACTGAAGAACGACGACGCCCACTACAAGCCGGGCATGTTCGTCTGGGTCGATCTGCCGCAGGGGCAGACGCGATCGGCCCTCGCGGTGCCCGAGGCGGCCGTCATGCGGCATGAAAACGTCGCCTTCGTCTTCGTCCCGGAAGGCGATGGCCGCTACCGCCGTGTCAACATCGAGCCCGGCATCGCCGGCGGCGGTTTCGTCGAGGTGAAAAAGGGTCTCGAGCTCGGCCAGCGGGTGGTGTCCCGCGGGGCATTCCTCCTCAAGAGTGAGCTGCTCTTGGAAGACCAGCAGTAGCCGCGCGGGTCCGGACAGCGTCGGCGGCAAAGGAGTCGGTTCGTGCTCTCAGGCGTCATCGAGTGGTCGCTCGCCAACCGGGCGATGGTCATCGCGCTCTTCGTCCTGATGGCGCTCGGCGGTCTTTACGCCGCCACGCAGATCCCCGTCGACGCGGTTCCGGACCTCGTCAACATCCAGGTGCAGGTCGTGACCGAGGTGGGCACGCTGCCGCCGCTGGAGGTGGAGCGGCTCGTCACGTATCCCGTCGAGCTGGCCGTGAGCGGCCTGCCCGACGTGGTGGAGACCCGCAGCATCTCCCGGCTGGGCATCTCGCTGGTGACGATCGTCTTCCGGGAGGGCACCGACATCCTCAGGGCCCGGCAGCTCGTCGCCGAGCGGCTGCCGGCGGCGCGGGCGGGCATGGCCATCGACGGAATCGATCCGCAGCTGGGCACCCTTTCCACGGCGCTCGGGGAGATCCTGCAGTTCGAGCTGCGGGGCAAGGGCGTGGGGCCGATGGATCTCCGCAGCATCCTCGAGTGGGAGATCGCGCCGGTGATGCGGACCGTGCCGGGGGTCACCGACATCAACAGCCACGGCGGTTTTGCCAAGAGCTACGAGGTGCAGATCGACCCCGACCGAATGTCGTCGCACGGCATCTCGCTCGGCGAGGTGCTCGCCGCCCTCGAACGCAACAACACGAGCACGGGCGGCGGCTACATCGTGAAGAACGGCGAGCAGCGGTTCATTCGCGGCGAGTCGCTGCTCGGCGACGTCGAAGACATCGAGAAGGTGGTCGTCCGCAGCCCCGCGGGGGGCGTGCCGGTGCTGATCCGCAACATCGGCGCCGTGAAGATCGCGCCGCTCGTGAGGCAGGGGGCCGCCACCAGGGATGGCCGCGGCGAGATCGTCACCGGCATGGTGATGATGATCCGCGGCGAAAACAGCCGCCGCGTGGTGACGGCGGCCAAGGAAAAGCTGGAGGAGATCCGCCACACGCTGCCCGTCGGCGTCGATATCGAGATCCTCTACGACCGCTCCGACCTGATCGCGCGGACGCTCGACACGGTACTCCACAACCTCGCGGAGGGGGGGCTGTTCGTGATCGGCGTGCTGCTCGTGCTCCTGGGCAACGTGCGGGCCGGATTGATCGTGTCGCTGGCGATCCCGCTCTCGATGCTCTTTGCCGCCAACATCATGTGGGCCGTGGGGATCCCCGCGAGCCTGATGAGCCTCGGCGCGATCGACTTCGGCCTCGTCGTGGACAGTTCCGTGATCATGGTCGAGAACTGCGTCCGCCGCCTGGGGCTTGCGTCCCCCACGGCCTCGAAGCTCGATGTCGTCCGTGACGCTGCGATCGAGGTCCGTGGGCCGACCATGTTCGGCGAGCTCATCATCGCGATCGTCTACCTGCCCATCCTGTTTCTCGAGGGAACGGAGGGGAAGCTCTTCCGGCCGATGGCGTTGACCGTCCTCTTCGCGCTTGCCGGGTCGCTCGTGATCTCGCTCACGCTGATGCCGGTGCTGGCGGCCACCGTGCTCTCGCGCGAGGAGGAGCACGAGCCGCTCGTGATGCGGATGTTCCACCGGGCCTACCATCCGCTCGCGAAGTTTGCGGTCCACCACCCGGTCTTGATCTCGCTGGCCGCGGCCGGCCTGGTGGCGGCGAGCATCCCGGTGGCGTTGCGGCTGGGGGCCGAGTTCATGCCGCGGCTCGACGAGGGAGACCTGCTCGTCGAGGTCGTGCGGCTGCCGAGCGCCACGCTCGAGGATTCCGTGCCGCTCACGACCCGGATCGAGAAGGCCCTCGGCAGCTTCCCGGAGGTGCGGACGGTCTTCTGCAAGACGGGGCGGCCCGAGATCGCCAACGACATCATGGGCGTGCAGCAGACGGATGTCTGGGTGATGCTCAAACCGCGATCCCGCTGGCCGGAAGACATCCCCCGCGACACGCTCATCGAGCGGATGTCGCAGGCGCTCTCCGCGGCTGCGCCGGGGGCCAACTTCGGCTTCAGCCAGCCGATCGAGATGCGGGTGGACGAGCTCGTGGCCGGCGTGAAGGCGGATGTCGCCGTGCTCGTCTACGGCGACGATCTCGACCGGCTCGGAGGGATCGGCAAGAAAATCGAGGACGTCCTCCGCGACATCCCCGGCGCCGCCGACGTGCGGGCCGACTGGCAGTCCAACGTGCCGACGCTGCGGGTCGATGCCCGGCAGGACCAGCTCGCGCGTCATGGGATCGACGGTATCGAGGTGATGCGCACCGTATCGGCGATGGGCGGAATCCAGACCGGCGTGGTCTACGAGGGGCGGCCGCGGTTTCCGCTGATGGTGAAGTTTCCGAGCCAGTGGCGTGAGAGCGAGGATCTCGTGGCGCAGATCCCGGTCGAGGCGACCGGCGGGCGGCCCGTCCCGCTCGGCGAACTCGCCGACATCCGGATCGAGGAGAGCCCCCCCTCGATCGAGCACGAGGACTCCCGCCGGCGCACGTTCGTCTCGGCCAACGTGCGCGGCCGTGACGTCGCCAGCTTCGTGCAGGAAGCTCAGAAGCGGATCGCCGAGCAGGTCAAGCTGCCCGCCGGCTACACGCTCGCCTGGGGGGGCGACTTCGAGAACCTGCTCTCCGCCAGCCGCCGTCTGGCGCTGATCACGCCGCTCGTGCTCGGCCTCATCGCGATGCTCCTCTACTCGAGTTTCAAGTCGTTCCGGCTCGCGTCTCTCATCTTTTTCGCCGTGCCGGTGGCGGCGTCGGGGGGCATTGCGGCGCTGGCCCTGCGCGGGATGCCGTTCTCGATCGCGGCCGGCGTGGGGTTCGTGGCGCTCTTCGGCGTGGCGGTGCTCAACGGGCTCGTCTGGGTGTCCGGCGCGGAGCATGCGCGGCAGGGCGGCCTTTCGGCCCGCGATGCGGCGCTCGTCACCGCCGAGATCCGCATCCGGCCGGTCCTGATGACGGCGCTCGTGGCGAGCCTCGGCTTCCTGCCGATGGCGCTGGCGACCAGTTCTGGTGCGGAAATCCAGCGGCCGCTGGCGACCGTCGTGATCGGCGGTATCGTGACCTCCACGCTGCTGACGGCCTTCGTCGTGCCGGCGATCTACCCCTGGTTCGCCCCGTCATCCCGGGGCCGCGAGGCACACTCATCATGACGCTCCACGAGTTTCAGTCGCTCATCCGCCGGATGTATCACGACAAGGACGAGGCCCGCGGCGTCGAGGGCACCTTCATGTGGCTCTCGGAGGAGTTCGGCGAGCTGGCGGCGGCCCTGCGGAACCACATCCACGGCGATGCGCGCGGCGAGCAGACGAAGGAGGAGCTCGCCCTCGAGTTCGCCGACGTGCTCGCCTGGCTCGCCACCATCGCCAATGTCGTCGACATCGATCTGGAGGAGGCCGTCGCGCGGAAGTATGGCACCGGATGCCCGGGCTGCGGGCAACGGTCCTGCGTCTGCCCCGACGCCGAGAAGCCATGACCGCGATGACCGTCGGCAAGGCGGCACGGCTGGCGGTCGTCTCGGCGGCCAGCGGACTCCTGCTGCTGGCGGCTTTCGGCCGGACGCGAGCCGATGACCAGATGGATGCGCAAGTCGGCATCGGCGGCGGCTCCCGCACGGGCTCCTGGACGCCGGTCGTGGTCGAAAACGACGGCGTACCGCTGCATGTCTGGGCCGAGGATCCCGACGGGCAACTCGTGCGATCACCCGTGGCAGCCGCGCCGGCGCCGGGCCGATCGCGGTTTCAGGTCCGCTTCGGCAGGCCGCAGGCCGCGCTCCTGCTCGAGGCGACCGGCACCGACGGCCGCCCCGCCTTCACGCGGCTCGCGCCGCCCCAGCCGCTGCCGTCATCCGAAATGGTTTTGCTCGTGGTCGGCGACCTGCCCGCAGCCGAGCGGTCGGCGCGGCTGCTCGCGGGGGAGAACGGCTCCCGGCTCCGAGTCGTGACGGCCGCAGACCCGCAGTCACTCGCGGCGGGCGTGACGGGCATGACTCCGCGGGATTTCGACGGCATCGATGCGGCGGTCGTCTGCGGGTCGGCGTTGGCGGCCGCGAAGGATGACCCGCTCGCGCAGGACGCGCTCGGCGCGCTCGATGGCTGGGTGCGGCGCGGCGGGCGGCTCGTGTTCATCGCCGGCGCCGGCATTGCGAGGCCTGCCGTTGATGACGCGGATGGATCCGTGGCCCGCTGGCTGCCCGGACCGCCTGGCCGCCCGGGCCGCGTCGAACGGCTCGTGCCGCTGCGGCGGGCGACCGCGATCGAGACATTTGGCCGGGCCGACAGGCCGCTCGAAAAAGCCGCGCTCGCCGGACTCGAGGTGCCACTCCTGGCAGGCGCATCCGAGATCGACGGGGTGATCGAGGCGTACGAGGGCACGAAGCCCGCCGACCTGCCGCTCGTGGTGCGGTCGGCCCGCGGCTTCGGCGCCGTCACCTGGATCGGACTCGACCTCGACCAGGGAGCCTTTCGCAACTGGCAGGGCACCGACCGGCTTCTGGCCGAACTGCTCGTCGGCCGCGCTGCGGGAAAGCAACAGGCGGGCAGGGCAGGGGAGACCCGCACCGATACGCTCGATCTCGCCGGGCAGCTGCGACTGGCGATCGACCGGTTTCCCGGCGTGTCGGCCATTCCCTTCGAACTGATCGCTGCGATCGGCCTGCTCTATGTGGCCTGCCTCTACCCGCTCGACTGGTGGCTCGTGAGCCGTGGCGGTGGAAGGCCTTGGCTCGCATGGCTTTCCCTCCCGGTGCTCGTCCTTGCCTTCAGCGGACTGGCGTGGGCCGCCGCGCACCAATGGAAGGGCGACGCCTGGCGTTCGTCGCGGGCCTGCGTCACCGACATCGACACGACGAGCGGGCTCGTCCGCGGATTTTCCTGGTCGGGCATCTGGTCGCCCGTCAACGCCACGATCGACGTGTCGGCGGCGCCGGGCAGCATGATCGCTGCCGACTCGGCCCACGACACGTCGGTGACGTGGTATGGCGCCTCCGGCCGCGCCTTGGGCGGCCCCGATGCCCCATCGGCGCACCCCTCGCTCGCCGCCGCGGGTTACCGCTATGGCACCAGCCTCGACGCCCTCGAGGGCATCGCGATCGCGGCGGCATCGAGCCGCCTCTTCGATGCCGAATGGACCGCGGACTGGGCCGGATCGCCGCCGGTGGCCGCGGCGCTGGAACGCGAGGCGCAGGGCACCCTGCGGGGCTCGATCGAAAGCGGTCTGCCGTTCGTGCTCGAGGACTGCGTGCTCGTGCATGCCGGCTGGCTCTACGACGTCGGGCGGCTGGCACCGGGTGTGACATTCGATCCGGCCGGGGGTCGCGGGCCGCGATCGCTCGCAGGCGCCCTGACGCGGCGAACGGCCGTGAAAGACCGCGACGTGCCGCTGCGGTGGGACGTCACAGGCCACGATATCGACCGCATTCTCGAGGTGGCTGGCTTCCATGCCGCGGCGGGCGGGGCGTCATACACGTCGCTCGAATCGGGCCGGCTGGGGCGGCTCGATCTCTCCGCGCTCATCACCCTCGATCGGGCCGTCCTCGTCGGCCGCGGGCCGGCCGGCACGCAGTGGCGCGAACGTCGGGCCGACGAAGATGCTGGCGACAGTTCACGTTCTCCATCCCCAGAACAGGACGTCGGACTCTGGCGGATCGTCCTTCCCATTGGAGCCTCTCGGCGATGATTGAAACGATCGACCTCACCAAGAAATACGGTGATTTCTTCGCGCTTGAGTCGCTCGACCTGAAGCTCGAGCAGGGGGATCTCTTCGGCTTCATCGGGCCCAACGGCGCTGGCAAGACGACGACGATTCGCATCCTCTCGACGCTTCTGGCGCCCACCTGGGGCGAGGCCTACGTCTGCGGCCATTCGATCTACACCCACCCCCGCGAGATCCGCCGGGCGATCGGCTACATGCCCGACATCTTCGGCGTCTACGACGACATGCGGGTGATCGAATACCTCGAATTCTTCGCCGCCGCCTATCGCATCGACGGCGCCGAGCG
>JBIIOK010000119.1:0-7522 GCA_044336985.1 Pirellulales bacterium | reverse complement strand
AAAGCGGGAAGGCTCGGGGCTGCACATGCCCCGGGAGCCGGCGTAGGTGACAAGCGCAGGCATGGATGCCGGAGCGTAGTCACCTCCGAGCGAGCGAAGGGCAGGATGCCCGTAGCGAGCGTCCGGCGATGGGGCATGTGCAGCCCCGAGCCGGGTTGGGCGAGTTGAGTCGCGCGATACAGTGATACAGTGTCGCCATGAACCTCTCCCCTGAAGCCCAGCTGCTCGCGCCGATTCTCGTGGCGGTGATCGTGCTCTGGGTGACGGAGGCGCTGCCGTTGGCGGTGACGGCGCTGCTCGGGGCCGTGGCCTGCGTCGTGGCCGGGGTCGCCCCGGCGAAGGAGGTGTTTCGGCCGTTCGCCGATCCGCTCATCTTTCTCTTCATCGGGTCGTTTTTACTGGCCGAGGCGATCCGGCTGCATGGGCTCGACCGACGGCTGGCCTATGGCGTGCTCTCGGTGCCGTGGGTCGGTGAGCGGCCGCGCCGGATTCTCGCGGCCGTCGCGATCGTGTCGGTGCTCATCAGCGCGTTTATCTCGAATACCTGCACCGCCGCGATGATGATGGCGATCGTGTCGGGCATCCTCGCGGCCGTCGAGGCGGCCGCAGGCGATGACGCGCGGCGGCCGTTGCCCGCCTTCGCGACGAGCCTCTTTCTCTGCGTGGCGTTCGCCGCGTCGATCGGCGGCCTGGCGACGCCGATCGGCACGCCCCCCAACCTGATCGGTCTCGCCTTCATTCGCGACCAGCTCGGCGTGAATGTCTCGTTTCTCGGCTGGTGCGCGATCGGCGTGCCGGTCGCGGCCGTGCTGGCGACGATCGCCGTACGGGTGCTCGCCCAGCTTTTCCCGGCGGGCGTCGAGCGGCTCGACGGCGTATCGGATTACGTGGCGGCGGAGCGCATGCGGCTCGGCGGCTGGACGACGGGGCAGCGTTCGACGGCACTCGCCTTCGCGATCACCGTTGCGCTCTGGATTTTGCCCGGGCTCGTGCTGATGGCGGCCGGGCCGGCGCATCCCGTCTCGAAATGGCTCGCGGCACGGCTGCCCGAGGGCGTCGCGGCGCTCATCGGCGCGATCCTGCTTTTCCTGCTGCCGGGCGGTAGCCGCGAGGGCCGCTGGCGACCGGCGCTCGCCTGGAAGGAGGCACGGATCGACTGGGATATCGTGCTGCTCTACGGCGGCGGGATGGCGCTCGGCGAACTCTGCTTTTCGACGGGGCTGGCCGCGGCCGTGGGGCAATCGATCAATGGCTGGATTCCCGCCGGCCCGTGGGGCGGCACGGTGCTCGTGGCGGTGGCGGCGATCGTGGCCGTGATCATGAGCGAATTCACGAGTAATACGGCCAGCGCCAACATGGTCGTGCCGGTGGTGATCGCGCTGGCGAAGGCGACCGGAGGCGATCCGCTCCCCGCCGCGCTGGCGGCCACGTTTGCGGCGAGCCTCGGCTTCATGATGCCGGTGAGCACGCCGTGCAACGCGATCGTCTATGGCTCGGGGCGGGTGCCGCTCAGGGCCATGATGGCGGGCGGCGCGGTCATCGACGTGGCAGGCACGCTCGTCGTCACGGCGGCCATGCTACTGGCGGGGAGGCTCTGGATCAGTCCGTGATCAGGCCTTGATTGAGGCTTTTCAAAATCCCCCGTCGACGACCGCGCCGCACTGGTGGCACCGCGGCAGGCTCGGCCCCTGCGGCGACGGCAGGTAGCCTTCCGTGCACCAGGTGTGAGCCCGCGGGAAGCAGGGCGGCAGCGTCATGCAGTGCGCCCGGGCATAGCCGCGCAGGTGCAACTGATGGCATGGCTTGGCCTGAAACACATGGCCGCCGCATCCTGTCCCGCAGGCCGGACCACAAGGCTCTCCCTGCACGTTGCCGTGCCATGGGGGTCGCTGGACGTTGTTGCATCCGCAGCCCGCGGCCGGCGCGCCGTCCATGGCGGCTGTCATGCCGGGCTCCTCCATCATCGTCACCGTCTGCTGAGCGACCCGGGTGGCTTGCCTTGGGGCTGGCCTGGTCGGGAGCTGCGCGGTGGGCGAGGCGGCGGAGGCGGCGGTCGGCGAGAACGCCACGATCGCGCCGGCGATCGCAAGGACGGCAAGGTGGGGGCGGAAATTTCGCAACGTTCCAAACTCCATGGCGGGCAGTGGCGGGAGCGCCACGATCCACGAAAGGGTTTTCGACGGTGGCGGGGGGGGCAGTTGAACGGCGGCGCAAACAGGTGGGGCGGCGCCGGTCGTGACGGTGGCAGGGCCGCACGGCGGCCAGCCATCCGTTCCGCCCACCATGGGTTACGATGGATGGATGAAATCACGCAGGATACAGTTCGACTTTTTTGCCGCCGAGCCGCTTGCACTTGCGGTCGATGCCGCTTCGCTCGTGGCTGATTGCCGCGGGCCCGAGGGCGCGGTCGATGCCGCCGCCGGCCGGCTCGTAGCCGAGGCGGTCGCCAGCCCCCCATCCGGCCCGCCCCTCGCGGCCCACGTGGTGCCGGGAGACCGCGTGGCCGTCGCGCTGGCCGGCGACATTCCGCAGCAGGCAGCCGTCGCCGGCGCGATCATCGAGGCCCTCTCC
Source organism: Pirellulales bacterium (assembly GCA_044336985.1). Classification (GTDB taxonomy): domain Bacteria; phylum Planctomycetota; class Planctomycetia; order Pirellulales; family UBA1268; genus RGVT01. Next base: position 4,951 of record JBIIOK010000119.1, on the reverse strand, counting down.
GCCGCCGGCGTCTCGCCCGATGACATCACGCTCCTTCACGCCAGCCCGCTCGACCCGCTGCTCGCAGGCCAAACCGAGTCCAAGCCCGGTGAAGAGCCACGTCAGCCGGGGCTCGTGCACGAGTTTCACCCGGAACAGGACGCTGAAACGGCCTATCTCCTCGCCGACGAGGAGGCCCGACCGCTCCACCTGGCCCGGACTCTCGTCGATGCCGACGTGGTGGTGGCGGTCGGCGGCTGGGGCTTCGATGCAGCGCTTGGCGGAAGGTCGCTCGAAGGAGAACTCTGGCCCTCGTTCGCCCGGCAGTCATGCCGGCGCGACCTCGTGAAGTCGCTCGCGAAGAAGGGCCGCCGCGCGCTGGCGGACTGGCGATCAACCCAGCAGGCGATCACCTGGCAGCTCGGCGCGGCCGCCAGCCTGCGGCTCGTGGCGGGCCGCGGCGACACGCTCGCCGCCGCCTGCTTTGGCCTCCCCGAATCGGCTGCGCGGCATGCCCGGGAGCTGGCTGCCGAGTGGAGCCCGACGGTGGCCGCTCCGGCGGCGGTCGCCATCTGCTCGCTTGCCCGCCCGGACGCCGGCTTCGCCGCGATCACGCGGGCCGTGGCCGCGGCGGCCCGGGTCACGCGGCCAGATGCGACGATCTGCATCGCCTGCACGGCGAGCGAGCCGCCAGGCACGATCTTCACGCGGTGGCGACAGGGCGCGCCGCTTCTGCCGCTCGTCCACGAGGCGATTGGCACGGGCGATCCCGCGCTCATCGCCAACGCCGTCGAGACCCGGTTCTTCGCGCGGGCTCTCGAAGACCGCCGGCTCGTCCTGCTCTCGGGGCTCGACGAGGGGCTCGTCGAGGATCTCGAGTTTGGCTTCGCCGACTCGCCGGCCGTCGTCGAGCGGCTGGTCAAGCGGGCCGACAGCCTCGTCATCCTCCACGAAGCCGACCGCCTCTTCCCCCGCCTCCAGTAGGATAGGCTTCAGCCTGTCACAAGTAGGGTAGGCTTCAGCCTGCCGAAGTAGACCGCTTGTTCCACAAGCGGATCGGGATCCGCTTCGGGACGAAGCGGTCTACTTGCCGTACAAAAACAAACCGGGCCGCTTACGCGGCCCGGTTCGCTGAACTCCATCCACCACCACGCGGATGGTTGTATTGCGACCGATACGAAGCCTCGGTCGAGGGCGGTTTGTGCTGGGCGATCAAGCCGTCAGGGCGATCGCACCTTCTTCAGCAGTCCACTCGGCATCGGAGCCATCGGCATCCCGCTGCCGCAGCTTGCGGCGGCGGAGGCCGTGGCCCACGACAGCGGCGGCACCGAGGCCGGCGAGGATGATCGTCGGCGGCTCGGGCACGGCGACGAGCTCGATCGACAACGCTGTGGCCGGATTGTTCTGCGACCACGACGATCCGTCGTTAATGCTCCGGGCAGCGGCAATATAGGTGAAGCCCGAGTTGTTCATCGCCACCGGGCTATCACCATTGGCGTTGTAGTCCCAGCGGAACTTGCCGACCGTCGGATTCGCATCGCGAACCACGACCCAATAGTTCGTGTTGGGGTCGAGCCCGAAGTAGCCGGCAAACGTGTAGATGGCTGGAGCAGAACCGAAGGGGATGCCGCTGGGAAGCGGAGGCTGTACCGCGAAACTAGCGAGCTGGACCGACGGCAGGGTTGATGTGCCTGACCCGATGCTCGACCACAGTTGCACGACCGGGGAATTGGTCGTGACCAATTGGTCCGACGACAGATCCAGCAGAATCTTCTTCAGCCCGAGAAAACGGTCGTCCGAACCGGTCTTGAAACCCTGTGCAAGGGCGACATTCGTCCTTCCCACGGCCAGCGATCCGAATTCCGTCGACGCCGGACTATTCAGATTGCTCATCGCGGACTGTTCGATCAGGCCACCGACTGCCGGTGTGCTGACGACCGCGAAGACTGCGGCGAGCGTGAGAATCGCGGTCACGACGACCGAAGACGAAGCGGAAGACAGGTTGAGAGCGTAACGAGACATGGTTTGACATCCTTTTTTCGAGACGGAGTTCATTGCGTTCGGAAGCGACGTGCTTCCTGCCGGGATCGCCTCCGCCGGGGCATTGCCCGACGGATCCCAGGCCGGAGAGGCAGTCGAAAAGTGGTGGTGACTGCCGACCGGACCATGGCCTGAGGAGTGACGTGGCGACTGGTGACGGGCAAAGCCCGTCGTGGCCGCCTGCATTTCTGGGGCGAAGTGGTGCATCCACACGCGTCGCCGCCGAGCCCTTCGCGCCACGCGTCGCCGCGTGTTGCGGGCGAGCGGCCCGCGGAGACGGCGCGAGGAGGTGCGCTGCCTGAGCCGCGAGGGGCTGCCGGATCGGGTTGGACGGGAACGGGGCATGGAAACACGCTTTGCGAAGAGACCTGAGGAACCGGGAAACCGGACGAACGACGGCGACTACCAGGCGAACCGCTTGTTGCGGCGGCGGTGGATGCCGTTGGCCTGCGTCGGGCCGCGGCGGGAACGGGCATACCGGGGCTGCGAGGTGCGACGGCTTTCGTGGTCGCTCTCGCGGCGATCGCGGATGCGAGCGGACGAGTAATCGAGATCGACTGCTTCGGCGTAGTACGGGGCGGACATGGTTGGCTGCTCCTTGACTGCTGGGGGTTTGACTGATTGGGTTTGAAGGGAGACCGGGAAATCACCACGAGCCGGCGAAGGCCGGAGCGCCGTCGCGGAGGCGGCGGGCCTCCACGCAGAGGCTCGTCAGGCTGTCGCCATCACACACGCCGGGGAGATAGAGCCAGGCGCCCAACTGGCGGGCCCAGAGCTCCTCGTCGACGTTGTCTTCCGAGCCGCAGATGACGAGCAGCGTGCCCGGACGGGCCGCGAGCTCCTCCGCGATCTCGATCGTGTCGTTCACGCGCTCGCCGAGCGGTGAAGCGAGATCGACGATCGCCAACTGAAAGTCGCGATCGATCGCCTGGCGGAGTTCGCCAGTCGCCTCGGGCGACTCACACTCGAGCCAACCGGCGAGTTCGACAGCCGCCACGAAGCGGCTGCGACGCGACGCATCGCCCGACACGACGAGGCAGTCGAGAAGCTTCGCCCGACGTCCGCTGCGGGTCGAAACCGCATCGGCCGCGACGGGCGACAGCACTTCCGACGTGATGCCCACTGCTGCAACCATCATCATCTTGCACCTCCTCTGGTTCTGTCTGAGTGCCTCCCGGCACTCGTTGGTCTGCCTTGCGGCACACAGAGGAAATGCACGTCGTGTGCCAAACCGCGCCGCGGCTTCGTGCGCAGCGCGCAAGTGGCTTCCGCACAACGGATTTGCGCGCGATAAAAAATTTTTGGCGCGAGAAAACGGCGCGAACGACCGCTCACCAGCATGGTGAGCCCGTCTTACGCTGCAGCCCGGCCGACGTGCGGAAGGCCCTTGTTTTCCAGGCCCATACGCACCTTCTCACTGGCCTGGTGAGGCCTCACCAATCCAGTGAGCGGCGTCAGGGCGCCTGCGACGGCGTCGCGCACGTGGCGCGATGCAGGATCCGATCCGCGGAAATCGGGCCCCATTGCCGCGAGTCGCGGCTTCCGGAGGGGAAGTCACCGAGCACGAAGAAATCGCGCGGCTCAAGCCGCCATTCAACCACGCCATCGGCACCGGGCCGATGCAGGATGTCGCGCCACGCGAAGAGGCTCTCCACCGACATCGCGCCATTATCCGGTGAGGTCTCATCGCGGCATTCGAGCAGGAGACGGGCGTCGGCAGCCCCCGCATCTACCCAGGGATTTACCAGCTGCCATGCCGCGGACGGGCAACCTAAAAGACCACTCCGTTCGCCCTCAAGCTTTTCGTCAGCCTCGACGAGCGACCAGGCCGCAGCCACGAACCGGCCGTCGAGCCGGCCGGCGACGAGCATGAACCGACCAGGCCCCTGCGGCTTGAACCGCACCGCCCGATCCCCCACCGTGATCCGCAGGCATGCGTTGCTCTTCTGCGCGTTCACGACCGCTGCCAGCCCCATGTCGCGCACGGGCAGGAGCACCCGCCGCTCCTCGGGGGCGAAGGGGGCGTCGTCGAGCGGCGGATCATCGACGACGAGCCTGATCGAGCCGTCGGCAAGCCGCTCTTCACGTGCCGGCACAGGCGAGGCGCTTTCTGCGAGGACGCGGGGGGGCGTGAGAACGACGTCGCCGTCGATCGCGAGATCGCCGTCCACGATGCTCAGCTGCTCTCCCGGAAGCCCCACGATCCGCTTGATCCCGATCGTGCCGTCCGGCGCCTGCACGACGAACCTCTCAAACCGCCGCGGTGGTCGCAGGGCGTCGAGGAGCGGGAATGCCGCAGAGTGCACGACGTCGCCGGGAAGGAGCCCGGGGGCCATCGAAAGGCCATCGATCTCCCAGCGCAGCGGCCGCGCGAGGAGCGCCGCGACGGCGCCGAGAGCGACGAGGAGGGGAAGGATCGCGAGGCGACGCATGGCGGGGGTAAAGGAAGTGTAGACCGCTTCCTCCGGAAGCGGATCTGGATCCGCTTGTGGAACAAGCGGTCTACATGCGACTTCTGCCGCCCCCGAGCCGGTGCTACGCCTTTGGGTCCGCTTGCGGAGCAAGCGGTCTACTTTGGAGCAAGCGGTCTACTTGACCAAGCGGTTTACTGAGGCAGGCTGAAGCCTACCCTACTTGAGGCGGGCTGGAGGCGGCGACGTGAGGGGGCGGCGGCGGATTTCGAGGAGGACGCTCTCGTTGTCGCTGCCGCGGATCGGCCACGCAGCGATCCGGCGGATCGTGACCTTCTTCGCGAAGCCCTTGTGACGAGCCTCCCCCTTCTCCTCCTCCCACCGCGGCCCCTTGATCACGAGCATCCGCCCATACTGCTCGCACAGCGGCTCGAACCAGCCGAGCAGCTTCACGAGCGGGGCAACCGCCCGCACGACGAGCGTGTCGAAGGGCCGCTTCGCCACAGCCGCCTGCGAGACGA
>JBIIOK010000117.1:0-7565 GCA_044336985.1 Pirellulales bacterium | reverse complement strand
GCGTTGCGGGGGCTCGAGGGTGTTGTGGTGAAGCGGCGCGGGGAAGAGCGGCTCGTGGTGGCGGTCAGGTTTTTGAATCAGGGGGCTTCGATCGAGGTCGAGGATGTGGATCTTGAGAGGCTGTGACACGTTCGCACGTCTGGAGGCGTGCGCCACATGACGATTTTTAATTCGGCGTGGCTTGGGCCGCGGTTCGAGAAGTGGTGGCAGTCGCGCAGGCCCACGCGCGAGGCCATCGTCGTCACCGCCATGCTCGCCATCATCTTCGAGCTGGCGTATCTGGCCGCGTTTTTTGTGCGCGGTGAGCTGCTGCTTAGGCCCTCCGATTCGGAGGTGATCCTGGCGACGATCGGCTGGGTGGTCGCGATCAAGGTGCTGATCTTCTATTGGCGGGGCTTCTGCCATCGCCCCTGGCGGGCGGCCCGGTTCGAGGATCTCAATCGCCTGTTGCGCGGGGCCACGATCGCGCTGCTCGTGCTCGTGGCCTTCAATTCGTTCGCGGTGCTGCTCAGGTGGCCGCCGATCCCGAGGTCGGTGCTCCTGCTCGACTGGGTGTTCACGCTCATTGGCGTCGGCGGCATGCAGGCGACCGCCCGCAGCGTCTACGAGGAGATCATGCCGGCCACGCCCGCCGGCAACGAGCGGGCCGTGCTCCTGATCGATGCCTCAGAGGCCGGCCGCAGCCTCGCCCTGATGCTGCCCGATTTGCGGCCCCAGCGTTATTTCGTGTCTGGATTGCTCGACGACAATCCCGAGCACTATGGCCTCCATGTCGGCAAGGCCCGCGTGCTCGGGCCTGTGTCGATGGCGCCGATGTGCGCCGAGCGGCTGCGGGTCTCCGAGATCATCGTCCGGCAGGGTTCGGTCTATGGCGAAAGGCTGCGGTCCCTGTGCGATGCCTGTGCCGCGATCAATGTGCGGGTGCGGATCGCGGAGGATGGCTCGTCGAGCGTGTCAACGCCGGGCTCCGCAGACCAGGATTCGAGCATCCGCCGTCGCGGGCTCACGATCCGCCCGATCAAGATCCGCGATATCGCGATGGACGATCTCCTGTCGCGACCCCACGCTCATCTTCACGACGAGGATTTTCACGTCCTGCCGTTCATCGCCGATCGCTGCGTCTTGGTGACCGGGGCGGGCGGCTCCGTGGGCGCCGAGCTCTGCCGCCAGTTGGCGAGATTCGATCCGTCGAAGATCGTGCTGGTCGATCGGTCGGAGGCGGCCCTGTTCGAAATCCATCAGGATCTCTCGCAGCACTTTGCCACCGCCCATATCGACCTGGTGCCGCTGATCGTCGATGTCGCCGATACCGGCCGCGCGGCCGCGATGCTCGCGGAGCACAAGCCGGCGGTGGTCATCCACGCGGCGGCCTATAAGCATGTCCCGCTGATGGAGTCGCACCCGATCGAGGCGATCGAAAACAACACCTTAGCCACCGCCTCGTTCGCGGAAGCCGCGGTGGAGCAGGGGGTCGAAGTGTTCGTGTCGCTGTCGACCGACAAGGCCGTGAATCCCTCGAGCGTCATGGGCGCCTCGAAGCTAGTTGGGGAGCGGTTCCTCGAGGCGCTCTCCGCGTCTTCGGCCACCAGATTCGTGATCATCCGCTTCGGCAACGTGCTCGGGTCGAGCGGCAGCGCGATGCCGATCTTCAAAAAGCAGCTGCGCGAAGGCCTGCCGATCACGGTCACCGATCCGGGCGTGCGGCGCTCGTTCCTCACGCTCGACGAGGCGGCGCAGTTGATCCTGCTCGCCGGTGCGGTCGCCCAAGGCAGCGGCGTCTACGTGCTCGACATGGGATCGCCGCTCTCGATCCTCGATCTGATCAGCAGCCTGGCCTTCTCGATGCATATCCCGCAGGAGGCCGTGAAGATCGAGTTCTGCGGACTGCGGCCGGGAGAGAAGCTCGAGGAGGATCTCTTTTCCGCCGACGAGGTCCGCGAGTCCACAGCCAGCCCGTTCGTGGTGCGGGCGGCGCGGCCCGTCCGCTCGCTTCCGGAAATGCGGCAATGCCTCTCCCGGCTCGAGGCGGCGATCGCCAAGGGGCCCGAGGCCGCCGCGCGGGAATTGCTCGGCCCGGCGATCGATGCGAAGCCCCATCCAAAGGCCATGGCCACATGAAGACCGCCGCTGCTGCTGCCGCTGCCATCGATCTCTTTCCGCCGCTGCACGAGCTCGAGGCCGTGCTCTGGCCGGGCCTCGCCATGCTCGTCTTCGTGATCTCGGCCGTGATCGTCGATCTCGTGATCATCATGGCCACGCGGTATCGCCTCGTGGATCTTCCCAATCGCCGCAGTGCCCATGCCCTGCCCACGGCCCGCGGCGGCGGTGTCGCGATCGTCATCACGATGACAGCCGCAGCCACGGCCGCGGCCTTCCGCTGGCCAAATATGTCGGGGCCGATCATGCTCGGCGCGCTCATCCCGGCGCTCGTGATCGGGTTTGTGGGCGTGCTCGACGACATGCAGCCCCTGCGGGCCACGCTGCGTTTGGTGATCCATATCGGCGTCGCCGTGGCGATCACCTGGATGCTCGGGCCGATCGAGTCGATCGCCCTTCCCGGCTATGGCGAGATCGCGCTCGGCGAAGCGGCCTGGCCGCTCACGGTGATCTGGATCGTGGGCCTCACCAATGCCTTCAACTTCATGGACGGCATCGATGGCATGGCGGCGCTCGGGGCCGTGGTCGTCGGCCTGGTGATCGCGCTGATCGGCCTGGCCGTGTGGGCGCCGCCGTCGATGGTGCTCGGGGCGTTTGTCGCCGCCGCGGCCGGCGGGTTTCTGGTCTTCAATTGGCAGCCGGCGCGGGTTTTTATGGGCGACGTGGGTAGCGCGTTTCTCGGCACGTTTTTCGCGGCGATGCCGCTGCTCTTTCCCGGCCACACGCGGGCGGCTGTCTTCATCCCGATCGCGATGGCGCTCTGGCCCTATATCTACGATCCATTCATGTCGGTGCTGCGGCGGATCTGGAATCGTCAGGATCCGCTCCAGCCGCACCGGGAGTTTCTCTTCCACCGCCTCGTCCGCAGCGGCGTTCCCCATGCCCGCGTGACGCTGCTCTATGGTGCCCTCGCCTTCCTCGGCGGCATCGCCGGCATGGCGATGCTCGTGGGGCCGGTGCCCGAGCCGGCGCGGTGCGGGCTGCCGCTGGTAGTAATAGTGATGGCCGTATTGCTCACGGCCAGCATCGAGATGCGCTGCGACCGAGTAGGCCTGACGCCCACCGGCACCCCAGACCATCCGCCGAGCAATCCCCCGAGCCAATCATGAGCCTGCTCATCTCCCAGCCGCGGGTCATGCTTCGGAGGTTTTCCTCGAAGGCGGCGGTATTGCTCGCGGTGCATCTGGCGATCTTCGCGGTCGCGTTCTTCTTCGCGTTTCTCACGCGCTACGACTTCAAGTTTGACCTGCCCTGGACGGAGACCTTCCTCGCCACGGTCGGCATGGTGCTGGCGGTGAAGGGCGTGATCTTCTATTCGCTCGGCAACTGCCATGTTTCGTGGAAGCGGGTGGCCTTTGGCGATCTGCTCAACCTGCTCTGGGCTGCCACGCTCTCGATGCTCGTCATCGCCACGATCGACGGCCTGCTGCTCTCGAGCGGCCGGTTCGCCGGCGCCCGGCACGTGCCGCGCGGCGTGATCCTGCTCGACTGGGCGTTCACGATCATCCTGATCGGCGGCATCCGGTCGGTCTATCGCAGTGTCAGCGAGGAATTGCGGCCGCTCTTCAGCCGGCAGAAGGCTCGGTCGGCGCTCATCATCGGCGCCAACCAGGCGGGAGAATTGCTCGCCCGCAATCTGATGGCCGCGGCCAAGAGCCCCTATTACATCGTCGGTTTCCTCGACGACGATCCCAACGTGCAAAACAGCCGCGTGGCCGGGATCGAGGTGCTCGGCGGCATCGACCGGGCCGCCAGCGAGGTGGCGAAGCGGGGCATCGACGACGTGCTCGTGCAGTCGGGCACGCTCACGGGCCGACGCTTCCGCCAGCTTCTCGAGGGATGCACCGAGGCGGGGGCTGCCGTGAAGGTGATGCCCGCGATCGACGAATTGCTCGGGAGCAGCCCCGCCGATCCCAATAACATCCGGCTGCGGCCCGTCGAGATCAACGATCTTTTGCGCCGTGAGCCGGTCAAGCTCGATGACACCGCCGTCAGCCGGCTGGTGGCGGGCCGCACGGTGCTCGTCACGGGGGCCGGCGGCTCGATCGGCTCCGAGATTTGCCGGCAGGCGCTTCGCTATCACCCGCGGCGGCTCGTGCTCCTCGACCGCAATGAGAATGCACTCTTTCTCGTCGAACAGGAGTTTGTGCAGCTCGAGCCGAAGCCTCCCTTCGAGGCGGTCCTCGCCGACATCGGCGACGAAGACCGGATGGAGCAGATCATCGCCGAGCTCAAGCCCGACGTGATCTTTCATGCCGCGGCCCACAAGCATGTGCCGATGCTCGAGGCCAATCCTTCGGAGGCGGTCAAGAATAACTGCCTCGGCACGCGGCTCGTCGCCCGGCTCGCCGATCGCCATGGCGTGGGCGCGTTCGTCTTCATCTCGACCGACAAAGCAGTGCATCCGACGAGCGTCATGGGCTGCTCGAAACTGATCGCCGAGCGGTATGTGCAGGCGCTCTCGAAGGAATCGAGCACGAAATTCATCGTCGTCCGCTTCGGCAACGTGCTCGCCAGCAGCGGCAGCGTGGTGCCGATCTTCCAGGAGCAGATCCGCCGCGGTGGCCCGATCACGGTCACGCATCCGGAGATCGAGCGGTTTTTCATGACGATCCCCGAGGCCTCGCAGCTGGTGCTTCAAGCGGCGGCGATGGGGAAGGGGGGCGAGATCTTCGTGCTCGACATGGGGGAGCGGGTGAAGATCGTGGAATTGGCACGCGACCTCGTCGCGCTCTCCGGCCTCGCTCCCGACGACATCGAGATCGAGTTCACCGGCCTGCGGCCGGGCGAGAAGCTCTACGAGGAGCTTTATTTCTCGGAGGAGCGCCCGCTGCCCACTCCGCACCCGAAGGTGTTTTGCGCGATGCACCGCCCCGCGGCGCTCGGCGAGGCCGAGGCTGTTCTCGAGGAGTTGCGTTCGGTGCTCGATGCGGCGCCGGAGGTGGTGCTGCTCCGGCTGCGGAAGCTCGTCCCGGAATATGCCCGCCAGCTCGAGGCCCAGGCGACCGAAGCCAATGCATGAGAAGCCGGCATCCCTGAGCGCTGAATCCCAGCTCCCCGAAACGCCGTCGGGCGGCATGCGGGTGCCGTTCGTCCGTCCTGCCTTGCCCGATGCGTCGGTGCTCCTGCCGGCCTACGCAGAGATCATCGCGAGCCGCCAGCTCACGAAGGGGCGGTATCTCGAGCGGTTCGAGCAGGCGATCGCCAATCGCTTGGGAGTGAAGCATGCCGTCGCCGTGAGCAGCTGCACGGTCGGGCTCGTGCTCGTCTATAAGTCGCTCGACCTCGAGCCGCGCGACCGAGCCGCCCCGATGGGCGAGGTGATCATGCCGAGCTTCACGTTCCTCGCCGCACCGGCGGCGCCAGTGTGGAATAACCTGCGGCCCGTGTTCATCGATGTCGATCCGAAGACGACGAATGTCGTACCCGAAGCCGTGGCCGCCGCCATCACACCGCGCACGGTCGCCATCTCCGCCTGCCATAATTTCGGAAATCCATGCAATATCCCCGCGCTCGAGACGCTCGCGGTGAAGCACGGGCTGAAGCTCATCGTCGATGCGGCGCATGGATTTGGCGCGTCGCTGCATGGAAAGCCGGTGGGCAAGGGGGGCACGGCGCAGGTCTTCAGCCTGTCGCCCACGAAGCTGCTCGTCGCCGGCGAGGGGGGCATCGTGGCCACCGATTGCGACGAGCTCGCGCGGTTCGTCAGGATCGGCCGCGAATATGGCAATGACGGCTCTTACGACGCTGTCTTCCCGGGTGTGAATGGCCGCATGCCCGAGTTGTGCGCGGCCACGGCGCTCGCCGGTCTCGAGATGCTCGACGAGGTGGCTTCGCGGCGCCGCGCGATCGCGGCGGCGTATCGCCGCGGGTTGGCCGGGCTTGCCGGCATCGGCTGCATGGAGGAGACGCCCGGCAGCGAGCCGAGCTACAAGGATTTTTCGATCACGATCGATCCCGATGTGTTTGGCTGCTCGCGCGATCGGGTGCGGGGAGCGCTCGCGGCCCGCGGCATCGAGACGCGAGCGTATTACGACCCGCCGTGCCACCGGCAGCGGGCCTTCGCGCATTTTCACGATCCTCGGCGGCCGCTTCCGGCCACGGATCTCCTCGCCAGCCGCAGCCTGTCTTTGCCGATCGGGGAGCACGTGGATGAGCAAATCGTGGCGGAGGTATGCGAGGTGATCGGTCACGCGCGCGAGAACTGATCCCACGGAAGCCCGCAGCGCAAGCAAGGTAGATCGACCCCGCTACTCCACCCAACCCCAACTCACCTCGCTCGCGCGTCGGGCTTCCGTAGCAACAATCATCCCCAATGCCACACGCCGTCTTTTATACCGTCTGGTGCCTCACCGCCGTGTTCGGCTCCGCCGTGCTGACGCGGCAGTTGATCGATTGGGCGAGGGCCCGCGGCATGCTCGACCTGCCGAATGATCGCGGCAGCCATGCGGTGCCGACGCCGCGCGGCGGGGGGCTGGCGATCGTGGCGGTTGTCTCCGCCGCGGCTGTCCTTGCCGCCGTGCTTCACCCCGAGTCGCTCGTCTCGTTGGCCGGCGTGATGCTGCCGGCGCTCGCTGTCGCCGCAGTGAGCTGGTTCGATGACCGGAAGCCCGTGCCGATTCGCGTCAGGTTCGTCGTGCATATCGCGGCAGCGGTTGCGGCGACCGCGGTTCTGGGGCCCGTCGAACGGGTCGATCTCGGGTCGTTCGGCGGGTTCGATCTCGGCATCGCGGCCTGGCCGCTCACGGTCCTCTGGATCGTGGGGCTCATTAATGCCTTCAACTTCATGGACGGCATCGACGGCATCGCGGGGATCACGGGGCTTGCCGGTGCGATCGCGATCGCCGCGGCGGCGTGGGTTTCAGGGGCCACGGCGATCGGCGCGGTGGCGGCGGCCTTTGCGGCGGCGTCGCTCGGGTTTCTCATGTGGAATTGGCCGCCGGCGCGGGTCTTCATGGGCGACGTGGGCAGCACATTCTGCGGCATGCTCCTGGCCGTTTTGCCGCTGGCCGTGGGCGCCGAGGCGAAGCCGCGTGTCGTGCCGGTGGCCGTGGTCGTGATGTGGCCTTTCATCTTCGACACGGGCTACACGATCGTGCGCCGGCTGCGAAATCGCGAAAACATCTTCCAGGCGCATCGCAGCCACCTCTATCAGCGGCTCACGATCGCCGGCTGGTCGCACCGCGCGGTGTCGGCGCTCTATGGGGCACTCGCCGCAATGGCGGGGGCGATCGGCGTCGCGCCGCTGTTCGATCCGTCGCTCAGGCAATCGGCGGATCAGGCCGCGCTGTGGACGGTGGGCATTGGCATCCTTCTGCTTCTGGGCCTGAAAAAGTAAAACCCGTTTACGGAAGCCCGCAGCGCTAGCAAGGTAGTTCGACTCCGCTACTCCACCCACCCCCAACTCT
>JBIIOK010000002.1:0-69238 GCA_044336985.1 Pirellulales bacterium | reverse complement strand
CCCGCAGCCGACGAAGCCCCGCAGCGCACGGAAGCCCGCAGCGCAAGCAAGGTCCAAACGCCCGCCACTCCAAACAACGCCACTCCCACCCGCCTCACGAAAACACGCTAACTCTCCTCGCTCGCGCGTCGGGCTTCCGTAGTGAGCTCCCACCCGCCTCACGAAAACACGCTAACTCTCCTCGCTCGCGCGTCGGGCTTTCGTGGGTATGGCAGCCCGCGTTGCTAGGCGACGTTCGCTCGCGATTCGGGCTTACGGGAATCGCACGGTGCGGCCGCTCGAATCCCAGGCCTCGAAGACGAGGTGTTCCGGGGAGACGCCATCCTTGCCGTCCACGTGGAGCTGGATGTGGGTCTGATCCTCGAACTGGGTGATCTCACGCCGCTTGCGGTTGTTGATCCAGGTCGCCACCTCGTCGTGCACGGTGATGTTGAGCCGGGTCACGTCGTCGCGGGTGGCGGAAAGCTGGAGCGTCCGCATCACCTCGATCGCCATGCTCTCGGCCGTCTTTACCATGCCGGTGCCGGTGCAGGTGGGGCAGTCGCGGAAGATGCTCTTCCGCAGCGACGGCCGAATCCGCTGCCGGGTCATCTCGACGAGGCCGAAGGGGCTCGTCCGCAGGATCTTCGTGCGAGCGCGATCCCGCTTCATCGCGTCGTGCAGCGCCTTCTCGACACCGCGGCGGTATTTCTCCTTCCGCATGTCGATGAAGTCGTTCACGATCACACCGCCGAGGTCGCGGAGACGCAGCTGCCGCGCGATCTCCTTCGCCGCGATCAGATTCATCTGGTAGGCATTTTCCTCGGCGCTCTTCTCCGTGCGGAAGGAGCCCGAATTCACGTCGATCGCCACAAGCGCCTCGGTCTGGTCGATCACGATCGACCCGCCGCCCTTGAGCGGCACCTTGCGCTGATACATCTTCCCGATCTCCTCCTCCAGGCCGTAGCGGTGGAAGAGCGGCTCCTTGCCTTCGTAAAGCTGCAGCCGCGGGGCGTATTTCGGCATCACGAGCTCGAGAAACTCCCGCGCCCGCTCGTAGGCGGCCGGCTCGTCGATCAGGATCCGCCCCACGTCCTCCGTGAACATGTCACGGATCGTGCGGATGATCATGTCGCTTTCCTGGTAGATGTCGATCGGCGCGGAATACTTCCGCATCCGCCGCACGATGCTCTTCCAGAGCCGCAGGAGGTAGGTCATGTCGCGGGCCATCTCCGACTTCGTCCGCTCCGTGCCGGCCGTCCGCACGACGAAGCCCACGCCCTTCGGCGGCTTGAGATCAAGCATGATGTCGCGGAGCATCCGCCGGTCGTGCTCGTCGTCGATCTTCTTGGAGATGCCCACGCGGCCCAGCGGCGGCATCAAGACGAGATAGCGGCCCGGGATCGAGATGTAGGTCGAGAGCGTCGGCCCCTTGGTGCCGAAGCCCTCCTTGATCACCTGCACCAGCACCTCGTCGCCACGGCGGAGGACGTCTTGGATCGGGGGCTTCACCCGCGGCCGATCGCCGAGCCGCGGCTTCCGCCGCGTGGCCGCCCGCGCACCATCGGCATCGGCCGGCTCGCCGCCGCGGGCCGGCGGCTCCGCGTCAAACGCCTTGTCGGGGTCGAGGCCGCCCTGCCGGTAATACTGCGGCTCCACGTCGCTGATGTGGAGGAATCCGTTGCGGCCCACGCCGAAGTCGACGAATGCCGCCTGGATCGAGGGCTCGATGTTGACGATGCGGCCCTTGTAGATGTTGCCCACGAGGTTGTCCTGGCTGGTCCGCTCCACGTAGAGCTCTTCCAAGACCCCGTCTTCCATGATCGCGATCCGGCATTCTTCCGGCTGCGACACGTTGATCAGCATTTCCTGTTTCATGTCCCGTCGTTTCCTTTCGTTTCCTTCCGTGCCCTCCGCCCCGTCGGGGCGGCGTCGCTAGGCGACGCTCTGGGAGAGCAGGCGACGCATCTGGTCGCGCAAAAAACTCTTCACCTCGCGGGCGCTGTCCATGGCCAGCGCCCGTTCGGCGATCACGCGGCATTCGGCGACCGAAACACTTCGGCACACCTGCTTCACCTCCGGGATGGCGCTGGCCGGCACGCTGAGCTGCCGCAGGCCCAATCCCAGAAGCAGCTGCGTGTACATCACGCTGCCGCTCATCTGACCGCATACATTGGCCGGCACCCCGGCCTCCCCCGCCACGTCCAGCGAACGGCGCAAGAGCCGCAGCACCGCCGGATCACAGGCGTTGTAGAGGTCGGCCACCTCCTTGTTGCCCCGATCGACCGCCAGCGTGTACTGGATCAGGTCGTTGGTGCCGATGGAGACGAAATCGACCTCCTTGATGAATGCATCGAGCATCATCACGGCGGCCGGCGTCTCCACCATCATGCCCACCGGCATCTTCGCGTTGAACGCGATGCCGTGTTCGGCGAGATCTTCCATCACGTCGGCAAGCACCATCCGTGCCTGCCGCAATTCGAGAATCGTTGAAATCAGCGGAAACATCACGCGCACATCGCCAAACGCGCTCGACCGCAGGATGGCCCGCAATTGCGTGCGAAACATCGGCAGCTGGCGGAGCGAGAGGCGGATGCTGCGGAGCCCCAGGCAGGGATTCCGCTCCTCCTCGGGCGTCCGCTCGGTGAGCATCTTGTCGGCGCCGAGGTCGAGCGTGCGGATGACGACGGGCTTCCCGTGCATCGCCTTCACCACCTCGCTGTAGGCGGCGAAGTGATCCTCTTCCGTCGGCTCGTTCTTGCTCGTGAGGTAGAGAAACTCGGTGCGGTAGAGGCCGATGCCGTCGCAGCCGCGGGCGAGGCAGTGCTCGGCCTCGCTGGGAAACTCGATGTTGCCGGTGATCTGGATCCGCACGCCGTCGGTCGTCTCGGCGGGCAGGTCGCGGAGGCGGTCGAGCTTGGCGGCCACGGTCCGCGCCGTCTCCACCTCGAGCCGGTAGCGGGCGATCGTCTCCTCGTCGGGCTGGAGGATCACCACGCCCTGGTTGCCGTCGAGGATCACCGGTTCGCCGCCCGACACGTCGGCGAGGAACGGGCCCAGGCCCACCACGGCCGGAATCTCGAGCCCTTCGGCCACGATCGCGGTGTGGCTGCCCGGGCCGCCGAGTTCGGTGGCGAAGCCCTTTACGAACTGCCGGTCGAGGTTGGCCGTCTCGCTCGGCGTGAGGTTGTGGGCGAGCACGACGACGGGCTGCGAGATCGCGGCGAGCGTCTCGCGCCGCTGCCCGAGCAGGCTGCGGAGGAGGCCCTTCTCGATGTCGTAGATATCGTGGGCCCGCTGCGAGATGTGGTTGTCGAGGTTCTGGAAGACCTTCGCGTAGCGCCGCAGCGTGCGGCTCACGGCGTATTCGGGCCACCAGTTCTTGTCGCGGACGGCGCTCGTGAGTTCCGCCTGGAGCCGCTCGTCGTGAAGCATCGCCAGGTGCGCGTCGAAGATGGCGGAATACTGCTCGCCGAGCTCAGCGCGGATGGCATCGCGGTTGCGCTCGATGTCGCGGGCGGTCTGGGCGACGGCGTTTTTAAGCCGCTCGAGCTCCGTGTCGACGGCGCTCCGCTCCACGAAGCGGCGCGGAATCCGGAAGCCCTCGGCGTCGAGGACGAGCGCCTCGCCGATCGTGACGCCGGGCGAGACGGCGATGCCCTGGAGTTTCAGCATGGGGCGCATTCCGCGCGCCGGCGGCTGGGACTCCGGCGGGTGGATCGCTCGCCCCTCGGGCGGCGATCAGACACCCCGCACGGTCCGCGCCAGGCGGGTCGTTGCGGCTCCTTCGTGTTCGGACGGTTGTGGTTTGGACTCGGTTGTTCGGTCTGACTGACCGGCGTCAGGACTGCCGCCTGGCGCCACTGGCTGTTTCGTTCGTCTGGTTGTTTTGTTCGGTGAAGTTGCGGTCGAAGAGGCCGCCGATCGCATCGACCGCCTCGCGGGCGTCGGGACCGGTCGCCTCGACCACCAGCCGGGTGCCGGCCTCGGCGGCGAGCGTGAGCACCTCGAGGATGCTCTTGCCGTCGACCCGCTGCGCCTTGCCCACGAGCTCGATCCGCGATTGCCACTTCCGGGCCTCGCGCGCAAGCAGGTCGGCCGGCCGGGCGTGAAGGCCCTGCTCGATGCCGACGACCACTTCGCGGGATATGGTTTCCTGGCTCATGGGTGCCACGCTGCAGCTCACGATACGAAGCCGTGGTGGTCGGCTTCCTCGAGCAGGTGTTCGATCTCTGCGGGCGTCTGCGCCGCCTTCAGCCGTCGGCAGAATTCGTCGTCGCGCAGCTGCCGCGAAATGTTCTCGAGCGCCCGCAGGTGGTCGCCCGGCCGATCCGGCGGCGAGACGAGCAGGAAGAAGAGCTGCACGGGCTCGCCGTCGAGGCTCTCGAATTCGATCCCCTTGCGGCTCACCGCCACGGTGCCCACGAGCCGATCGACGCTCGGGTGCTTCGTGTGGGGAACGGCCACACCGCGGCCGATGCCGGTGCTGCCGAGATCCTCGCGCTTCATGATCGCCTTGACGATGCCTTCGAGCTCACCGGCCGGGATCTTGCCCGCCTCGACGAGCGCCTCGGCCATTTCGCGGATCACCGCCGGCTTGCTATCGGCATCGACGTCGGAGCGGATGGCATCCACCGCGACAAAATCGGAAAACTTCATTCTCGACTGGACTCTCGGGGGCTTTGTGCGTGGGTGTCTGTCGCCAGGCGCGGAGTTCAGACCTTCCGGGCGTTGGGGACGTGGTTGTGGTCCCGGACCTTTTCCTTGTGCTTCCGCAGCTGCTGCTCGAGCTTCTGCACGGCGCCATCGACGCTGCGCCAGAGCTGGCCGGAGTGCTCGTGGCTGACCATATCGTGAAAGTGCTCGGCGGAGGCGACGATTTCGACGGCGGGCAGCGCCGAGTTTTCGAGGTCCACGGTCACATTGAGGGCCGTGATGCGGTCGAAATACCGCTTCAGCCGGGAAACCTTCGCGGTGATCTTCGACTGCGAGGCGGGGCTCAGGTGGCCGTGACGCGCCGAAACCTTGATTTGCATCCTGACTCTTCCTTTCACCTACAAAACATCGCCCGCCTCCGGGGCCAAACCCTGCGGCAGGCGTGGCGGGCATAAAAAGGCCGCCATCGGGAGCATATCACTCACGCCAGCGCTTCGACAAACCGCCCGGCTCACACGGCCCGGGGGCGATAAAACCTGCTTCCTCACGGCGCTTCGACGGTGGCATTCGGCCGTGCATCGCCCCTCCGGATGATCCCCTTCTCGAGCTGCGCCCGCCACCAATTCACCCCCTCGCGCCGCAGGTCGGCAAGGCCGTCGGGGCGGTAGCGCAGCCGGTCGGTAGCCGATGGCTGCACGATGTCGCAGAGGCACTTGATCGCGTAGCGCCGCACCACGAGCTCGTCGTCTTCGAGCGCGGCGACGAGCGCCTGGTCGGCCCCCGCGGCGAGTTCGTCGTTGGTGAAGCCGCGGGCCATTTCGTAGAGCTGGTCTCCCTTGCCGTGCGGGCCACGGTCTTCGAAGGCCTCCCGGAGCCGCTCGGCCGACCGCTCGCCGCGGGCCAGCGCCAGGGGCACCGCGTCGGCCTCGAGCATGAGCCACTGCCTGCCCTCCAGCTTGCGGCCGGAGGCGTCGGCCGAGAGCAGTTCGACGAGGTCGTCGTATTCGCCGAGGAGGGCGAGCGTGGTCACGGCGACGATCCGGTTTTCCACCCGCCGGTCGGCGGCGAGTTCGCGGAGCGCCCGGTCGAGCGGCGCGACAGCCGCCACCTTCGCCGCGAGCGCATCGGCTGCCGACTTCTCGAGCCGGCCCTGCTGCGGCGCGCCGGCCACCCAGTCGGGAAGCGCGGCCAGCCGCTCGATCGTGGCGGCCTCCGGTTTGGTGCTGTCCCAAATGATCGCCGTCCGGGCCTCGAGCATTCCTTCCGGCGCGATGCCCGCGAGCTGCGCATTGGCGGCGCCCGCCTGTCGCCAGACGATGCCTCCCGAGGCGGCGACGATCCCCGCCCTCACCCGCGTCGGCTCGGTCGATGGATCGGCGCCCGCGAAGCGTTCGAGCTCGACGGAGATGCCGACAGGCTCGGTGAGTCCGGCCATGACCGTGCCCGAGAGCCTGTCGGCCGTGACGCCCAGCCGTGCGTCGCCGTTGCTGGCCCGCACCACCGCGCGGCCAAACGCTATCGCGATCCGCGGCGTGCCGTCGGGGTCGAGCGAGACGGTGGCCCGCGTGCCGGGCATGAGGCGGATCCGCAGGCCGCGGATGTTGATGTCGGGATGAAAGCCGGCCGGCGCGATCAGGTCTTCGCGCGGCCCGAGCGCCGCGTTCGCCGGAAAAAACTCCCATGCGTTCTGTCCTGCTGCGGTCGCCCTGTGGAAAACCACACCCTCGGTGCCGACAAACCCGATGGCATCGGCCGGGGCCACGGCGGGCGCCGCCGGCTTGGCCGCGGCGGCGGGCGCGTCGAATGGCGATGCCTGCTGCTCGGTGGCGGGCGCCGTCGCGGCGGGCATGGCTGGCGGTGCAGTGGCCGCGATCGCAAGCGCATCGCCGAAAGGCACTCGCGGTGACTCGGGCGGCGCGGCCGGTGGCGGCGCCGGTCCGAAGGGAGCGTTTGCGGCCTGCTGGTCTGGTGCGGGCTCTGGCGCGGCGGGCTCTGGCTCAGCAGGCTCCGGTGCCGGCGGTGGCGCAGCGGGCTGCACGACTGCTGCCTTCACTGCCTCTGCGCCTGCCTCTGCAGTGATCTCTGGCTCTCGTTCTGGTTCCGGTTCCGGTTCTGGTTCCGGCGCGGGCTCGGGCGCAACCGCGATTACAGCCGCTGGCGGTTCCTCCACGGCTGCCCGCACGGGCTCCGGCCGCGTCGCGACCTTCCGATCGTTGCTCTTCATCACCGAGCTCACGAGCAGCGCGACGAGCGTGAGCAAGAGCGCGAGTGCCGTAGCCGCCGCGGCCCAGGCCGCGCGCGACGAACGCTTCTGCGGCGGCGCCGCGGGCCGCTCGGTCGGCAAGTGCGCTTCAGCGGAAAGGGGACGGTAGACCGTGTCTTGTTCCTCCTCGTGCTTCTTGATCGCCGCCTGCACGGCGCGGGCATTGGCGATCGCCTCGCGGCGCTCGAGCTCGCTGAAGAGGGCGGCGGAGCGATGCTTCACGGCGGCCAGAATCCGCTCACGGCCGCGGGGGTCGAGCGGCTCGAAAACCTTCGGGTCGGCTTCGGCGGTGGCGAGCAGGTTGTGGCAGGCGGCCACCTCCGCCAGGTGCATGTCAGATTCCAGGCAGATGCGCTCGAATGATTCGAGCTGCTCGGGGTCGAGCGTGTTGGTGAGATACTCGGCCACGGAGTTGGCGTCGGCGGCGAGCCCCTTGGCGTCGATCCGCGGGGCGGAGATCGTCGGCCACTCGACCACCTTCCGGATCCGCTCCAGGAGCCGCTGAGAGGCCGTGCTCCCGATCACCTTGTCGCCCAGTTCCTTCTGCTCGTCGGGCGGCAAAATATGGTCGAGCCAGGCCAGTAGCGTTCGCAGCGTGAGTCGCATGGGGATTCTCCTCCATCTATATGTGGCGCCATCCCGGAAAATCCGTAGCCAGATTTTTCGCGGCCCCCGCGGGAAAATGGGCCGAACGACCCAATTTCCCCGGCCTGCGTATAAAGGAGTGGTACCGTCGCAGCGGCACGGTGCGGAGGAAGGAGCGATGCAGATGACCGCGATGTCCCGGAATCGCCGCCAGGCCATTTTGAGACAGGCCGTGGGCTATATCGAGCTGGGCGAACTGCTGGTGGAGGCCGATCAGCCGGTCCCCGCCTCGGCCCAGAAAATCCTCCTGCGCGGCCTGGCCACGCTCGACGAGCTCCCCGAGCCCACCCGCTCGAAGCCCGATGCCAAGCTGCTCGAAGGGGAGGCCCTGCGGGCGCTCGGCCGCTGGGAAGAGGCGATCGTCCCGCTCACGCTCGTTTCCGAGCAGGATCCGCTGCGGCTGGAGGCCTGGCTGGGCCTCGGCTGGTGCCTGAAGCGACTGGGCCGGCTGGCCGACGCGATCGGGATCCTCGAGAAGGGGCTCGTGGCGTCGCCGCAGCAGCCGATCCTCCACTACAATCTCGCCTGCTATCTCTCCCTTGGCGGAAAAGTGCAGGCGGCCATCGAGCACCTCACGCAGGCGATCGCGAGCGATGGCCGGTTCCGCGAACTGATGGAAGTCGAGCCCGACTTCGATCCGATCCGCAAGGATCCTCGGTTTGCGGCCGTGACGAGTGTCACGATCTAGTTTTGCAGCTCGCAGACCATCCACGCGGCTGCATGCCTGCCGAGGTTTCCCCATGACGAGCCCCGCCCTTCAGGAGATCGTTGCCCTGCTGGGCTGCCCGGCGGCCGGCAATCCCGCGCAGTATCTCTACGAGCGGATGCTCGAGGCGGCCGGCCTCGATTGGCGGTTCCTCACGCTCGAGGTCGCCCATGACCGCGTCGGCGACGCGATCGCGGGCATCGACTCGCTCGGCTTCCGCGGTGCGGTGCTCTCCGGCCCGCTGCGGTCGGCGGCATCGCCATTCGTGGCCTCCCCTTCGCCGGCCGCTGCATTCGCCGGCGCGGTGAGCCTCGTCGATCGTCAGGCCACGGGCCTGGTGGGCCACATGACCGACGGCCGCGGTGCCATCGAGGCCCTGCGGGGCCACACCGATCCGGCAGGCAGCCGGGTGCTGATCGTGGGGGCCGGGGCCGCCGCCCGGGCGACGGCGCTCGAACTCTCGTTGGCCAACGTCGCGGAGATTCTCGTCTGCGACCGCACGCCAGAGCGGGCCGCCGCGCTCGTCGAGTCGCTTCGGTCGCTCGATGCGGCGCCGGCGGAGGTGCTTCCCTGGCAGGCCGCGATCGAGATCCCGGAGCGCGTGGGCATCGTCGTGGCGGCGGTGCCCGCCGATGGCCCGAAGCCCGCGTTCGAATTGGCGGGGCTGCGCAACGATCTCGTCGTCGCCGATTTCGCGCTTGTGCCGCAGCCCTCGCCGGTGGTGGCGGCGGCGGTCAAGCACGGGGCGTGCGCGATCGACGGATTGGAGATCCACTGTGCGAAGACGGCGATCGACTTCCACACGTGGACGGGCATCGAGCCCGACACGGAGATGCTCCGCGAGGCGCTCGAAGAGTGGCTGTCGTAAGGGACCGACAGGCTGAAGCCTGTCCTACTCAAGCCGCCGAAGTAGGATAGGCTTCAGCCTGTCATGCCCAGCCCTCCGGGCTTCTAGTTGGCGTATTCCTTGAGGAAGCCCTTGAACTGCACGAGGTGCTCTTCCTCGTCGGCGAGCAGGCGAATGCAAAGGTCCTGCGTGACGTAGTCTTCGCCTTCGACGGCTTTGATGATCTTCTTGTAGTGGGCGCACGCGGTCTCTTCGGCGGCGATCACGCTCTTGATCACACCCACCACGTCGGTCGTGTCGGTGACGGGCTGGATCTGCTGGCCGATCGTGAGGGCCTTCGAGCCGGGAATGTGGCCGCCGATCTGCTTGATGCGGTGGGCGAGCTGCTGGGCGTGGGCGATCTCCCCCGGGACGTCGGCACCGAGCGACTTCTTGATCTCCTCGGCCCGCACGCCGTCGAGGTTCACGCTGTTGGCGAGGTAGTTCATCACGGTCTCGAGCTCCATGCTGTAGGCCTGGAGAAGAAGCTCGATCGTCTGCTGGTTGGTCACGGCCATGGTGGGCTCCTCTGGGGCGGTTTTAGAAACGGGAAGCGAAAGTCTAGGCGGCGGCCGGGGTGGCCGTCAGCCGTTCGATCTTTTTGAGCAGAGCCGCGGCGCTCGACCGCACGTCGCCGACGGGATCGTTCGCGGCGGCCCGCACGCGGGCAAGGACATTTTCCGGGGGCGGCTGCTGCGTGGTATCCACGAGCAGGGCCACGCCCCGCAGGGCGTTGATCACCACGAGCGCCCGCTTGTAGCGCTGCGATTGGGCCGCATCGCCGGGCTCGGCGCCGGCCGGCAGCGGCGTGTCCTCGAGCGATAGCATCTCGAGCAGGCCTTCGATCGCCTCCTCCCTGCCCTGCCGGGCCAGGGCGAGCGCGGCGTTATAGCGCACATCGTCAGCGCTGTCGGAGGCGAGCTCGACGAGCCGGTCCACCGCGCCCGGGCCGCCCACCACGCCGAGCGTGAAGGCGGAAGCGAGCCGCAGGGGCACATCGTCGCTCTTCGAGGCGGCGATCACGGCGCTGGTGATGTCGGCGGGATCGTCGGCCGTGCGGCCCGCGGCCGCGAGGTTGGCCTGGAGCACGGCGAGCGCCTCGACGGCGGCCCGCGCGGTCTGCGGGTCGGAGAGGTTTTTCACCTGTGCAACGAGCGGCGGAGCGGCCGCGGGGATCGAGAATTCGCCGAGGGCGCGGCAGAGGTAGACCCGCAGCGTCTGCGTCTGCTCGCCGGTGCGGCCGCTGGCCACCTCGTCGCCGAGGATGCGGCCGAGCTCGGTGGCGAGTGGTTCGTCGGCCTTCAGGGCCGCGCCGCCGGGGCCGCGGAGGTCGTTGGCGAGATTGAGCGCCGCCTGCCAGCGGCCTTCGTTGTCGCGGCGGAGCGTGCGGACATAAGCCTGCGGATCGTTGCCGAGGTGGGCCAGCCAGTGGAATGCCAGCCACACACAGACGATGATGGCGACAATGAGCCCCGGCACGAGGAACAGCTGCACCAGAAACGCGGCGCTCGGCGGCTCGACGGGCGGCAGGTCGTCTGGAGAATGCGACCGCTGCGATATGTCTGCCATGAGGCCGTTACCCAAGTGCCGGAGAGAGCGGTATTGAAATGACTTTAGAAATCACACGAAAGCCCGCAGCGCAAGCAAGGTCAGTGGGCGAACCACGCTGATCATCCTCGCTCGCGCGTCGGGCTTCCGGAGCAACCGGTCGAACCCTGCCTTTTCAACGTTCCCTCAAAGTCTAGGAATGCGGTCTCGTGCGTCAACGTCCTGCCGGTGAACGAGCGAGCAGCGAGGCTGCGGTGGAGGCTCCGGCCCTCGCCTGGCAGGCGGAGTGGCTGGCCGCCCGGCTCCACACGGTCGAGGAGGAGCTCGCGCTCGACGAGGCGCTCCTGGAGGAGGCCCACGAAGGTCTCGCCACGCTGCCGGTCGTCCGCACATGGATGGCGGCGGAGCCCACGGTGGTCGTGGGCTCGTCGAGCCGGCTCGACGAGGAGATCGACCGCGAAGCCTGCGCGGCCCTCGGCGTGCGGGTGGTGCGGCGGCCGAGCGGCGGGCTCACGGTGGTGCTCGGGCCGGGCTGCCTCATGTGGTCGGTGATCGTGCCGCATCCATCAGGCGCGCCTGCCATCGAGCGGATTCATGCCGACATGCTCACGCCGCTGCGCGATGAGCTTCATGCCGCGGTCGCCAGCTCGGGTCTGGCGGTCGATCGACGCGGGTCGAGCGATCTCGTGCTGCAGTTGGCCGGCGGCGGCGACGACACCACCGCGCGGAAGTTTTCCGGCAATGCCCTGCGGGTGCGCCGGCATGGCGTGCTCTACCATGGCACGCTGCTCGACGCCTTCGACATCGGCCTCATCTCCCGCGTCTTGCTGCATCCGCCGCGCGAGCCCGACTACCGCGCCCGCCGTCCCCACGGCGAGTTTCTCGCCAACCTCGGCCTGGGCCAGCCCGCGCTCGAGGCGATCGTGCGGCGGGCATTCGGGGCCACGGCCGACCGCCGCGAGATCCCGCGCGATCGCGTCGAAAGGCTGGTCCGCGAACGGTATGGCCGGCCCGATTGGACGGAGCGGCTCTGAAACCTGGCAGGGTGTGAGGCCTGGCGCGACCTGGCAATGTGGCAAAAGGCGTCGGGCAGTGAGGATTGGAAAGACTCCCCTCGGGAAAATCACCCCGGCAAGGCATTCGGTCCGATTCCCCTTATGGCTCAGGTTGGGTGAAAGGTCGGAGCGGGAAAAGTCGCCTACCGTCGCCGCAGGGTCCCCGGTAAGGTTCCCGCCCCGATCGACAGGAAGTCGTTCGCCAAAACCGCAACAGGAGGTTGCTTCCATGCGTTTGAACATGCATGCCGCCGATGTGCGTGAGCTCGTCACGCGTTATTTCCTCGACCTCGGCGCCGAAGCGGTGGAGGTGGCCGATGTGCAGGAAAACATCCGCATCGACCAGGGCCGCTGCGTGGCGCGTTGCTACCGCGTGGCCGACATGTTTGCGATGTGGCTGATCGACGTCGGCGTGCTGCAGTTCTACGACGCCGACGGCGAGATGCTGCAAACGGTGAACCTCTTCACCGAACTGCAGCCGCACCGCGCTGCCGCCTGATCCGGGGCCGCGGCGGCCACGGATCGTTTTGCAAGAAGTGGATCGATTTCGCGCGCGGCAGTTCGCCGTCGTCGCGGGGGTGGTGAGCCCGGGGGGGCTGGAATCATGTCGCTTTTCGCTACGTCTCAAAGGCACAGGCTGTCGATCGTCATCCCGGCGACCAGCGACACGACCGCGCTCGAGGAGACCCTCGTCAGCGTCCTCGAAAACCGGCCCGACGATTGCGAGATCGTGGTCGCGCTCGGCTGCGAATACGACGATCCGTGGAATATTCGCGAGGAGGTGCGGTTCGTGCAGGCGCCGGTGGGCTCGGGCCTCGTGGCCTGTGCCAACATCGGCATCTCCGCGAGCGAAGGCGACGTGATCCACATCCTCGCCGCGGGCTGGCGGGCCACGAGCGGCTGGGTGGATGGTCCGCTCGAGTGGTTTGAGGATGGCGAGACGGCGGCGGTGGTGCCGCTGGCGGTGTCGGCCGCCGATCAAGACCGCGTGGTGGGCGCGGGGATTCGCTACGGCCGCGGCGGCCGGCGGATCGCGATCGCGCCCCGGAAGGCGGCGGCAAGCGCGGCGAAGGTTGCGGCGGGCATCGCGCCGCATGGCCCGTCGCTCGAGGCGGGCTTCTGGCGGTCAGACGTGTTGCGTCAGGTCGGGCCCGGCTTCTCGACGGCCTGCGGCGATAGCTGCGCCGATGCCGACATGGCCGAGTCGGTGGCGCGGACGGGCCTGTCGGTAGTGCTCGAACCTTCGTCGCGCGTGGTGGCTGGGCAGACGGGCGCGGGCCGCAAGCAGCCCTTCGTGGCGGGCCTGCATGCGGAGCGGCTCTTCTGGCGGTCAATGCAGGGGCGGCCGATCGTTTCGTCGCTGGTGATGCATGGAGTGGAGATCGTGCGGCATGCAGCCGCCCGCGCGCCCTTTGGAACCCTGCCGATGCTGGCGGGCCGGGCGGTGGCGATGATGCAGTTTGGCTCGTATCTCGCCCGCTACCGGCAGTTGCGTGGGCTCGTGCAGGCCGCGGCGGAGCGGCCGACTGCAGACGAGTCGCGGACGATCCGGATCGACTCCGCCCATTCTGCCGCCGGCCGGCCGAAGAGCCGTCGCCCGGAGACGGTGCCGCTGCGTCGCTCCGCCTGAGTGGCTTTTTCCGGGCCTCGGGGGCTGATAGACTGCCAGATGCCGGCAAACGCCGCGCTCCCGTAGCTCAATTGGATAGAGCGTCAGCCTCCGGAGCTGAAGGTTACAGGTTCGATCCCTGTCGGGAGTATTGAGTAGGACAGGCTTCAGCCTGTCGGTCCCCAGTAGGACAGGCTTCAGCCTGTCGGTTTGTGGCAGGCTGAAGCCTACCCTACTTTCTTCCCGGACGGTCGCTTTGCAGCGTGCCGTTGCCGAAGGGCTGCGTGCGGCTGCTCGAGCCGTCCGAGCGGTTCGTGATCGTGCCGGAGCCGAATTTCTGCGTCTGGCCCGTCACAGTGCTGCCGCTGCGACCGCGTTCGGTCGTGATGGTGCCGGAGCCAAACGGCCGCGTTTCGGTGACGGTGCCGTCCGACCAACGCGTGATCGTGCCCGAGCCGAATTTCTGCGTGTGGCCGGTGACCGTCTTGCCGTCGCGAGAGCGTTCGGTGGTGATCGACCCCGAGCCGAAGGGCCGCGTCTGGCTGCTCGTGCCGTCGGAGCGGTTGGTGATCGTGCCGGAGCCAAACTTGTTGGTCGTGCCGGTGCGGGGGTTCGCGAGTCCAGCCCGCGGCGGCGTGGGCTCGGCGGCCAGGCTGGTCGCAGCAAGGAAGCCGATCGCCAAAAAGAGAAACAAGCCGCGCCGCATGGGATCACCTCCGGGAGGGGTATGGGGCCATCCTATCGCATGCCCGGCCGCGGCAAGAACTGCAGGTAAAAACTGCCGCATTTCGCCCGAGCACTGCCGCAAATTGCCGCGCCGCTTGTCTCACGCGCGGCAGCAGCCCTCCCAAAATGCCGTGAAACGCCCGCGGAATCCGCACATTCGGTTCTTGTGGACATTTGGCATGACGTGTGCTTTTGAGAGCGGCCACGGAAGACTTCCGCCTTTGGAGATTCGCCCGATGCCATCCGCCAGCCGCATGCACACCGGAAACAGCCCCGCCCCCCTGCCCACGCTTCGGCTGGTTTCGGCGCCGTCGAGCGAGAGCCCGGCGACCGATGAGCAGCTGTTTCGGGAGTTTCGGGCCCACGACGATCGGTCTGCGTTCGACGCGATCATGCATCGTTACGACATCGAGCTCCACGAATTCCTGCGGCGGTATCTGGGCAATGCCGAGTCGGCCGACGATGTCTTCCAGTCGACCTTCCTCAAGATCTACGTCAACCGGCTGCATTTCGAGGATGGCCGCAGCTTCCGGCCGTGGCTCTACACCGTGGCCAAGAACCAGGCGATCGATTCGCAGCGCCGCGGCCAGACCCGGCGCACGGTGAGCCTCGATCAGCAACTGGAGCCCGATGACGATGCCGGCTCGCTCTGCGCGCTGCTCTCGGAGGAGGGTCATTCAGCGGCCGACGTGGCCGAGCAGCATGAATCGGCGGAGCGGGTGCGAGACGCGGTCAACGGTCTTTCGCCGCCGCTGAAGGAGGCACTCCTACTCGTCTATTACCACGGCATGAAATACGACCAGGCGGCGCAGGTCATGAAGATTCCAGTGGGCACGGTGAAGAGCCGGCTGCGGTCAGCGATCCTCAAGCTTGGCAGTGCGCTCCGCCCCGTGGCGGGCTGCGTGTAAAAAATGCCCTCGCGACCTCGGTGTGTCGTTTTCCCCAGCCCGGGGGTAACGCCAGCCCGGGGGTAACGCCAGCCCGGGGGTAACGCCAGCCCGGGGGTAACGCTTGATCAGAAGCTCACGAGCGCCCGCGCGCCGGCGATCAGCGATGGCTCTGCCGACCGGAGCGCCGGCACGACGTATTGCACGTCCGGAGTGATGCGGACGGCGGGCGTGAGCGCGTAGTTGTAGAAGCACTCGATGCCCTGGCCGTCGCCAACCGGGCCGAACTGCGACGTGATCAGCGTGCCGATTTGGGGGCTGGCCGACGCCCAATACCAGCCGATGCCAAACGTGTCGTCGCGCCGCATCCGGCCCAGCACGTTGCCCCCCACGCCAAAACTCAGAAACGCGTCGATCGGGCTCGTGTTGGCATCCGCGATGCCGGCGCGGCCGAATGGGCCCCAGCCCCGCGTTGCGTCGTCCGGATCGACGAACAGAAACTGATCGAAGTTCCAATAGAGGCACCACGAGCCGCGCGTCGTCGGGAGAGGCACGTCTGGGTAGGGAATGTAGGCCTCGGCGATCGAGGTGTAGGTGCGGCTGTTCCAGGTGCCGCCGAGCAGCTGGTGTCCCGGGCGGTCGAACAGGTTCGTGGGCACTCGCACGGCCGCCGACAGAAGCAGGCCGTCGCTGAACAGCGTGTCGAAGCCGCTGGTGGCCGTCGTGTCGGTCG
The DNA here is from genome assembly GCA_044336985.1 of Pirellulales bacterium. Taxonomy (GTDB): domain Bacteria; phylum Planctomycetota; class Planctomycetia; order Pirellulales; family UBA1268; genus RGVT01. The sequence continues at coordinate 53,545 of JBIIOK010000002.1, read as the reverse complement.
AGTTGAGCACGGTCACCATCGCCATCGGCCCGTCGTCGGGATGGAAGACGAATCCGGCCCCCAGCGTTGAATAGGGCACCGTCGCGCCCACGATCGGGTTGAAGACGAACCCCATGTTTGAAAACTGCGTCTTGCCCCGGCCATGGGCGAAGGCGTTCATGTCGCCGTCGAGTGTGTCCATCTTGCCGGCGAACACGGAGAATGCGTCAGTCAGCTCCTGTGTGAGCAGGACGTTCGTCAGATACAGCTCTTCGCTGTTGTAGACCGGCAGGTCGGCGATCAGCGTCGGTGAGATGAAGCAGCCCACGTTCCCGACGATCGTTTGCCCGTAGCGATGCTCGGCACGGAGCTTGAGATAGAGCCCCTCGTGCACGCCGAGCTTGCCGCCGTCGGCGATCACGCAATAGTCGCCGTGCCCGGCGTAATCGAAGGCCTGGGCAAAGCCGCCGTTGGTGTTGCCGATGTAGAAGCCGGTGTTGTCGGCGAGCACGGTCACCCCGGCGTCGGCCAGCCGCTCGCGAAAACCGCCCTGCGAGCCGAGCAGATGCGGAGCCATCTCGTATTTTGGCTCTTCGAGATAGGGCTGCGGCGGATCGTCCGCTGCGACGGTGCCGACAACGCAGCACCACAGCCCGGCGGCCAGCCATTGCATCAACCGCCCAGTGGCATGATGCCGCCTTTCCACGTCGCCAGCCCCGCTATTCGGTTTTGTCGATACCATCGGCAGAGCCGTGCGGATGGATGTGGGGAATCTCCGGACTTTGCCCGGCGTGCGTTCAAGTGGCGAAGACGGGCAAACCCTGCGGCCTGGCGTCGGCTCGAAGGCCATGTTGCTGCCAGGGCATCACTGCCCGGGGAGCTGCCGCCCCCAATAGAGCAACGACACGGCGACCACGATCGCGATGTCGAGAATCATCGCCTGCCGGGCGAAGCTGCGGATCGGCTTCGTGCACACGTAGACGTCGCCCGATTCGGTCCTCGCGCGGCTCGTCACGATGTGATAGAGGCCCATCAGGGGCAGCGATGCCAGCACCGCGAAGAGCAGATCCACCCGCATCTCGAAGGTCGGCGAGCTTCTGACATACGCCAGGAGTCCGACGGTGAGCGTCACGAACAGAGCCTGCAGCGACACGACCTCGCGAAACGAATTCACTTGGGCGACGCACGGGGGCACGTCATCCGGCGGCGTTTTGAAAACTGCAGCGACAAAATCGCGCAAGCCGTTCATGTGAAGGGGGCTGTCCTGTCAGCGCTCGGCGAATGGGTGTATCAAAAAAGCTGCCGCCCCACGAGGGGGCGGCAGCCGTAGGAACCATTTGGTGGGCTGCATCAACGGCAGGCCCGTCGACTCGCCGCTATCGGCGCAGCCCTCCGGTACAGTCTTGCGTCACTAGACCACCTCCTTTCGCGAAAGGAACCCTAGCCGTCGCGATCACTGCGAGATCGCCGCCAGGCGGTTATCTCCCCAGCCGTCACCGGGGAACCACAACTCAATTATAGGCTGTCCACCAGATGCGGCCTGTGCCGGGAAAACTTTTCCGCGACGGCCCCGTTGAATGCATGGCCACCCCGGAGTTCAGCATGCAATTCCTCGCGATTCTCTTGATGCTTCTCGCGGGCGAGCCTGCGGCTTTGCGGCCCGGCGACCACTCGCGGTCGCTTGAGGTGGATGGCCGCAATCGCGCCTACCTCGTGCATGTGCCCCCGCAATACGACCCGGCCGCGCCGATGCCGATGGTGCTGGCCTTTCACGGGGGCGGCGGAAACGCAAACAACATGGTCGCGTTCAGCGGGCTCAACGAGAAGGCGGATCAGGCCGGATTCATCGTCGTGTATCCGGAGGGAAGCGGCCGACTCCCGCGGATGCTGACATTCAACGCGGGCAACTGCTGCGGAAAGGCAGCCGAGAGCAAGATCGACGACGTCGCCTTCACCCGGCTGGTCCTCGACGATCTCGAGCGCATCGCAAACGTCGATCGATGGCGGGTGTTTGCCACGGGCATGTCGAACGGCGCGATGATGTGCTATCGGCTCGCTGCGGAGCTTTCAAATCGCATCGCCGCGATCGCCCCGGTCGCCGGGCCGATGGGCACGAAAGACTGTCAGCCGGTCCGAGCCGTATCCGTGATGCACTTTCATGGGGATGCCGACGAGTTTGCGCCATTCAAGGGCGGGCGACGGCACGACCGTGAAGGAGATCCGCTACGCTTCCGGCCGAGACGGCGCGGAGGTCGTGCTCGTGGTGATCGAAGGTGGAGGGCAAACGTGGCCCGGGAGAGAGCCACGCCTGCGGGCCTTGGGCGCCAGCACGCGCGACATCTCCGCCAACGACATGATGTGGGAGTTCTTCCAGCAGCACCCGATGAAATGATGCTCAGCGGGAGGGTATTGCGAGGCTCGCGAGGGCCACGGCCGGCATGACCCAGATCGTGGCCAGTCGCCACCGCCGCGAGATGTTCGCGATCGACGCGAACCACACGAGCCCGATCGCCACGGTGACGTCGAGCACCCACTGAAACGGCACCACGCCCGACGCGCCGTTGATCCAGTCAACGAGTGGCGCCACCGCCATCCGCACGGGATCGTCGGCCGGCACGCCGATGAAGCAGGCCCCGAACACCCGCAGACCGAAGGCGGCAAACGGGATCAGCCCGGCGACGAGCTCCACGCGGCGGGAGAGCGTTGGCAGCGGCGCCGCCCAGATGGCGGTCCAGAGCGTCGTGAAGAGGAGCAGGCGGAAAGTCTCCATGAACGACGAGTGTAGCCCCGGGGTGCATGGCGAGGGCCAGGACTACGAGGTCGATTTCATGACGCTCAATGGCGACTCGGCGGTTGTGATTGTTCAATTCTGGACGTACTGATGCCGACTGGAGGCCGCATGATCCCGCCGCTGCGAGTGCGGGACAGCGGGTCTTCCCGGCATTATGATGGCGGGCATGGACGCCACCCCCGCGGCCGAGACACCGGCCCACCCCACGCTCGATGACCGCATCGAGATCGGACTGCAACAAGCGAAGGAACTGCCCGTCGAGGAGCTGGGCGACCCGACGTGCCGGACGAAGCGGCCCGATATCGTGGACGTGCTTCGCGCCGAAGGCCGCGACCGGATCGCCGAACTGCTGCCGCTCCGCCACGCCCGCATGGCCGTGTGCCCCCTGGCCACGCTACGCGGCTCCGCCTCCGTGATGGCCACCGCACTGGGGGCCCGCAAGAGCACCGATCTCATCGTGCAGCTCTGCGGCGACGCCCACCTCTCCAATTTCGGCATCTACGCCTCGCCCGAGCGGGACCTCGTCTTCGATGTCAACGATTTTGACGAAACCCACCCGGGCCCCTTCGAGTGGGACGTGCTGCGGCTGGCGACGTCGTTTGTCACCTGCCTGCAATCCAGAGACGAGGCCGACAAAGCCGCCGCACTCGCCCGCCATATCGCCGACACCTACCGCGAGACCATGCAGGAGCTGTCGAAGAAGCCGACCGTCGGCGTGCTCTACGAACGCATGACGGCGGCCGACATCGAGGCCTTGGCCGACGAGGCGGATTCGGGGGCACCCGCGAAAGACACCGAGGCCGCGCTCGAGAAGGCCCGCCGCCGCACGCAGGAACGAGCGATCGCCCGGCTCACTGAAGACGTGGATGGCAAGGCCCGCTTCAAATCGAAGCCGCCCGTGCTCGAGCGGCTCGAGGATGAGAAGCTGTGGGCCTATGTCGAAACCGGCTACGCGGCCTTCGTCGAGACGCTCCCGCCGGAAAACCAGGTCATCGCCCGCCGCTACAAGGTCATCGATTCCGCACGGAAGGTGGTGGGCGTGGGCAGCATCGGCACACGCTGCTTCGTCACGCTCCTCGAAGGCCGCGACGCCGACGATCGGATCATCCTGCAATTCAAGGAAGCGACGGCTTCCGTGCTCGCTCCGCATGTGACAAACATGGGGGACTTCTCGCGCATCGAGCACGAAGGACAGCGGATCGTGCGCGGCCAGAAATTGATGCAGGCCGTATCGGACCTGTTTCTCGGCTGGGTCGACGGCATGCCCGGCACGAACAAGCAGTTCTTCGGCCGTCAGCTACACGACATGAAGGGGGGCTTCGACGTCGAGTCGGCCAAGCTGGCCACCGTCGAACTCTACGCCGACCTCTGCGCCCGCACGCTCGCGCGGGCCCACGCCCGCAGCGGCGACACCGTGGCGATCGCCGCCTACCTCGGTGACGACAAAACCTTCGCCGAAGCGGTGGAGGTGTTTGCGGTGGCCGAGGCGCATTTCGTGGCCGGCGATCACAAGCGGCTCACGGAAGCGATCGCCGCCGGAGAAATCGAGGCCGCCGACACCGAGGACGCCTGACCTCGCCGAGCTATGACGCACTCGCGGCCCGCCGAAAGATGGCCGTCGCGGTAGTCGGCCGGTAAAATGCAAGCAGCATCAGGAACGACACGTCCCCCAAGACGGGTCGGAAACGCCTCGGCGGCGTTTCGGCAACCGGGCCACTGCAAGGCAAACGGTGCTTCCGCCGGCATGAGTGTGCTGGCGGGATGTGCGTGAGGACTCGTTCCCCACGAAAAGAATGTTGCAGCAGATTGTCAGGCGGCAACGCTTGTCGAACTGGTTCTTGGTGCGTGGCTCATTCTGGAGTGCGCACGATGTCCAAAGATGTTTTTCGGAAGCTGTTTCGCAGGCGGCAGCGTTTGATCCAGGCGGCCGATGCCGCCGCGGCCGAGGCCGAACGGATTTCCAGCCTGGCCGAGACCGGCTCGAAGGAGCGGCAGGCCGCTGCCGCCGTGAAGAAGTGTGAACGAGCCGCGGCGCTTTACCTGAAGGCAGGGCTCGGGCTGCTCGCCAAGGAGCAGTTTGCGACCGCGTCACGCCACTGCTGCGCCCTCCGCGACCGGGAGCGGGCACGTCTCAATCAGGAGCGGTGGTCGGCCGTGCCTGTGTATTGGGAAGACGATAAGAACGCCTGATCTACATCGAAACCGAAAGGAGCACGACGATGGCTGAATCTCAGTCGTTTGACCGCGAGCAGGTCTATCAGGAGCTATACAGCCGGTTCATGCAGATGGAGGTGCCGCCGTGCACGCGGTGCGGTGCAAGCAGCACGGCGTCGGTGCAGGTGGGCGTGATCGGGCTCACGATCCGGCTAGCCGCCACGTGCAGCAAGTTCAAGCTGATTCCCAACGGCCCGAAGCCCGGCAAATGGTTTTGCAACTCGTGCCAACGGTTTTTCGACGTGGCCTACGAAGGCGCGGAAGGAGGCCCCACATGAGCGGCACGGAGGAAAAAGGGGGCGCAGCTATTTTTCGCGGCCGCCCGGGGGAGAGGCGAGGCAGGCTGAAGCCTACCCTGCTTTCAGCGCACGGCGCGCTGAACAGGAGTGGGACGCAGTCTTTTTATTGCTGACTTTCGCTCGCCTCACTCCGGCGGTTTTTTGCGGCGTTTCGCGGCGCGACGACGCTCCCGCTTTGCTTCCATCTCATCGATCGCCTCCTGGGCGACGCGATGCATGGCGGCCTCGGCCTCCGCTTGTGAGGCCACGCCCATCTCGATCAAAAGAGTGAGCCACCCCGCTTCATAGTCGTGCAACCGATTCTTCGCCGGTCCGATCATGGCAGCCTCCTTTTCAAAGCTTCGCCATTCTTGCGGGCGCGAGGGACAACCTTGGTCCCTCTATGACAGAGCGCGGGGGACATCCCCCTTGCCGGAGCGGTAAAATAATGTCCACGTGTGGGGCATGTCGTCGCGCCCCACGGACCATTCACCACAGGAACAATGCATGGAAACGCTCAGCACGCCAGTCACCGCCCACAACCTGACCGCCTGGTTCATCCTCGGCTCCTCCCCCAGCCCCGCGACCGCTGATCCCGACTACGCCGTGCTCGAGGAGTCGATCGACGCCCAGACGGCGATCGTTCACGAGACGGGAAGCGTGAACGAACTGCTCATCGAAAATGCGGGCGACCTCGACCTCTTCATCCAGGCCGGCGACATCGTGAAGGGAGGGCGGCAGGACCGGACGATCGGCGCCGATTTCATCGTGCCGGCCCGGTCGGGAAAGATCCCGCTTCCCGCCTACTGCGTGGAGCAGGCCCGGTGGCACCGCCGCAATCACGAGTCTGTGCAGCACTTTTCGGCCTCGAAAGATTTTCTGGCGTCGAAGAAGGCACGCCTGGCGCTCCGCATCGCCAAGAGCCAGGGTGAGGTGTGGCATACCGTGAGCGAGGAACAGCTGAACCTGTCGGCGGCGATCGGCAACGAGGTGCGTTCCACCGATTCACCCACGAGCCTGCAGCTGACCTACGAAGACGCGGCCGTGCAGCACGCCATCGAGGATTACACATCGCAGCTGGAACGCGCTCCGGCGGCAGCCGGGGGCCGCGCTCTGGGCGTGGTGTGGGCGATCAACGGCGTGCCCAGCCATGCGGATCGCTACGTCAATCCGAAGCTCTTTGCGAAGCTCTGGCGAAAACTGCTCCGGGCCGCCGCCACCGAGGCCATCGGGCAGCGTCAGCAGCGCGACCAGGCAAGCACCGCGACAACCGAGCCGCCCTCCATCGAAACGATCCGCGCATGGTTGGAAAACCAAGAGGCCACTCGGCCGACGCATTCGGAGGAGGAACGGCTGCCGCCCCGCACGCGGCTTCGCACCCACCGCGGCACGTCGCACCACCGCTTCGAGGCGTTTGACACGGCCTTCGACGAAGCGACCCCGCTCCATGTGGCCGTCTTGGCGGAGTGACCGCAAAGACGCTCTGCTGTGCACAGGAGATTGTGATGAAGAAAGTCGTCGTATTCACCGGTGCCGGCATCAGCGCCGAAAGCGGGCTCAAGACATTCCGCGGCGATGATGGGCTGTGGGAAGGCCATCGCGTCGAGGACGTGGCCACGCCCGAGGCCTGGGCCAGAAACCCGGCGCTTGTGCTCGAGTTTTACAACGAGCGGCGGCGGCAGGTGCGGGCGGCCCAGCCGAATGCCGCACACCGGGCCCTCGTGGACCTCGAGCGGGGCTACGACGTCTCAATCGTCACGCAAAATGTCGACGACCTGCATGAACGGGCCGGCTCGACCCGCGTGCTCCACCTGCACGGCGAGGTGCTCTATGCCCGCAGCACGCGGAATCCCGACTGCGTGCGGCACCTCGGCGATGCCGACATCGCTCTCGGCGACCACTGCCCAGCGGGTAGCCAGTTGCGACCGCACATCGTCTGGTTTGGAGAGATGGTGCCGGCAATGGACGAAGCGGCCATGATCGTGTCGCAGGCCGACATCTTTCTATGCGTCGGCACGTCGCTGCAGGTCTACCCGGCCAACTCGCTCATCTTCGCCGCTCCCCGCCGCGCCCGGCAGATCGTCGTGAATCCCGAGGTGCCGGACATGGCTTCAGACGCCCTCTGCGAGTGCATCACGAAGACCGCCTGCGAAGGCGTGCCCGAACTGGTCGCGAGCCTGCTGCACGAGCAGGCTCCTAGCCAGGCCCGTTGATGCGACCCCACCGCGAGGAAGCAAGCGGGTAGCCCGCCGACACTAGCGACCGCGGCCTGCGCCACCGGCCCCGGCCCCGGCACCCGGCGCGACTCCCGCTCCCGGTGCTCCGGCACCAACGCCGGGGCGGACACCTACTCCAGCGGCCCCTACACCTGCCCCCGGCGCGACTCCCACACCCGGTGCACCAGCACCGGGCACGACCACGGTCGATTGTGGTTTCACACCCACGCCCGGTGCACCAACTCCCCGCCCGGGCAATACGCCTGCTCCACGAGCGCCCGCTCCCACACCACGAGTCCCCACACCACGGCCGCCCCGTGCGGGACGAGCTTCTGCAGTCGAGCAAACCGCCGCCACGACCACCACAACGACGCAGGTGAACTTCAGAAACTTCATGAGGCGGGGCATCGCGATTCTCCAGTCGGTCGGAAGCGTGTTGAAACGAAACACGAAACGGACCAGCACGTTACCACAGATTCCGCACCGCTTGCGAGCAACGGGCCGCGCGCCGACACGGACGATGCCTGAGGTGGCTGGCGAAACGGTGGAAGATGCGGGGTTTCGTGAAGCCGCTGCCGCCAGCTTTCAGCCGATTCTCTGACCGGAAAAGCCGACTACTAAGGCATGGCCGGAAACGGAATATTTTGTCTGCGCTCGCTGCGGAGGTGCGCCGTCATCTTCGCCGCGTGGCTGCTGGCCTGGGCAGCGACCGGCCCGCCCCAGTGCCTGATGGCCGAGGAGCGGCCCAAGAAACTGCTCTCCTATATGTATGACGGCGGCGATGACGGCGGCGGCGAGGAGGGCCTTTACGGTGACCGCATCGTGACCGACCGACCACACCTCGCCGAGGCGGCATCGACGGTGGGCCTGGGCCGCGTGCAATTCGAGAACGGCTACACGTATTTCCTCGACCGCTCGGCCGGCACGACGGAGCAGCTGCACTCGTTTCCCGAGACGCTCGTGCGGGCCGGCCTGTTTCAGGAGTGGTTTGAGTTTCGCATCCAATACAACTCCTTCGCCCAGGCTGTCTCGGGCCCCTCGGGCCCATTCACCGCCGCCGGCAGCGACGACCTCTACCTCGGCGCGAAGGTGGCGCTTGCGGCCCAGGCCGGCATTCTGCCGGAACTGACGATCTTCCCGCAGATGAAGGTGCCGACCGGCAGCCCGGCCTACACCGCCGATGAAGTGCTTCCCGGCATGAATTTCGTCTATGCCTGGCGGGTCTCGGAGCGGATCGAGATCGAGGGCAACACGAACGTCAATCGACGGCGCAATCCCGATGCGGCCGGCTACTACACCGAATATCTGCAGACCTTCAACTTCGAATACGACGTCGGGCCGCGGGTGATGCTCTTCAACGAGTTCGTCATCTTCGCCCAGTCCGGGGCCGTGGGCGTGCCGCAGCAGGCCTACTCCCACGGCGGGCTGCACTGGTTTCTGCTGCCGAACCTGCAGATCGACATCCACGCGGCCGTCGGCCTCAACGAAGCAGCGGCCGACTTCTTCGGCGGCTCCGGCCTCTCTTGGCGCTGGTGACGTTTGAGACGGGCGCAAACCATGCTCGCGGCCCGGCCGTCAGGCGATTCCTTCGGCCTTCATCGCCTGCCAATCGGCGGGCGTCGGCTTGGCGACCGTGTTAAACAGGAAATCCCCAATCGGAAACGCCACGTTGAAGTTCTTGTCGGGATAACGGTGGTGCAGGAAGTGATGACGCGCCACGCTCTTATACGCCGCCCAATTGGCGAAGAACCGGCCTTCCGGCTTGTGCATCTCCATGTGGATCTGATTCCAGATCACGTGATGCAGGCAGACCACCATCGGAAACATCACCGCGCCCGTGATGGAAAACGGCGCCAGGACGATGACGACCGGCAGCGACTCCACGATCCCCTCGAGGATATTCAGGCGAATGCCGCGATCCTCGCCGTGCGGCACCGGATCGTCGTGAAATTCCTGGCGGTATTGCTTGTGATGCTCGACGGCGTGGCTCGTGAAAATTCGATTCCGGGCCCTGAGATTGCGTACCAGAAAGTGCCGCGGCTTCTTGTGCATCAGGCGGCAGTGGATCTGATGCTCGATCAGCGACATCAGCACGATGAGCACGACGAACCAGGCTGAGATACCAAGACACTGCAACAGTATTTCGTTCACGCACGAGGCTCCAGATTGCCCACAGGCCGACACGGGATCTGCCGCCCATTGGGGTCGCAGTGTTGGGGGTATAGCAGACGGTGCACACCCGAGTCAGGGCCAATTCGCGGCGTATAATTCAGGGTGAAAAGACTGCTTTCGGAGTCCGGCCATGGGACGACACGACGAGGCTGGGCGGTTTATCCGCGTGGGGCGGATCGAGATCGGCAGGGCGGCCACGGCGCCGGCTGCGGAGCCAGCGGGCTTGAGCCTCTCCATCCCGATCCGGAATCCACGCGGCGCGATCGAACTCTTTACCGGATCGGGCCCGAGCCTCGAGGCTGCCGCTGCCGCCGCGCTTCAGTCGCTCTCCCGCATCCCGTTCGCCATCGACTCCGTGGCCTCGCGCAACGGCGACACCACAGAGGGCTATGTGCGGGTGCTCGTGCGGGCGATCGAGGAAGGAACGCCGCGGTATGCGACCGGCCACGCCGTGGCCCACGATGAAGCGACGGCGATCGTCAACGCCACCGTCCGCGCCCTCGCCGCAGGCGGGTTTCTGCAGATGCGGCTCCTCACTCCGGGGGCGCGCGATGTGGAGGCCTCCACCGAAAAGATCCTGCAGGGGATCAACGGGCTCCTCCCCGCCGGGCAGCTCACGCCAGAGACGATCGGCGCCGTGCGCGAGATCGTCGCCCACGAGCTCAATCGGTTTGGCGAAGGCCAGGCGATACTCGCGGCCCACAGCCCCGACCCCGAGGGCATGCTCACGCGGTTCGACGCCCTCGCGGCACTCGCCCTGCCCGAAGGCGAGGCCAAGACCAGCGACACGCGCACGACCAACTGGTGGGAATGGTTTCCCGGCCTCGACAACGATCACCGCACGCTTCGCGAAGTGCTCTCGGAACTGCCGGCAGCGCCCGCCGCCGCCATCCCCTGGATCGTGCGGCTCTTCGAAAACCCGCAGGGACTGCTCCGCCTGCACGGCGCCGTGAACTTGAAAGACCACGACATGATCCATGTCTTGCTCGGCCGCGGTCTCCTGGATCAGGACGAGGCCTTCGTGATCGGATTTACGATGGGCAGCACGAAGGCCGTGACGGCCCTGGAGCGATGGTTCTTCAAGTGTGCCGTGTCGCACCTCTATCCCGAGCCCTACCGCATCTCGAAAAAAACACTCGCCGCCTACGACCTCGGCCTCGAAGCGGGTAAGGAATGCGGGGTGTGGAACCTGCACCTCGTGCTCCGCGACGACATGCTCGACAAGCCCCTCGGCGAAACGCGGCGCGAGCTCCAGATCGACACGCGGCGGCTGCGGCACTTTTACGCGCGGGAGCGCGAGGCCCTGCCGGGCACGCTCGCGAGCCTGCGACTGCCGACGTAACCGCGCTCGTTCACGCCACCGTTCGCCGATCAAACGCCGCCGCCCCGGCTTCGCGTGTCCGCTCCGGCACCGCCTCACCGTCGCTCGAGATCTGCAGCAAGAGCGAGTCGCGGCGCAGGATCGCCTCTGTCAGCGAACGCGTCTGCAACGAACGCCGAATCCGCCGCTTCCGGTGGTCGAAGTGAACCGTGTAATGGACCCACCAGGTGCCGTTGTTGCACCAGAGGTGGTGCAGGGCATTGGCATGATCCACACGAATCGAAGGAAAACCCACGGGCATGATGCACTCCTTTCCGAACAGGAAAGGAAGGTGCTTTCGCTCGACGTCACGATCGAAAGCTTCGCCGGGGAACGCTCCCGACGCACATCCTCCCGAACTGTTGCCAGTTCGAGTCACCACCTTGGCTTTCGCGAGGTTGGCGCGGGCGACCGCAGGGGACGCCCAACTCGTAGACAGGATGCTTTTCAACCTTCCGACCGCTAGTTTAGTCGCCCCGTTGCCGGATGCAATTTTTCACTCGGAGACGTGTGTCATAGGGCCCCCTCCTCAAAGAGAGCCCGCAGTTTCCCGAGGCCCTGCGCACGAATCTGCGCCACCACACCCTCGTCGAGCCCCAGCCGCCTGGCCACCTCCGCCTGCCCCGCTCCCTCCCAGAGCAGCACGAGCACCTCCCGCGACCGCGGGTCGAGCCGGTCGAGCACACCGCTGAAATCCTCGGTTTTACCGCGATCCGCACCGCCGTTTTCCATATCTGCCTCCTCGTTTTTGACGTCTCGGAAACCCGCTCACGAAAGCCCGCAGCGCGAGCAAGGAAAATCCGGGACACACCATCGTTCGTGCCTCGCTTGCGCGTCGGGCTTCCGTGGGAGCAATGAATACACGGCCCGAGGGACAACCTTGGGGCGTCGGTCAGGCCCCGGCCGCCAGCAGCATCGTGGCGGCGTGGATATCGACGATCGATTCGAGGTCTTGGCAGTAGCCGCCGCCGCAGACGATCGCCACCGGCAGGCCCGCGGCCCGAGACGCCGCGAGCACCATGCGGTCGCGTTCGAGCAGCCCCTGCTTCGTGACCGCGAGCCTGCCAAGTCGGTCACCGGCATAGGGATCGGCCCCTGCGATATAGAGCACGAGGTCGGCCGCCGCCCGGCCAAACGCCTCGTCGAGCGCCGCGGCGAGGGCCCGGAGGTAGTCCTCGTCGCCCGTGCCATCCTCGAGCGGCACGTCGAGCGAACTGGGATGCTTACGAAGCGGGAAATTCTTCTCGCCATGGATCGACATCGTGAAGACGGTGGGATCGGTGGCGAAGATCTCAGCTGTGCCGTTGCCCTGATGGACGTCGCAATCGAGGATCAACACGCGGCGGGCCGCCCCGCGGGCCTGCATCTCCCGCGCGGCCACGGCGGTGTCGTTAAACACGCAATAGCCCTCGCCCCAATCGCTGCCCGCATGGTGCGTGCCGCCGGCCAGGCTCGCCGCGACGCCGTCTTCGATCGCCGCGGCCGCCGCATCCACCGCGGCCCCGGTGCTGCGCAGCGATCGCTCCACGAGCTCACGGCTCCAGGGAAACCCGATCCGCCGCACCTCGTCGCGCGAGAGCGTGCCAGCCATCACGCGGCCGAGATACCCGCGATCGTGCACCCGCACGAGCTCGTCATCGGTGGCCGCATGCGGCTCGATGAATTCAAGCGGCACGCCGGCCGCCGCATGGGCCTCGAGCCGCCGCCGCAGGAGCGAATATTTGTCGATCGGAAAGCTATGCCCCTCGGGAAGCGGCAGCCGCCAGCGATCGCAGGGATAAACACGCATCGTGCCAGTTTAGACGCAGCGAAAGCCGCCTCGCACGGAAGCCCGCAGCGCAAGCAAGGAACATCCGCCCCCCACCCCAACCAACGCCGCCCCAACCCTCCTCGCTCGCGCTTCGGGCTTCCGTACCCCCTGCCCTCCCCCCGCGCATCCCCTGCACCCTTTTCGCGCACTCCTTCGCGACCCGCCACCACGAAACCCCTGTTTCCCGCGACCATCGCGCGTCCGGTGCGAATGGCACGCGGTGTGCATCTCTCCTCTGACAACACCGCCACACAACCAGAGAGAGCCCGCCGTGAATCGCCGTCTCGGGCAGCCCGTCCTCGCGTGCCTTCTCTTGCTAGGCCTCCTGACGGTCGCGGCGGCCGCCGAACCGCCCGGCAACGTCGTGGTGCACGGGGCCAGTGCCGCGCGGGCCGGCGAGATCGCGGCCGTTGCCGAACGGACCCGCGACGAAGCTTTTCGGCGGCTGCTCGGCATCGAACAGCCCGGCCGATGGACCGCCCGCTGCGCGATTCATGTGCATGCCACGCCCGACTCATTCGCCGACGCCGTGGGCATGCCGCCCGTCGGCTCACGCGGCGCCACTTCGATCGACTTCGCGGCCGACGCCGTGGCGAGCCGACGCATCGACGTGATGGGCGACGGCCACGACGTCATCCCCGACGCACTCGCGCACGAGATCGTGCATGTGGTGCTGGCCGATCATTTCGTGCACGCCCCGCCGCCACGCTGGGCCGACGAAGGCCTCGCAGTGCTTTTCGACGGCAGCCAAACACAGTGCGGCCACGAGGAAGACTTCCGGGCCGCGGCCGGGCAGGGCCTGGCGTTTTCCGCCGCCGACCTGTTCGCCCTCGAGGAGTTGCCGGCCGGCACCCGCCGCCAGCAGGTCTTCTACGGCCAAAGCGCTGCGCTTGTCCGCTGGCTGATCAACCGCCGCGACGCCGCCACGCTCATCCGGTTCATCGAAGACATCGAGATCGTCGGCCTCAAAGCCGCCCTCGAACGACACTACGACCTTGACTCGATCGCATCGCTCGAGTCTGCGTGGAAGGAGGTGACCCCCGTCACTTCGCTGAGCGAAAAGTAGACCGCTTGCTCCGCAAGCGGCTCCGGATCCGCTTGCGGAGCAAGCGGTTTACTTTCGAGCAAGCGGTCTACGTTCTGGTTACCGTCCGCCCGTGTAATGCCCGGCCGCCTTCGCATCGGCGTGCCGCCACGTGGCCTCGCCGGAGTGGGCGGGCGAACGCCGATCGGCCCGCTGCGGCTGAACCGAGTAGCTGCGATACGAACGCTGCGGCTGGACCGTGCGGACCTGCGGCTGCACTGTCCGCACCTGCGGCTGGACAACTACCTGCTGGGCCAGCGCCGTCGACGCCACGAACACGGCGACCACCGCCATCGGCATGAATGACCATTTCATGATGCTCTCTCCGTCGTTTTGAGGTTCAACCACAAACCACCACGAACCACCCTAACTCTCCTCGCTAGCGCGTCGGGCTTCCGTGGCCTGGATTATCCTACGCCCGGCCCGGCGTCGCCTGCGTCCACGCGAGAGAAAACCCGTGGCCACGGCCGCGATCGCCAGACCGACAGTGCCCGGTTCCGGCACGGCCGTGATCGTGACGATCTGGTCACGGTAAACGGAGAGATCGGCACTGAAGGTGCGGTTGCCATACACGGCAGTATTGGTGGGCTGCCCCGAATACCCGGCCACCCCGAGCATGATCCCCGCAAGTTGCCAACTCGTGTCGTCCTTGCGGAACACCGCGCCACCGGAGTCGCCATAGGCGGCCTGACACTCCGACGAATAGTCGTCGAAGAAGTCGAACGTTGTGTATGTAGAGACGGCGTCTCCATAGCCTGTATTCGCCCAAGTCGTCCCGGCAACGATGTTCGTGCCCCAGCGGATCGCATGGCCCGTGCCCCAGGCGTACCCATCGGCATTCGGGTTCGACGTGGTCTCCGTCCAGACCCACGGGTTCGTCCCGGTATTCGTATTCACCCACCAAGATCTATAGTCGCCCCGATTCAGCCCGTTGCCGATCATCGTGACCGTACCGCTGACGGAAGGGGCTGAGGCGATGCTGAGCCATGGCAGCCCAGGGTCGTCCGTCAGCCGATACACATAGAGGTCCGTGTATTCCGATTTGCCAGACCCGGCGGGGTTCTTGAGTTGTGTGCCGGTGCCCGGATTCATCGAGTAGGTGACTCCATTGAGCACGATATCACCGCCGCCGACGTGGTTGGCCGTAAGCACCCAGCGGTTACCGATATAGACGCCCGTCAATTCGCCGATCGAGCCCACGTTGGCGAAGCCCGGGTCATCAGCAGGCGCGGCCGTGTTTCCTGTCCCGAATTGGGTGTCGATGATCACCGCCTCGGCGACATGAGCGAAAGACGCGAGGGCCAGCGACGCGCAGAACATCACCACGCGTATTGCATAAATGCGATTGAAAACAGCCGCTGTCATGATGCGAGTGCCTTTGCAACACGCCCCCACGCCCACGACCGGCAAAAGCACACGCGAAACGGCTGCGATGGAAAGAAAGACTGGAAGGCTTGGTGATCAAGCCGGGAAGCACGCCTGCCGCGAGAGCCGCGGCAAAGTCCGTCGCATAAAACCGCCTCGGCTGCGTTAGCAGGCCACGAGAGCGGGTGCGTGCATGAGCGTTTCCAGGAACCGTGCCGCCCTTACCCGAGCGGCTTCCAAAAGGATAAACCGGCCCTTTAGCCGAGGCAAGGTTTTTTTTGGGCCGGCACGAACACGGCCCAAAACGAGGCATGGCAGGCTGAAGTTTCTGACAGGCTGAAGCCTGTCCTACTCAGGCGCGGCGAATCGTGGCGAACCACGCCTTCGCCCCGCCCGGCGTGAACTCCGCCCCGGCGACCCCTGGCACCACCTCAAACCGGGCCGGCTCAATCTTCTCGATCTCCCAGCCCTTCGCGAACGCCGCTCGCAATTCGGCCTCGCTCACCCGCCGCGGTCCGTGATCGCCTGGCTCGTCGGTCGAAAAGCAGAGCACAAACACCCGCGCCCCCGGCTCGAGCAGCTTCGCAAGCGCCGCCACGTAGGCCGCGCGGTGTGTGTCATCGAACGTGTGGAAGAGGCCGCAATCGGTGACGGCGTCGAACCGCTCCGGGATCTCGCCGATCGCGAGTGCATCCATCTGCAGGAAGTTGGCGGCGAGCCCGCGGTCGGCCGCCTTCTGGCGGGCCAGCGCGATCGGCTTCTCGAGGAAGTCGACGCCCGTCACGGTGCGGCCGCGTTCCGCGAGCCAGAGGGCGAGGTCGCCCGTGCCGCAGCCGCTATCGAGCACGCGGCCGCGGATCTCGTCGCCCGCCTCGACAAACGCCCGCTGCGGCCGGCCGATGTCCCACGGCGCCTTCGGCGTGGCGTAATACTCCGAAAACCGCTCACGGGCCGGCTGATGGCTGCTCATGTCGCCATCATACCGGGGGAAGGACGCCTACGGCAGCATCGCCACTTCGCCGTCCTTGCGATGGCCGAGCCGACGGTGCGTGGTGAGGTCGATATCGAACGGGATCATGTGCACCGAGCCATCAGCCATCGCCATCGGAAACACGCCCGCATGCGAGCCGCCAAACCGGCCCTCGAGCCCGGCACCGGCATCGTCGCCATCACCGCTGGGAAGAGCGGCCGTGAACCGGATGGAATCGTCGTCGAAGCCGACGAGCCAGCTGTGGCGATTGCCCGTGGCTGACGACGTGAAGGCTTGGTTGCGCGGAATGAAACGCTCGCCGAGCAGGTAGACATTCGACAGGCCGTCGCGCAGGTGCGCGGCCCTCATGACGCTGCCGCGAAACACCACGCCCGTGGCCCGATCGCCGCCGGCGACACTGCCCGCCGCAGAGCCTGGCATCGCGAGGACGTCTTGCTCGGTGGTGGATGCACTGCCCGGATGATCGACCATCGCCGCCGACACCACATCACCGCCATTGGCGGCATAGTCGCTGCGGCCGGCCACGGTCGGAGCGTCGATATTGAGATAGCTGAACGAGCCCACCGCCACGGGGGACGAGACGCCGCGGGTCGGGCAGACGAATGAAGTGACATGCGTTTCATACACCCGCTTCGCGGCGGCCAGCTTGCCGGCGTCGTTCTGCCCCTGGCCATCGTTGCGCAGGGCGGCCTGCTCGATATAGGGGAGCAGCGAATAGTGCCAGCCGCCCGGCTGCTTGCTCCCGAATCCGGCATCGGCATCGCCGCCCCACTCCTGGCCCCAGCCGCCCGTCGGGAAATGCCCCTGGGCTTCGAGGTGCTGCTGGCAGGCGTTGGCCAGCTGCCGCACGTTGTTAGCGCAGCTGGTGCGACGGCCGCTCTCGCGGGCCGCCTGAACGGCCGGCAGAAGCAGGCCGACGAGGGTGCTGATGATGGCGATTACGACGAGCAGTTCCACCAGCGAGAAGCCGGCAGAAGAACGGGCGCGAGGCATGGGTGTGCTCCATTGCGGAGTGAAGGCGGGAGCCATGGCACCGGAGGCACCAAGGCCGAATCTCAAACTCGGTTTAAGGGCTGACAGGCAGGATCGGCCGCGGCCCGCTGACGGGTGCGACCGACGAATCAGCCCAAATCAAAAGTCAGATCACAAATCAGACCAAAACTCAGATAAAAATCTGTGCGACCGGCCCGGGGGTGGGTCATGTGAGGCCGGTCCAACTCGCTCCCGAGAACACACATGCATGTTTTCGGAAGTTCACCAATCCCGGAAGCATAGAAAGGGAATCGGCGTTGTCAACGCTGCGCTGCGTGAGTTTTTTGCTAAATCTCCGCAGATTGCGGCCTGGCAGGCCTCACGCCAGGGCTGTCAGGCCCGGGCCCGGCTTCGGGTCACGGCCGTCGACGAGCACGTCCACCGTGCCGGTCTCCACGCGGTAGAGCCAGCCGTGGATCCGCGGCAGCGAACCTTTCTTATGCATGTTGCGGATGAGCGCGAGATTCTTGAGGTGCCTGATCTGCAGCTTCACGTTTTCCTCGGTGAGCACGGCGAGTTTCTCCTCCCGCGAGAGCCCACGCTCCTCCGCGATCCGGTCGGCCACGACCTTCGCACCCGAGGCGATGCAGAGCCAGTCGGCGATGTAGTTTTCGTGCACGCCGTCCTCGATCGCCGCGATACCGCCGCAGCGGGTGTGGCCGCAGACGATGATGTCTTCGATCTTCAGGTGCACGACCCCATACTCGAGGATCGCGGAGATGTTGACGTCGTTGAAGGCCACGATGTTGGCCACGTTGCGATGCACGAACATCGTGCCGGGCTTCGACCCGGTCATCTGATGCTCGCTCACACGGGAGTCGGAGCAGCCGATCCAGAGCACCTTCGGCGTCTGCTTCGTGGCGATCGACTGGTAATACTCTTCGTTCGGCTTGAACTCGCCGGTGACGAACTTGACGTTACCCTGCAGCAGCTGGTCGATCACGGCCGGAACTCCTCGTGGGGGATGGATACGGGAAGGCAGCGTACCGCGCCGGCCGCCGCGGCCGCCATCTGTCCGCCCGCCGGCACGGATGACGCGATTTGCACTTGCGAATCATCGCCCTGCGAACGACAACTTTGCTGGTTCTTCCACATTCGCGCCGAGACGCCGCGCATGATTCCCGACGCCCTTTTCACCAACTGGCAGGCAACGCTCACGGCGATCGTGACGTTCGCGACCCTCATGGCCCTCCTGTTTGGGCAGCGGGCGCCCGACATGGCGATGATCGGCGGCGTGGTCGTCCTCCTGGCGGCCGGCGTGCTCGCCCCCGACGAGGCCTTCAAGGGGATGGCCAACGAGGGCATGCTCACCGTCGCCGCGCTCTTCGTGGTGGCCGCGGCCGTGGAACGAACCGGGGCCCTGGCCAGCCTCGTCGACCGGGCGCTCGGCCGCCCGCAATCGCTCTCCTCGGCGCAGGTCCGCACCATGGTCGCGCCGGCCGCCCTCTCCGCCTTCATGAACAACACCCCCGTCGTGGCCCTGATGGTGCCGGCGATCCGAGATTGGGCGAAGAAGCACCGGCTGAGCGTCTCGAAACTGCTCATGCCGATGAACGCCGCCGTCATCCTCGGCGGCCTCTGCACGCTCATCGGCACGAGCACGAACGTGGTCGTCAGCGGCCTCGTTGCGGCCAAGACCGGCCGCACGCTCGGCATGTTCGAGATCACCTGGCTCGGCGTGCCCCTGCTCATCGCGGGGTTCGCCTACCTGCTCGTGGCCAGCAAGAGCCGCTATCTCCTCAAGGATCGGCGGCCCGCGATGAGCCAGAGCGACGACCCGCGGCAATATTCGCTCGAGATGCTCGTCGAGCCGGGCAGCCCGCTCGTGGGACGCACGATCGAGGAGGCCGGTCTCCGCGGCCTCGAAGGCCTCTTCCTGATGGAGATCGATCGCGCCGGACATGTGATGGCGGCGGTCGCGCCCACCGAGCGGCTCGAGGCGGGCGACCGGCTCGTCTTCGTGGGTGTCGTCGATTCCGTCGTCGAACTGCAGAAGATCCGCGGACTCAGGCCGGCCACCGACCAGGTGTTTCAGCTCGATGGGCCGCGGTCGGAGCGGGTGCTCGTGGAGGCGGTCGTCTCCAATACCTGCCCGCTCGTCGGCCAGACGATCCGCGAGGGCCGCTTCCGCTCCACGTACGACGCCGTCGTGATCGCCGTCGCCCGCAACGGCGAGCGGCTGCAGATGAAGATCGGCGACATCGCGCTCGAGCCGGGCGACACGCTCCTCCTCGAGGCCAGCCCCACCTTCCTCGACCGGCAGCGGTCGAGTCGCCACTTCTATCTGGTCAGCGAGGTCAGCGGCTCGACGCCGCCGCGGCACGATCGGGCCTGGATCGCCTGCACCGTGCTCGCCGCGATGGTGCTCGCCGCGACCTTCGAGCTCGTGCCGATGGTGGCGGCCGCGTTCGTGGCGGCCGCCGCCGTGCTCGTCACCGGCTGCATCTCCTCCAACGAGGCGCGGCGGAGCATCGAATGGGAGTCGCTGCTTTTGATCGCGGCGAGCTTCGGGCTGGCCAAGGCCATGGAGAAGACGGGGCTCGACGAGTCGATCGCTCGTTCGACGATCGCCGCCGCCGGCGACGGGCCGCATGCCACGCTCGCGGCGATCTACTTCGTGACGATGCTCTTCACGGAGCTGATGAGCAACAACGCCGCCGCGGTGCTCCTCTTCCCGATCGCCTGGCAGACGGCCGCCGACCTGGGCGTGAACCCGATGCCCTTCGTGATGGCCGTCACCGTGGCCGCCAGCTGCGGCTTCGCCACGCCGATGGGCTACCAGACCAACCTCATGATCTATGGCCCCGGCGGCTACAAGTTCAGCGACTACCTGCGGTTTGGCGGCCCGCTCAATCTGCTCGTGATGGCGATCACGGTGCTCCTCGCGCCGCTCATCTGGCCGTTTCGCTGACCGAAAAGGCTGCCGGAACCGCCGCCCGGCTCGAAATCGTTCCCAAAGCCTTTCCCGGAACGTACCTTGGCGGCATGAGCGACATCTTGTTTCAATATTACCGCGTCAATCCCACGACGTGGTTCTACCTCTCGTCGCTCCTCTCGATCGCGCTCTTCTTCAAGTTCAACCGGCTCTGGAGCGTGCGCAACCTCGACCTCATCGGGCTGGTGCTGCTGGCCCCGGGCCTTCTGGCCGTCGAGTACGGCGGCTACAAGGCGAGCGCCGCGGTCCAGCAGATGGGCTTCATCTGGATCTTCGCCGTGTCGGCGGCCTTCCTCTTGCGGATGCTCTTCGATTCGCTGATGGTGAGGCGGCCGCTGCTCGAATCGAACCTCTCCGGTGGCGGGCTCACGTTTCTCGGCGCATCGCTGCTCGTGTTTCTCCTGGCCAACGTGATCACCACGCGGCCGCAGCGCGACGACCTCGCCGGCGCCGCGGCGGCGACGAGGCTGGAGACCCGCGACGCCAAGGTCGACGCCGATCAGCTCGCCCGCCTCGGCCCCGGCTATCCCCTGCTCTTCCTCCTGCCGCAGATCTCCACGCAGCGGATCTTCTCTGCCGACGCGGGCGTCGTCGGCCAGGAGGCGACCGAGACCAACCGCCGCGTGCTCCATGAGACCACCGCCCGCGTGATGGCGATCCTGTCGCAGTTGGCGATCGTGGCGGGCATGATCGCGATCGGCTGGCTCCACTTCGAGAACGTGCGGCTCGGGATCGCCGCCGCCGTGCTCTACCTGCTGCTCCCCTACACCGCGCTGATGACCGGCCGCGTCGATCACGCCCTGCCGGGCGCACTCGTCGTCTGGGCGATCGCCGCCTACCGCCGGCCGCTCGTCAGCGGGTCGCTCATCGGCCTGGCGATCGGAACGATCTATTATCCGGTCTTCCTCCTGCCGCTGTGGTGCAGCTTCTATTGGGAGCGAGGCATCCGCCGCTTCCTGCTCGGCATCGCTGCGGCGCTCGGCCTGCTCGTGGTGGCCCTCTGGTTTACGTCGCCCAGTGCAGCGGTCTTTTTGGGGCAGTTGCGGCAGATGTTTGGGTGGATCTTCCCCAACGAGGTGTCGCTCGAGGGCTTCTGGGCGCTCCCTTACAACGACGCGGTGTTTCGCCTGCCGGTGCTCGCCGCCTTTGTCGCGATGATGGCCACGCTCGCGATCTGGCCATCGCCGAAGAACCTCGGCACGCTGTTGAGCTGCTCGGCGGCCGTGCTCCTGGGCAGCCAGTTCTGGAAGGCCCACAACGGCGGCCTCTTCATGGCCTGGTTCATGCCGCTGCTCCTGCTCACGGTCTTCCGGCCAAACCTCGAGAACCGCGTCGCGCTGCTCGTCCTCGACGCCGAATGGTTCCCCAAGCGCCGCCGGTAGGACAGGCTTCAGCCTGTCGTTCCTCAGCCTGCCTCTACATTCCGCGGCGCAGGTCGTAGTCGGCCGGCGACTCGCGGCTCGCGAGCCATGTGCGCCAAGCTGCCGAGTCCCATTCGAAGTTGACTCCCGTGATCGCCACGAGGGCCTCGAGCACGGCGTCGTTGCGCACCGACACCTTCACCCTCTTCGTGCCGCCGCCGACCGAGAGGCCGCCACCGGACGGCGTGAACGTGGCCGTCGTCGAGCCCTCCGGAGTGCCGTCGCCGGCCAGCCCCATGTGCTGCGTCTGGAGCGCGGCGATCAAGGCGCCGAGGAGCTGCGCATCGAGCGGCCGCGGCGGCCCGCCGGGCGCGGAGCCCCCGGCCGGCTGCGGCTCCACCAGCCGCTGAATGGCCTCGGCCGCACGGTTCACGCGGGCGTTGTCGGGGCTCGTCAGCGCCGCGGCGATCATCGGCATCACCTGCTCTGGCCCGATCGCGACGAGCCGCTCGGTGGCGGCGATCCGCGTCTCCGGATCGGCGTGATCGACGGCGAGCGTCGCCAGCGCCAGAGTGGCGTCGGGGGAGCGAATCCGCGAGAGCGCCTCCACATACAAGCCGCGCACCCGCTGCTCCGTCTCGTTGGCCACCGCCGCGGTGAGCGCCGGCACGGCAAAGGGATCGGCGATCTCGCTGATCTCCTCGGCGGCCTGCTCCGCCTGCCCGGCCTCGCCGAGCCGCTTCCGCAGCCGCTCGAGCCGCCCCTTCCATTCGATCCGCGCGAGATTCGCCCGCTCGGCCCGCTCGATGAGCTCGATCTCCTGCACCGTCCGCCAGCCGCCGCGGTAGCGCACATACCCCCGCTCCGCCATCAGCTCCTGCTGCGTCTTCTTCGGTACGGTGGTCTCATCGGCGCGGAGGACCGCGGAGAAGAGCACGACGACGATCGCGAGCCAGCGTTGCATCGCCACAAGCCTACCTGACCGCATCCTGAATCGCCCCGACGTAAAACGAGAAAATCCGGAAGATCACGAGCGCGATCAGGCCGGCCACGGCAGCCCAGACCGCAAACCCGGCCCCGCGGGCAGTCGCCTCGAAGCCGCGCCGAGATTCGTCGTAGAATTCCCCCGCGATCCGGTCGAGCACCTCGGCCGTGTTGCCCGTCGCCTCGCCGACGGCCACGGCATGCAGCAGCCGCTCGGGGAATCGGCCCGTCTCCTCGAGCGCCTCCGCGAACGTCGCGCCGCCGCGCAGACGGTCTTCGAGCGCGACGGCGTCGATCCGCACGCCCGGCGCGGCAGACGACGCGAGTGTCACGAGCCTGCCCGCCGACAATCCCGCGTGGCTCGCGAGCGACGCCGCCCGGCACCACGCCGCCGCCTCGGCCGCCGCGGAGGCGGCGCCCAGCACGGGCACCCGCGCGGCGATCGCACGGGCGATGCCATGCCGTCGCCAACTGCCCACCGCCCACCGCAGCGCAAGAGTGACGATCACCGCGGCCGCACCCAGCAGGGCGAGATAGGTCGCCAGCCCGGAGACTCCCGCCAGCCCGAGGCCGAGGATGTCGATGCCTTTGCCATTGCCGTCAGTGAGCACGCCGGCGAGGAAAATGAGCAGCCCCACCACGCCGAACGCCGTCGCGAGCTGGAACACCGGCCACACGAGGCTCGAGCGGAGCGCCCGCGACGACCGCACCATGCCCCGGAGCGTGCTTGCGAGTTCGCGGAGCGTCTCCGCCTGGTGTCCGGTCTCGTCGCCCACTTGCGCCATGCCGATCACGAATGCCGGAAACGCCCCGTCGGCCGCCCGCATCGCGTCGGCGATCCCGCCACCGTCCGCAAGCGCCCGCGACGCTGCCTCCATCGGCGGCCGATGCCGCGTCGGCACACGGGCCGATTCGCTCGCCCACGCCCGCCGCGGGTCGACGCCCGCCGCCAGCGCGATCGCAAGCCGGCCGAGCACGTCGGCAACCAGCGCGGTCGGCATCTCGTTCACGTATCGCACAGGAAAAATTGCCTCGTCCGTGGGCCGCAACGCACGACCCTAACACATGCCCCCGGCATCTGGTAAAAACCGGGCGCGACGGCCATCGAAAGCCCGCCCGACAGGTTTTCCTGCGGTTCCACCCGGACCATCTTTCCCGGCGATGAAAGCATCCGTTCACTGGCCGCGCATCGCCATCGTGGGAGTGGGCCTGATCGGCGGCTCGGTGGGCCTCGCGGCCCTCTCCCGCCGTCTCGCCGGCCGCGTCATCGGCGTGGGACGCTCTGCCGGATCGCTCGCCGAGGCGAAGCGGGCAGGCGCGGTCACGGAGACGACCACCGATCTCGCGGCCGCCGTCGCCGAGGCTGACCTCGTCGTCGTGGCCACGGGCGTGGCCGCGATTCCCGCGATGCTCGACGCGATCGACGCCGCCGTGCGTCCCGGCACGCTGATCACCGACGCCGGCAGCACGAAGCAATCGATCGTCGCCCATTGGGAGAAGCGCCGCCGCACGCGGCGCGGTCGATTCGTGGGCGGCCACCCGATCGCCGGCAGCCACCGGCGCGGGCCCGCCGCCGCCGACGCGAAGCTCTTCGCGGGGAGAGTCACCGTCGTCACGCCAGCCAAGGCCACGCCGCCGACCGACGTGGAGGAAGTGGGAGGATTCTGGGCGGCGCTCGGCTCGACCGTCTTCGTCATGCCGCCCCGGCAGCACGACCAGCTGCTCGCCGCCACGAGCCACGCCCCCCACGTGATCGCCGCCGCGATTGCCGCCGCCACGCCCCCGGAGGCCAGGCAGCTCACGGCCGGCGGCTGGCGCGACACGACGCGGATCGCCGCCGGAGATCCCGATCTCTGGGCCGACATCCTGCTCGACAATGCGCCGATGGTGGCCAAGGCGCTGTCGCGGATCGCGGGCGCCACCGAAAAGATGCTCTCCGCGCTCGAGAAGCACGACCGCAAGAGACTCGTCTCGCTCCTGAAAGCCGCCAAGGAAGACCGCGATGCTGTGGGAAGTTGACGTCCACCTGCTCGACCCCGATGCCGACCATGCCGCCCGCGCCGTTGTCGCCGGCGCCGCCGAACTCGGCATCGGCGGCTGCACGAAGAGCCGCACCGCCGCCGGCTGGCTGATCGAAGGGGAGCTCTCGAAGGCCGACGCCGAACGGCTCGCCGGCACGCTCCTGGCCGACCCCGTCACGGAGTCGTTCACGATCGCCGCGGTGGGCGACGGCGCCTTGGTCGCGGGCCCCGCCGACCTGCCGACCGTACTGCACGTGCTGCCGCGGGCCGGCGTCACCGATCCGGCCGCGCAGAGCGCGCAGGAAGCGATGGCGCTCCTCGGCCTGCGGCCCACCGCCGTGCGCAGCGTTCGCAAATACTGGCTCCCCGCGCTCCCGCCGGCCGACGCCCAACGGCTCGCGTGGAAGCTCCTGGCGAGCGAAGCGATCCACGACGTGGTGATCGGGCCGCTCGCGCTCAAGACGCTCTCGGGCGGAAATCCGTGGTCGTTCGAGCAGCATTCGATCCGGCTCGAGGGGCTCGACGACGCCGCGCTCGCAAAGCTCAGCCGCGAGAAGTGCCTCGCGCTCACGCCCCGCGAGCTCCACGCCGTCCGCGATCACTTCCGCACGCTCTCGCGCGATCCCTTCGAGATCGAGCTCGAGACGATCGCACAGACCTGGAGCGAACACTGCTGCCACAAGACGCTCGGCAGCCCGGTGGACCACGAGGGTCCGGCCGGCAGCGCCCGCTACGACAACCTGCTCAAGGAGACGGTCTTCGCCGCCACGCAGAAGGTGCGCGCGGCGCTCGGCGCCAAGGACTGGTGCGTGAGCGTGTTTCGCGACAACTCGGGCGTGGTGCGGTTCGACGGCGACCACGACATCTGCGTGAAGGTGGAGACCCACAACCATCCCTCGGCGATCGAGCCCTACGGCGGCGCCGCGACGGGGCTCGGCGGCGTGATCCGCGACGTGCTCGGCACGGGCCTCGGCGCGAAGCCGATCGCGAACCTCGACGTCTTCTGCGTGGGACCGCCCGACACGAAGCCGGAGGACCTGCCGCCGGGCGTAATCCATCCGCGGCGGCTGCTCGGCGGCGTGGTCGCGGGCGTGCGCGACTACGGCAATCGCATGGGCATCCCCACGATCGCCGGCGCCGTCGCCTTCGACCCCGGCTACACGATGAACCCGCTCGTCTTCTGCGGCACCGTCGGCATTATGCCGCGCAACTCCGCCGATGCGACGGTGCAGCCGGGCGACCTCGTCGTCGTCGCCGGCGGCCGCACCGGCCGCGATGGCATCCACGGCGCCACGTTCTCGAGCGAGGAACTCTCGAGCGCGAGCGAAAGCCAGTCGGGAGGCTCGGTACAGATCGGCCACGCGATCCACGAGAAGACGCTCACCGACTTCGTGCTCGAGGCCTCGCGGCAGCGGCTCTTCAACGCGATCACCGATTGCGGCGCCGGCGGGCTCTCGAGCGCCGTTGGCGAGATGGGCGCGAAGCTCGGCGCGACGGTCGATCTCGAGAAGGTGCCGCTCAAGTATGACGGCCTCTCCGCCACCGAGGTCTGGATCTCGGAGGCGCAGGAGCGGATGGTGCTCGCCGTGGCGCCGGCCGACTGGGAGAAGCTCGCGCGGGTTGCCGCCGACGAAGGCGTGGAGGCGACCGCGATCGGCACGTTCACCGGGTCGGGAAGGCTCGTGCTCCGCTGGGAGGGCCGCACCGCCGGCGACCTCGACTGCCACTTCCTCCACGAGGGCCGGCCGAAGCTGCGACTGAAATCGCGGCATGTGCCGCCGGCCGTGCAGCCGACTGCCTGGCGGGCAGGCGGCGCGGAGGAAATCGCTTCGTCGCTCATCGATGTGCTCGGCCTACCCGACGTGGCGAGCAAGGAATGGATCATCCGGCAATACGACCACGAGGTGCAGGGGGCGAGCGTGGTGAAGCCGCTGCTCGGCCCCGGTGAAGGCCCCGCCGACGGCACCGTGATCCGCGGCGTGCTCGGCCGCGACCGCGGCATCGTGCTGGGCGTCGGCATCCGCCACCGGCTCGGCTGGCTCGATCCCTACCAGATGGCCGCCGGCGCGATCGTGGAGTCGATGGCCAACTGCATCGCAGCGGGCGCCGATCCCGCGAAGATAGCGCTGCTCGACAACTTCTGCTGGGGCGACACCCGGCGCGAGGATTCGCTCGGCACGCTCGTCGAGGCCTGCCGTGGCTGCCACGACACGGCGATCGCGTTTGCGGCGCCCTTCGTGAGCGGCAAGGACAGCCTCAATAATGTCTTCGCTTGGACCGATGCGGCCGGCAAGCAGCACGAGATCTCGATCCCACCCACGCTGCTGGCGACCGCGATGGGGCAGGTGGACGACGTGCGGCGCACGGTCACGCCCGACCTCAAGCGGGCGGGCAACCGCCTGGCGATCGTGGGGATCTCCCGCGACGACCTCGCCGGCAGCCAGCTCGCCCTCACCGGACGCGTGAGCGGAGGCCGCGTGCCGCCGGTCGATGCCGCTTCGATTCGCGCGGTCTTCACGGCCGTCGCCGCCGCGCTCAAGGGGGGCCTCATCGCGGCCTGCCACGATTGCTCCGATGGCGGGCTCGCCGCAGGAGTCGCCGAGATGGCGATCGGCGGCGGCCTCGGGGCCCGCCTGGAACTGGCGAGGGTTCCCGCCGAGATCCGCGACGCCTCCGGCGCCGCACGCGACTTCGCGATCGCCTTCACCGAGACGCCGGGCCGATTTCTCTGCGAGGTGCCCGCCGCGGGGGCCGATGCCTTTGCGGAGGCGGTCGATGGCGTGGCCTGGGCGTGGATCGGCGAGGTGACCGGCGACCGCCAACTCGAGATCGTGACCAGCGGCGGCAGCGCCGCGATCGCCGTGGACCGGCTGGACCGCGCCTGGCGCGGTGAAAGGAAGGAGTCTTGATGCTCTCCCCCCGCGCCCTCATTCTCCGCGCCCCCGGCACCAACTGCGACCACGAGACCGCGCACGCCTTCGAACGCGCCGGCGCCATCGCCCGCCGCGTGCACGTGCGGGCCTTCGCGGAAAAGCCGGCGATCGCCGACGACTGCCAGATCCTCTGCATCCCCGGCGGCTTCTCCTACGGCGACGACATCGCCAGCGGCCGCATCTTCGCGTTGGAATTGAAGCTGCGGCTCGGCGACGCGCTCAAGAAATTTCGCGACAAGGGGTGCCTCGTGCTCGGCATCTGCAACGGCTTCCAGGTGCTCCTGCAGACGGGCCTCCTGCTCGGCGATCCCGCCACGGGCCAGCCGCGGGCGGCGCTCGCCCACAATCATTCCGGGCGGTTCATCGACCGCTGGGTGCCGCTGAAGGCGCTGCCGGGCAAATGCCTCTTCCTGCAGGGCATCGAGAGCTCGTTCGATCTGCCGATCGCGCACGGCGAGGGGCGGTTCGTGACGCGGTCGCCCGAGGATCTCGCCGCGCTCGACGCCGCCGGCCAGCTCGTGCTGCGCTATGGCAAAGACGCGCACGGCCACTCGGCGAACCCCAACGGCGCCGCCGCCGACGTGGCGGGCGCATGTGACGAGACCGGCCGCGTGCTCGGCATGATGCCGCACCCGGAGCGGTTCATCGACGCGATTCAGCATCCCGCCTGGAACGGCCGGCTCGACGCCACCGCGGCGGGCGCAGGCCTGGCGATCTTCGCCAACGCCGTGAAGGCGGTCTCCTGAAGCCGGCAATGTGGTCTACGCTCACTTGCGATGCTGAGGAGCCGGAATCGGCGGAAGCTCGACGAGCGTATGCAATTTCGACCTTCTGAGGTCAGCAGCTTCGTAGGTCGTGCGCGGAGAAATTGCAGCGCGAAGGCGACTTCTGCCGTTCCGGCGACCAATGCGGCCGTTCAGCACATGCGCCGCCAGAAGACGGGCATGGCAGGCTGAAGCCTACCCTACTCTCGGATCCCGCCCCGAAACGGCCGCCGGCCGGCGTTGACTCCCCCGCGGCGCCGCGTCTACCCTCCCCGCCCCGATCGCCCCCTTTCGCGGATACCTGCCGCCATGCGCCCGCGCGCAAAGACCTGCCTCACCCTCGTGCTGCTCTGCACCTGCACAGCGGGCGGCTGCCGCTTCACGCTGCTCTCGAGTTCCGTCTGGCAGCAGCCCGAGCCGCTCGAGACCGTGCTCGGCGACGATGTCCGCGAGACGGCCGCCACTCGCCCGGCGCCGAAGACGATCCCGATCGAGATGGTCTTCGTGCGGAGCGCCGAGCACGACGCGCAGCTCGGCGAGGAGCTCTGGAAACTCGTCGATGAGCAGGCGCTCGACGACGCCCTACGGCGACGGCTCGCGGCCAACGGCCTGCGGGCGGGCGTGGTCACCGGCACGCTGCCGTCGGCGCTCGCCTCCCGATTGGAGCCGCAGTCAACGGCCCAACCCGATCAGCTTCCGGAAGGCCCTACGGCCAGCCCCGCCGTGGCGCGGCGGCTATTGCGGCTTCTGCCGGGCCGCGAGACCGAGATCGTGGCCTCCACCGGCCTCGGGGAACTCGTGCTGCTCGAGCACGACGGCGAGGACATGCACGGCGGCACCTACCGCGAGGCGAGCACCCAGTTCGCGCTCAAATCGTGGCCGGCGGCCGACGGTCGTGTCCGGCTCGAACTCACGCCCACCGTCAAGCACGGCCCGATGCAGCGATCGTGGGTGGGCGAGGAAGGAGTCTTTCGCATGGAGACCGGCCAGCGGCGGCACACGCTCGACCGGCTGCGATTCGATCTCACGATTCCCGCCGACGCCCTGCTCCTCGTGGGCCCTGCCGGCGACGGCGCCTCCACCGTGGGAGATGCGTTCTTCCGTGATCGCACCGCCGGTGAGCCCACGATGCGGCTGCTCGCGATCCGGCCGCAGGCGCGTGCGGTCGATCCGCTCTTCGCGGCCGACGCCACGGCCAGCGAGACCGACGGCCGCTGACTCTTCCGGCGGCAAACGCGGCAAAGTGCGGCGACCCTGCCGACGCATGCCACGAGACGCCCCGGAAAATGAGTAAACCGGGCAAGCGAAGCCTCTGTCGCGATCTGTTCTGGCGGCCACAATCGCGCCTTGTCGATGACGAACATGAGGTGGGATGGGCGGAACTGCAGGGCGACTCGAAAGGCCTACGGTCATGAGTACGAACGGACGCACGTCGAAACAATCCGGCAAGGGTCACCGACCCCGCGCCACCACCGTCTTTGCGGCCGCCTTCATCGCGGGCGCCGCTGCCGCCTTCGGCGTGAACCGTGCGCTCGACGTGCATCTCGCGCAATCGAAGCCGAGGGTTGAAAGCGAACCAATCTTCGTGGCGCTGCGGTCGCTGCCGCAGGGCGCTTCTGTGACGGTCTGGGACGTGGCGCTGCGCGACTGGCCGAAGGCCATGATGCCGGCGGCCGCGCTGCGGCCGAAGGATTCGTTCGATGGCGCTATCCTCAAGCATCCGATCCGCGAAGGGCAGCCGCTGCTCGCCTTCCAACTCGTGAAGGCTCAGGCCGCCGACGATACCCAGATGGTGGCCGCCCCAGCCGCCGCGCTGCCCACGCCCCAGCCCGTAGACGCAATCCCGCAGCCCGATCTCTGGGCGCCCGGCGAACAGGCGTCGACGCCGGCCGCCGCGGCTGTGGTCACCCCCGTGGAACCAGCGCCCGCGGCGGTCGCC
The DNA here is from genome assembly GCA_044336985.1 of Pirellulales bacterium. Classification (GTDB taxonomy): domain Bacteria; phylum Planctomycetota; class Planctomycetia; order Pirellulales; family UBA1268; genus RGVT01. The sequence continues at coordinate 23,316 of JBIIOK010000002.1, read as the reverse complement.
AGCACGACGATCACCGACGCCCCGATTGCAAACACCATCACTGCAACGGAGCAATCGCCCGCCGAAATCGCGACCACGCCGACCGCCGGCGAGCCCACCGTCGCCGTCGAGCAGCTCGTCGGGCCGGCTGAACCGGCTGCCGAGCCGGAGATCGTTTCGGTCGTGCAGCCCGCCACGGAGAGCGACATCGAAGCCCCGCCGGCTGTGGCCCCGCAGACGAAGCCGCAGGCCGTCGCTACGACGCCGGCCGTGCGGTATCTCGTCGTGCCCGAGCGGATCGCCATGCAGGCCGACCGGTCGTTCGTGTCGCCCGCGTCGACGCAGGCGCCGCCGATGCAACCGGTGCAGCAGCCGCAGACGGTGGAGCGGCCGAAGCCGCAGCCCTCGCCGCAACAGACTGCCAAGCAGCCGCCGCCGGTGCGCGAGGCGCCGCAGGCGATCCAGCAGCGGGCACGGACCGCTCGGCAGCCGCGGACCACGACGAATCAACAGCCTTCGCCCCAGCGGCCGGCGCCGCCGAAGCCGCGTGGCAACACGTCGGCCTTCCAGTCGATGTTTCCGAATATCTCGGCCGGCATGACCGCCGTCGAGGAGCAATTGCAGAAGATCAAGCGCGAGCGCGAGGCTGCCAGCGACACGCCGGACGAGCAGCCGCAGCCGCCCCAGCGATCAGCCCGCTCCTTCTGAATCGCGCTGAAAGTAGGACAGGCTTCAGCCTGTCAGAAGTAGGGTAGCCTTCCGGCTGCCGCTCGTAGACCGATGACAGGCTAAAGCCTGTCCTACTACGGCTCTATCACGATCTTGCCGCCGACGGCGCCCGACCGGGCAATCGTGCTCGACTCCTGCAGGGCGTGGGCCTCGGCCGTGGCGGAAAGCGGCAGTACGCGGTCGATCGGCAACCGCAGCTTCCCGGCCGCCATCCAGCGGTTGAGGTCCGCGGCCACGGCGGCCTGCTCGTGGCTATCGGCCTTGAACATCACGAAGCCGAAGAGCCTGCAGCCCTTCACGTAGAACGGGCCGACCGGGAACGGCGGGCGGGCGTCGCGGCCGGCCATGATCACCATCCGCCCCCCCTCGCCCAGCATCGCCACGGCCTGGTCGAACAGCGGCTCGCGGAGCGTCTCCCAATAGACGTGCACGCCCTCGGGCGCGGCGGCCAGCACGGCCTCGACGAGATCATTGCGGCGATAATCGAGCACGACTTCGGCACCGAGACTTTTCACCCGCTCGCGTTTCTCGAGCGTGCCGGCCGTGGTGATCACGCGGGCGCCGAGCAACCTCGCGATCTGCACGACCGCCGACCCCACGCCGCCGGAGCCACCGTTGACGAAGATCGTCTCGCCCGGCTGCAGGGCCGCATTGCCGACGAGCCCCAGGTGCGCCGTGATCGAGACGAGCGAAGCGGCGGCCGCGTCGCGATCAGACACATTGTCGGGCGTGCGATGCAGCCAGCACTCCTCGACGGCGGCGAATTCCGCGAACGTGCCCTGCCGGCCGAGCACGCCTTGGTTCGATCCCCAGACCCGCATCCCTGGCTTGAGCCGATCCACCTCGCTGCCGACGGCCACGACCTCGCCGGCCAGATCGCAGCCGACGACGAACGGAAACGTGAGCGGCATCGCGACGCTGCCGGCGCGGACGTAGGTATCGATGGGGTTCACGGCGCAGGCCCGCACGCGGACGACCGCCTGCCGCGGCCCGGGCACCGGATCGGGCAGATCGCCGTGCACGATCTCCTCGGGGCCCCCCGTCTTCCGGATAAACGCCGCCTTCATCGCCCGCCTCCCGCCGCCGGTTTCGCAAATGCCCGCACCGCCGCGGCGGCCGCGGCCAGGGCGCCAAGCCCACCAAGGATCTGCAGCCCACGGGAGACGCCATCCGAAAACCGGCTCGTGCGAAGCAGTTTCTGCTCCTCCGGCGTGGGCGGCCGGGCCACGCCCGACCGGGAGAGCCCCTGCTTCCACGCTCTATAAATGTCTTGGTCGGGCGCGGCCCGCACGGCGGCACGGATGGCCTCGAGATCGAACGCGACGTCGGAACGCGGCAGCACGAGCATCGCGGCCGCCCAGCAAAAGACCGCCACGGCCGTCCCAGCGAGCAACACCGCATGCGCCGGGCTCCAACGTGTCTGTGTCGCGGCAGCCGATGGCTGCTCCCGCAGGAGCGAAAGATCGCGAAGCTTCGGAACGTCGACTGACCGCCCGCAGGAGGGACAGTCGACGCGACCACCCGCCAGCCCAGCCGACACGGGAATGTCCACCGAACAGGGGCAAGGAAGCAGAAAGGTTTTCATCGGCATCGGTCGTTGACGGGCGGGAACGAACCGCGAGGCTCCGCGCGGCCGCCGCCGGCGGCGGCCGCAGAGATTCTCCGGCCGGATTTTTTTACCATTTTTTGGCGGAATCGCCGAAATTCCCGTGCTTTTTTCCAAAAAAAAGTTGGCCCCGCGACCGACGCGCCGCCATAATCTTGAGCCCTCCGGAAACCCTCGCCAGTGACGATGGTTCCAACTCTTCTCACCCCCAGTGGCCCCAGGTTGCCCAGCCACATTCGCCGTCCGCCATCCGGGCTGTTTTTTTGAACACTGGAATTGGCGGCGCCTTGAATCACACTGACGGCCACACGAATGATGGAAACGGACGCTTGACGGGACGTGTCTGGAGCGGCACGCCAAGGACAGAAATGTCCGCTTGTATTGATCCTTGAAGGAGCATTGCCTTGTACGACTCACTGCTTGACGAACTCGAAGACGATGTTGTCTCCAATCCCCAAGAGGTTGAAGACCTGACGGTCAAGGTGGTCGATGCCGAAGAGGCCGACGTTGACCTGCTCGTCGACGATGACGCGGGCGTGCTGCCGGAAGGCGAGATCGAGGCCGAAGCTGAGGCCGAGGCCGAGACGGCGAACGAGTCGGAAGAAGGCCTCATCGAGCAGGTCGAGAACTGGTCGGACGATCCCGTCCGCATGTACCTGACGCAGATGGGCGAGATTCCGCTGCTCACCCGCGCCCAGGAGATCTTCCTGGCCCGTCAGATCGAGACCACCCGCGCCCAGTTCCGCGCCAAGCTGCTCGAGTGCGAGTATGTCTGCCAGCAGGCCTACAAGGTGCTCGCCCGCGTGCACCGCGGCGAGCTGCCCTTCGACCGCACGGTGCAGGTGTCGGTGACCGACCGCCTGGAGAAGGATCAAATCCTCGGCCGGCTCCCGCACAACCTGCGGACGCTCGACGTGCTGCTCAGGCAGAACAAGTCCGACTATCGGATCGCCCTCTCGAAGAAGCGGAAGATGGCGGAGCGCCGCGAGGCCTGGGCCCGGCTCGGCCGCCGCCGCCGCCGCTGCGTGCGGCTCGTCGAGGAACTCGGCCTGCGGACACAGCGGATCGAGGCCATGATCCCGACGCTCGAGGGCTTCGTCGTCAGGCTGAAGGAGCTCAAGAGCAAGATCGAATCCCACAAGAAGTCGAAGCAGCCGCCCTCGGCCCGCCAGAAGCTCGTCGACGAATACCGGATGATCCTCAAGGCCTGCCAGGAGACGCCGAAGAGCCTCAAGCGCCGCGTCACCGAGATCAAGCAGATCTACGCCCAATACCAGAAGGCGAAGCGCGGCCTCTCGGAGGGCAATCTCCGGCTCGTCGTCTCGATCGCGAAGAAGTATCGCAATCGCGGCCTCTCGTTCCTCGACCTGATCCAGGAGGGCAACGCGGGCCTGATGCGGGCGGTCGACAAGTTCGAGTATCGCCGCGGCTTCAAGTTCTGCACCTACGCCACGTGGTGGATCCGCCAGGCCATCACCCGCGCCGTGGCCGACCAGAGCCGCACGATCCGGATTCCGGTGCACATGGTGGAGACGATGTCGCGGGTGCGGAATGTCGCCCGCACGCTGCTCCAGGAATACGGCCGCGAGCCGACGATCGAGGAGATCGCCGCCCGGGCCGGCACGCCGGTGGACGAGACGCGTCGCGTAACGGCGATGAGCCGCTACCCGATCAGCCTCGACCGCCCGGTGGGCAACAGCGAAGACAGCCACTTCGGCGACCTTCTCCCGGACACCGGCGCCGAGAACCCGGCCGTGGGTGCCGCGCAGGAGATGCTGCGGAACCGGATCGCGAAGGTCTTGAAGAGCCTCTCCTACCGCGAGCGCGAGATCATCAAGCTCCGCTACGGCCTCGGCGACGGCTACAGCTACACGCTCGAGGAAGTGGGCCACATCTTCAAGGTGACCCGCGAGCGGATCCGGCAGATCGAGGCGAAGGCCGTCCGCAAGCTGCAGGCTCCGGCCCGCAGCGAGGAGCTCTCCGGCTTCCTCGACTAACAATCACGGAAGCCCGAAGCGCGAGCGAGGAGAGTTGAGGCTTTTCTCGCGGGACGGGTGGGCGCGACGCTGGCTGGAGTGGATCGCGGCTGAACCTTGCTTGCGCTGCGGGCTTTCGTAGACTGCCGACGACGTCGTCCAACCTCCTTCGCTGAAAGGACTCCCATGCGCCCGCTGCTGGCCTTGCTCCTCGCCTCCGCAATCCTCGCCCCCTGCTCCGCCGCCGAGCCGGAGTTTCTGCGGACGACGATCGATCTTGGCACGGTGGTCACCGATCTCGACAAGTCGGTCCGCTTCTACACCGAGGGGATCGGCTTCAAGGAGGTGAAAGGCTTCGAGGTGTCGGCCGACGTGGCCTCGGGCGCCGGCCTCACCGACTCAAAGCCACTCAAGGTCCGAGTGCTCGTGCTCGGCGAGGGCGACACCGCGACGAAGCTCAAGCTGATGCAGGTTCCCGGCACGTCGCCCCGTACGGGCGACAACGAGTTCATCCACTCCCACGCCGGCTTCCGCTACCTCACGATCATCGTGGCCGATCAGAAGGCGGCGCTCGCGCGGCTCGAGAAGCTGGGCGTGAAGCCGCTCAAGCAGTCGCCCGTCGCGATCCCCGAGACGACGGCCCCCGGCAAACTCTTCCTGACATGCGTCCGCGATCCCGACGGCAACATCGTGGAACTCGTCGGCCCCTCGCCCTCGAAGTAGGGTAGGCTTTAGCCTGCCAAAAGTAGGACAAGCTTCAGCCTGCCAGAAACGGGCAGCCTGAAGGCTACTTGGCGACAGGCTGAAGCCTGTCCTACAGGGCCGGGATCTTGCCTTGCCGCTCGAGCCAGCCGATCACTTCGTCGGCGAGCTGGTCGGGCGTGCGGGCGGCGGAGTCCACGACGATCTCCGGCTTGAGCGGCTCCTCGTAGGGATCGTCGATCCCAGTGAATCCCTTGATCTCGCCGGCGCGAGCCTTCTTGTAGAGCCCCTTCGGGTCGCGGCCTTCGCAGACTTCGAGCGGAGCCTTGACGTGGATCTCCACGAAATCGCCGTCGTGCAGCATGGCCCGCACGGCGTCGCGGTCGCGGCGGTAGGGGCTGATGAAGGCCGTCAGCGCGATGATGCCGGCCTGGGCGAAGAGCTCGGCCACCGCGCCGATCCGGCGAATGTTTTCCTCGCGGTCCTGCGCCGAAAAACCCAATCCAAACCGCTGCGCAAACTCCGCACCATGCCGCTTTTCGAGCAGGGCCGGGGCGGCATTGAGCCCGAGCCGGACGTTGTCGCCATCGAGCACGAAGCTGCGGATGCCGCGGCCATTGAGACGGTGGTCCACGGCGTTGGCGAGCGTGCTCTTCCCGCAGCCGGAGAGGCCGGTGAACCAGAGCACGCAGCCCTTGTGGCCGGCCGTCCGCTCGCGGTCTCCCCGCGTCACTGCATGGTCGTGCCAGCGAACATCGACAATCTCACCGCGTGTATCAGACATGGCGCACCATCACTCCCATCCATCAAGTTCCACCGTCCGGCTGAATCGCTCCGGCTTGTCGCCGGGGAAACCCCGTTCGACCTCGAGCTCGATCTTCTCGCCGGGGCCCCGCTTGCCCATCTTTTCCGTGAGCGATTCGAAATTGAGCACCGGCTCGTCGTCGATCTTCACGACGATGTCGCCGATCTGGAGGCCCGCCTTCGCGGCGGCCGAGCCCTCCTGCACCTGCGTGATCTGGCAGGGGCCGATGTTCGGCTGCCCGCCCACCCCAAGCTTGCCCCCCTTGCGGAAATCGATCTCGGCATCGGGAAGCTTGGCGGCGAGCTGGACCAATGCCTCCTCCGTGATCCCCGTGCCATAGAACTGCAGCGATTCGACGCCCCGCAGCCGGCCCAGGATGCCGAGCGCCTGCTCGTCGATCCGCACGCCACGGAGCCCCACCTGCACGACGCCGCGCAGCCGCGTGAGGAGCCGCAGGTCGTCGGCGGTGCCCCGCCACGACGCATTGAGCACGACGATCGTGCCGCGGCTGCCGCTGGGAATGAATCCGTCGGTGATGATCGCGCCGAGCGACTCGAGTTTCTCGCGGGCGGCCTCGACCATGCCGAGGTGGTGGAAATCGAGCATCGCGATCGCCAGGCTCGATACGGCGCTCTCGGGCCCCTCCGCGATCGACTCGGCGAGCTTCTCCGCAGCGGCGGCAAGCGTCTCATCCTCCCCTTCGAGAAACCCGCGCAGGATTTCCATCGCGCGGCTGGCGACCTCGAAATCGTCCCCCCGGATCGCCGCGGCGAGCGGCTCGATCGCGGGCAGGCCGGCGGCGGCGAGGCTGCGGCTGGCCGCCTCACGCTGGGCGAATTGCTTGGAGCCGAGCTGGCCGATCCACTCCCGGATCTCGTCGGGCGTGGCCGCGGGCTTGGCGGGCGCATCGGCCGGGGCGGCCGCGGCCGGTGGCGGCGTGGCCGTTGTCTCTTCCGCAACCGCTGCAACCGGCCCGGCCAGAGCCACGGCGGCGAGCGAGAGACTGCCTGCAAACTGCGTGATCCACGACATGCACAACGGTTCCGGGCGGGAAGAAATGACTATACCAGTTCGGAATGCGATGGCAGGACTCCGAACACGTTTTTTCGCGGGTAGAATTGGTGGTCATGCCGCTTCCGCTCGTCCTTGACCGTGCCCCGAGGCCCCCGCTGCCAACCACGCGTGAGGAGATGCTCGCGCGCGGCTGGGACGCCGTGGACGTCGTGTTTGCGAGCGGTGATGCCTACGTCGATCACCCGAGCTTCGCCAACGGCCTGCTCGCGCGGCTCCTCGAGGCGGCGGGCTTCCGCGTGGCCATGCTCGCGCAGCCCGACTGGCAGTCGTGCGAGCCCTGGCGGCAGTTTGGCCGGCCGCGGCTCTTCTTCGGCGTGTCGGCCGGCAACATGGACTCGATGATCAACCACTACACGGCGAATCGGAAAGTCCGCAACGACGACGCCTACTCGCCCAACGGCGAGATCGGCCGGCGGCCCGACCGGGCCACGCTCGCCTACTGCCAGCGGTCGCGGGAGGCGTTTCCGGGAGTACCCGTCGTGGCCGGGGGCGTGGAGGCGAGCCTGCGGCGGATCGCGCATTACGACTACTGGAGCGACACGGTCCGCCGCTCGATCATCCTCGACTCGAAGGCCGACCTCGTCGTCTTCGGCATGGGCGAGCGGACGATCCTCGATGTGGCCTGCGGCCTCGCCGCCGGCAAGACGTTGAAGGAACTCCGCGATCTCCGCGGCATCGCCTACCGGCTCGGCGCGAGCGAGCCGCCGCCGACCGGCCCGGGGGGCGGTGCGGCCGACACGATCGAGCTGCCCGATTACGATTCGGTCGCGAAAGACAAGCTCTCCTTCTGCGAGATGACGCGGATCTCGCACCTCGAGACGAATCCCCACAACGCCCGCCGGCTCGTGCAACGCCACGGCCGTGAGAGCGTCGTCGTCAATCCGCCCGCCCTGCCCCTCGAGCAGGACGAAATGGACCAGGTCTACGCCCTGCCCTTCACGCGGCGACCGCATCCGACCTACGGGGCTGCGAAAATTCCCGCCTTCGAGGTCGTGGAAAACAGCGTGCAGATCATGCGCGGCTGCTTCGGTGGCTGCACGTTCTGCTCGATCACGGCCCACGAAGGGCGGATCATCCAGAGCCGCAGTCAGGAATCGGTCATCACCGAGATCAAGCTCCTGGCCAGCCAGCCCGGCTTCAAGGGCACGGTCTCCGACATCGGTGGCCCGACGGCCAACATGTATCAGATGCGGTGCTCGCGGCCGGAGGTCGAGGCGAAGTGCCGGCGGCTCTCCTGCGTCCACCCCACCGTCTGCAAGCTCCTCGGCACCGACCACGGCCCGCTCAAGAGCCTGATGCGCGAAGCGCGGAGCGTGGAGGGCGTGAAGCGGGTGCTCGTGGCCAGCGGCGTGCGGATGGATCTGGCCCGTCGCGATTCGGAGTATCTGCAGGAGCTCGCGGAGCACCACGTGGGCGGACACTTGAAGGTGGCCCCGGAGCACACCGACCCCGAGGTCTTGAACCTCATGAAGAAGCCGTCGGCCGACGACTATGTCGAGTTCGACAAGGCCTTCAAGTCGGCCAGCCGCCGCGTGGGGAAGAAGCAATACACCGTTCCCTACTTCATCGCGAGCCACCCGGGCAGCGGCGTGGAGGAGATGATCGACCTCGCCCTCTTCCTCAAGCGGAATAGCTACAAGCCGGATCAGGTGCAGGACTTCATCCCGAGCCCGTTCGACATCGCCGCCTGCATGTATTACACGGGCCTCGACCCGATGACGCGCGAGCCGGTGAAGGTGACGAAGGGCCTGAAGGACCGGCGGATGCAGCGGGCGCTCCTGCAATTCTTCAAGCCTGAAAACTACTTCGAGGTGCGGCGGGCGCTCGAGCAATCCGGACGGCAGGACCTGATCGGCTCCGGCTGCGACTGCCTGATTCCCGATCGGCCGCCGAAGGAGGCCCTCGACAAGAAGCGCCGCGAGGCCACGCAGGCCTTCACGGAGAGCACGTCGGGCGACCACATCAGAGGCGGGCCTGCCACGGCCCGCGGAGGGCGCGGCGGGCCAGGCGGCCGAAAGCAGCGGCGGCCCCGCAAGTCGATCGGCTACCGCCCCGAACGCGGCCAGTAGGACAGGCTTCAGCCTGTCACAGTAGACCGCTTCGTCCGTTGAAAAACCCGGGCTGCCACCTTGCTTGCGCTGCGGGCTTTCGTTGTGGCTGCTACGGAAGCCCGACGCGCGAGCGAGGAGAGTTGGGGCGTTTTTCGCGGGGCGGTTGGGAGCGACGCGGTTTGGAGTGGAAGGCGGATGGACCTTGCTGGCGCTGCGGGCTTTCGTAGATGAGCGAACCGTCGTTGCCCCCGCCCCGTAGACATAGGCGTTCGAACCCCATCCCCCGAAAGGTCGCCATGCGCCACGCCGCCATCCTGCTTGCCTGCCTCGCCCTCGTGCTTTTTTCTGCCACGCCCGCGATCGCGGCCGGCCCCCGCAACCCCTACTCCAGCTTCAACCTCTCGGGCATCAACTACGGCGCCCAGCAGTGGGAGCGGGCCCAGCGGCAGGGGAAGGTCGTCTGGCCCTATTACAACGCGCCGTCTCGCAGCTATTCGCGCAGCTCGGGCCGCAGTTCGGGCGTCTACGTCGGCGGCGTGATCGGCGGTGGCGGCGGCGCCGGCACGATCATCCAGGGCGGCTCCTACCGCCCCGCCCCGCGGTCGTATTCCACCCGCGGCGCTCGCCGTTGGCGCCGGTAGCAAGCGGTTGATCGCGGCTGCCACGGAAGCCCGACGCGCGAGCGAGGAGAGAGCGGTTCGGGGTGGAGAACGGTTTGACCTTGCTGGCGCTGCGGGCTTTCGTGTGAAAAGTCACCCCGCCGGTGCGTCGAGCGATTCCCAGCGGGTGAAGGCCTCGGCAAGCCGCCGTTCGGCTTCCTGCAGCCGCGCCTGCTCGCGGGCAAGCACGTCGCCAGCCTGGCGGTAGTAGTCGGGCGTCACCATCGCGGCATGCACTTCCGCGATCTCCCGTTCGAGCGTCTCGATCAAGCCGGGCAATCCGGCAAGCTCCTGCTGCTCCTTGAACGAGAGCTTGCGCTTCTTCGCCGCCGGCTCCGCAGCCGGCGCGGCGGAGGGCGGAGCCGGCCGCTTCGCAGCCACCGCTTCGCCGCGCGCTAACGCCGGGCCGCGCTGCCGCAGCCAGTCGTCGTAGCCGCCGACATATTCCTTCACAAGGGAGGCCTGGCCACCCCGGTCCTCCCGCGTCGCCTCGTCCGCCGGCTCGAAGACGATCGTGCTCGTGACCACGTTGTTGAGAAAGGCGCGGTCGTGGCTGACGAGGAGCACCGTGCCGGTAAACTCGGCCAGCCGCTCCTCGAGCAATTCGAGTGTCTCGGCATCGAGGTCGTTCGTCGGCTCGTCGAGCACGATCAGGTTGGCGGGCTTCGCGAAGAGCCTGGCCAGGAGCACACGATTCCGCTCGCCCCCGGAGAGGAATTTCACGGGAGTGCGGGCCCGCTCCGGCGTGAAGAGAAAATCCTGCAGGTAGCCGATGATGTTGCGGGGCACGCCGCCGATCTGCACGGTGTCGTAGCCGTCGCCCACGTTGGCGGCCACCGTCGCTTCGTCGTCGAGTTGCTCGCGCAGCTGGTCGAAGTAGGCGATCTGTAGATTCGTGCCACGCCGCACCGTGCCCGCCGTCGGCTCGAGCGCGCCGAGCAGAATCCGCAGCAGCGTCGTCTTGCCGGCGCCATTCGGACCGATGATGCCGATCCGATCGCCGCGCATGACGGTGGCGGAGAAATCGTGGAGGATCGGGCGGTCGTCGCGCCGAAACGAGACACCCTCGGCGGCGGCGACCAGCGCGCCGCTTCGCTCGGCCTCCTGGATCTGCAGCTTCACCTTACCCACGGCGACGGGGCGATCGCGACGGGCTCGCCGCATCTCCTCGAGGTTCCGCACGCGGCCCTCGTTGCGGGTGCGGCGGGCCTTGATGCCGGTGCGGATCCAGACCTCCTCCTCGGCGAGCTTCTTGTCGAAGAGGGCATTTTGTTTCTGCTCGGCGGCGAGGGCCGCCTCCTTGCGGACGAGAAAAGTCTCGTAGTCGCACGACCAGTCGAAGAGACGGCCGCGGTCGATCTCCAGGATCCGCGTGGCGAGCGACCGCAGGAACATCCGGTCGTGGGTGACGAACATCAGCGTCCCGCCCCAACGGCGGAAAAATTCCTCGAGCCACTCGACCGCGTCGATGTCGAGGTGGTTGGTGGGCTCGTCGAGCAACAGCAGGTCGGGGCCGGTGACGAGCGCCCTGGCCAGAAGCACCCGCCGCTTCATCCCGCTGGAAAGCGTTTCGAAGCCGCGATCCCCGTCGAGCATCATGCGCGATAGGATCTGGTCGACGGCATGGTCCCGCTGCCAGGCGGCTTCGGGATCGCCGCCATGCCCGGCCTCGAGGCCGGCCGCCACGATCTCGTGGATGCGGCCCGTGAGATCCTGCGGCACATCCTGCTGCAGGAGCGCCACGGTCGTCGCCGGCGCGAACGCCACCTCTCCCTGGTCGGGCTGGACGGCGCCGACGAGGATCCGCATCAGCGACGTCTTGCCGGCGCCATTGCGACCCAGGAGACCGATCCGCTGGCCGGCATCGATGTTGCAGCTGATGCCGTCGAGCAGCGTCGGCCCGCGATAGCGCAGGGTTACGTCACGGAGGGAGGCGAGTGGCACGATTGGCAGGCGGGGTTCACGACGCGCCGCTTCGCGGCGGGTCGTCCTGGTAAATACGGTATTTCTTCGAAACTATCGCTCCGCCGCGTTCGAGCGAGCGCTTCGAGAGGTGGTTGCTCTCGAGCACCCAGGAGAACTCCACCTCTTCCATGCCCCAGGCATAGAGCTGCGGCACCAGGGCGGCCATGAGCACGAGCCCCACGCCCCAGGCCTGGTATTCGGGGATGACGTTCGTGCTGATCGCCCGCATCCGCTTGATCGCCTTCTTGTTCCAGAGGAGCTTGAGGAAGCCGAGCGGGAAGAGGCGGCCGTTGATCGCCTTGATCCGCGGGTTGTAGTCGAGCAGGCAGAAGACGCTGCCGATCGGCTTGCCATCCACCTCGGCCACAAGCGCCAGCTCCGGCACGATCAGGTGCTTGAGGCTCGCCGCCATGTGATTGATCTCGGCGGGCGCGAGCGGCACGAAGCCCCAGGTGCCGCCCAGGCTTGAATTGTAGATGTCGAGGAACATCCGCACTTCCTCGTCGAACCGGCTGCGGTCGAGCGGGCGGACCTTCACGCCAAACCGCTCCTTCACTCCCTCCACCATCACGCCCAGCTTCGAATCGAGCGACGAGAGCATCGAGAGCTCGCCCCAGAAGGCATAGAGGTCTTCGATCTTGCCGAAGCCGTTGGCCTCCACGAGCCCGGCGTAATAGGGCTTGTTGTGCGTCATCATGAAGAAGGGGGGCGTGTCGAAGCCCTCGATCAACAGGCCGCACTCGTAGTTGAGCGACGGGTTCACCGGCCCGCGGATCGTCTGCATGCCCTGGCCGTGGAGCCAGTCCTTGGCCGCGTCGAACAGCGCCTTCGCGGCTGCGGGATCGTCGTCGCACTCGAAGAAGCCGAAGAAGCCCCGCTGCTCGTTGTAGCGTTCGATGTGGCCGGCGTTGACGATCGCGGTGATCCGGCCCACGTCGGTGCCGCCGCGCGTGGCGAGGAACGACCGGCTCTTCGACTTTTCGTAAAACGGCGAGTGACGAAACCCGAGCAGTTCCTCCTGCGACATGATCAGGGGCGGCATCCAGCAGGGGTCGTCGCGGTAGATCCGCCACGGCAGGTTCACAAACCGCTTTTGCTGGGCCCGCGTCTCGACCGGTCGAACCACCACATCCGCCACTTTCACACGTCCTCTCTGCAGAAATGCCCTTGCCGGCCGCCGACGCATACCCCCTCCACAAAGGGGCCTCGGGCGAGTCGGAACCCGTGGCATGGCAACTACTTCCGGCCACGGAAACGCCATCTTCAGGGGCGGGCAGCGACCTCGTCAACGCCGGCAAAATTCCCGATTGCCAAAGTCGCCCCGCGTTTTTTGCCGAACTACTATTGCCCGCGCATTGCCCGCGGCCCGTTTGCAGCCGTGATTTTCCGCCTCTCCGCCCCGAAGAACCCATGACCACAGCGCCCACCGAGTCGTCTGTGTCTCGGATCGTCGACTGCGTCGTCACCGGCGCCACCGGCCTCGTGGGCAACAACGTGGTGCGGCTGCTCGCCCAGCGCGGCAAGAGCGTGCGGGCGGTTGTCCGCTCGGCGGGCCGGGAACTCGCCGGCCTCCATGTGCAGACCGCCAAGGCTCCGCTCCACGACGAGCGGGCGCTGCAGGAGGCGATCGACGGCGCGTCGTTCGTCGTGCATTCGGCGGCGATGGTGCACTGCGGCTGGCGGCACCGCGACGAGATGCATGCCGTCAACGTCGAGGGCACGCGGCACGTCGCCCGGGCGGCGCGGCGGGCCGGCGCGCGGCTCGTGCACGTCTCGAGCGTCGATGCCGTGGGGCTGCGGTCGGACGGCGCCCCGGCCGACGAAGACACGCCTCCCGGCGGCATGCCCGAGTGCCCCTATGTGGTCACGAAGCGCGAGGCCGAGGCCGTCGTGCAGGATGAGATCGGCCGCGGCCTCGATGCCGTGATCGTGAACCCCGTCTACATGATCGGCCCGTGGGACTGGAAGCCGTCGAGCGGTCGGATGCTGCTCGAGGTGGGCTCGGGCAAGGGGCTCTTCGCTCCCCCCGGCGCCAACGACTTCGTCGACGTCCGCGACGTGGCCGAGGGAATCCTCTCGGCGATGACGACGGGCCGCACCGGCCGCCGCTACATCCTCGGCGGCCATACGCTCTCCTACCTCGACGCCTGGCGGATCTTCGCCCGCGCCGCCGGGCGGATGCAGCCGCTGGGCATCGCGCCCCGGCCGATCGTGCGGACGGCCGGCTGGGTGGGCGATCTCGCGAGCCTCTTCACCCGCCGCGAGCTGCCGGTGAATTCGGCCGCCGTGACGATGTCGATGCTGCCGCACAACTTCTCCTGCGCCCGCGCCCAGGCCGAACTCGGCTATGCTTACCGGCCGTTTGATTCGACCGTGGGCGACGCCTGGAGTTGGTTTCTCGACCACGGCTTCACCCGTCCTGTCCGCGAGCGCACCGTGCTCGCGCGGTAGCGCCATGCCGCACATCCTCGTCGTCGAGGACGAAGAACACCTCGCGATCGGCATCAAGTTCAACCTCGAGGCCGAGGGCTTCCAGGTGACGACCGCCGGCGACGGCCAATCCGCCCTCGCGCAGCTCGAAGCCGACCAGCCCCCCGTCGACCTCGTGGTACTCGATCTGATGCTGCCCGGCATGAGCGGCTACGCCGTCTGCGAGGCCATCCGCGGGCAGGGCAACGACGTGCCGATCGTCATGCTCACGGCCCGCACGCTGGTGGAGGATCGGATTCGCGGGTTCGACGCCGGCACCGACGTCTACCTGCAGAAGCCGTTCGATCTCGAGGAGCTGATCTCGATCGTCCGCAACCTGCTGGCCAGGCGCAGCCGCGCCGGCCGTGCGGCCCCCGAGAACGGCGGCGCCGGCCGCAGCACCGCCTGCCGATTCGGCGATGCCGAGGTCAACTTCGATACCTGGGAGGCCCGCTTCAAGGACAAGCCGGTCAAGCTCACGAACCTCGAGATGAAGCTCCTGCGTTATCTCGTGGAGCACGAGGGGGTGGTGGTGTCGCGGGAAGAGCTGCTCACGAAGGTCTGGGGCATGGCCCGCCCGCCGGCGACGCGCACGATCGACACGTTCATGCTCAACCTGCGGAAATACTTCGAGGAAGACCCGTCGAAGCCGGTGCATTTCCTCTCCGTCCGCGGCATGGGGTACCGCTTCGTCCGGTAGGGTAGGCTTCAGCCTGCCTTGCTCGCCCAACGCGCCGCCGGAACGGCAGAAGCCGGTCGCTGCGCGACTCCTTCGGATCCTCGCGGTGTCCCTCGCGGACTCGGTCCAAATGCTCGTCGAGCTTCCGCCGATTCCGGCGGCTCTCCGTCTGGGGTCGTCTCCAAGCGACAGGCTGAAGCCTGTCCTACTTGCCAAGCAGCGCCGCTGCGGCCTTTCCCGGATCGGGGCTCTTGAGGAGCGATTCACCCACGAGCATCGCGCCGATGCCGGCTGCTTCGAGCCGCTCGACGTCGGCCCGCGTCTTGATGCCGCTCTCCGCCACGAGCACGACGTCGCTCGGCACCCGCTCCCGCAACCGGAGCACGTGGTCGAGATCGGTGGTCATCGTCTTGAGATTCCGGTTGTTCACGCCCACGAGCGTGGCCCCGAGATCGAGCACCCGCGGCAGATTCTCCTCGTCGTGCAGCTCGACGAGCGGCGTCATGCCGAGATCGATGATCTCGCGATAAAGGCTGCGCAGGTGGCAGTCGTCGAGGCACTCGGCGATCAAGAGCACCGCGTCGGCCCCATGGGCCCGGGCCTCGATCACCTGGTAACGGTCGACGATGAATTCCTTCCGCAGCACCGGCAGCGGCACGGCGATCCGCGCGGCCTCGAGATCGATGAGGCTGCCGCCGAAGTCCCAGCCGTCGGTGAGCACGGAAAGCGCCGCAGCCCCGGCCGCCTCGTAGCCGCGGACGACCTCCTCGACCGTCGCCCCGGGCCGGATCTCACCGGCCGACGGGCTCTTGCGCTTGAACTCGGCGATCAGATTGACGCCCCCGGGCCGCGACACGGCGCCGAAAAAATCCCGCACGGGCGACGCCGCCGCGAGCCTGCCATCGAGCGCGGCGGTCGGCACGCGCTCCCGCGCAATCGCCACCTCCTTCCGCTTCCGCTCCACGATCTTTTCGAGCACGTTCGGCATGTCTCTATCCCTGGCAGCACACAGCCCCATCGATGCTGAACGCCGGAATCGGCGGAAGCTCGACGAGCATTTGGACCGAGTCCTCGAGGGCCACCGCGAGGAGACTTCTGCCGTTCCGGCGGCAATCCGCGCGGCCTCGAAATCGCAGCTCCATCCTAGTGCCTGAAGTGCCGGCGCGACGTGAATACCATTGGGATGCCCGCCGCGTCGGCCGCTGCGATCACCTCGGGGTCGCGCTTCGAGCCGCCCGGCTGGACGATCGCCGCGATGCCGGCCCGCTTGATCAGGTCGATCGAGTCAGGGAACGGGAAGAAGGCGTCGGAGGCGAGCACGCCCCCCTTCGCCCGGTCGCCCGCCTTCTCGAGCGCAATCCGCGTCGCGTCGACGCGGCTCGTCTGGCCGATGCCGGCCCCCACGAGGCTCGTGCCCTGGCAGACGGCGATCGCATTGCTCGTGAGCCGCCGCACGATCGTGAAGGCGAAATCGAGCGGCTGCGTGAGGGCCGGCGGCGGGGCCGTCTTCGTGACCACTTTCCAAGCGGCGGGATCGTCGCAGAGCACGTCGGGACGCTGGGCGAGGATCGCGCCGGCGATGCTTCGCAGCTCCATGCCCCCGGTTGATTCCCACGGGTCGCCCGGCGGCACCTCGACGAGCCGCACGCTCGCCTTCCAGGTGGGCTTCGTCGTGAGCAGTTCCACGGCCGCCTGCTCGAAGGCGGGGGCCGCGATCACCTCGACGAAGAGACCAGGTGCGAGGAGCAGTTCGGCGCAGGCGCGGTCGAACGTGCGGTTGACCGCGACGATCGATCCGAAGGCGCTCGTCGGATCGGCCGCCATGGCCGTGGCGAGCGCCTCGGCCACCGTCACGGCGCTCGCAGCGCCGCAGGGATTCGTGTGCTTCACGACGACGGCCGCCGGCTCCTCGATGAGCCCGGCGAGCCGCGTGGCGCCGTCGAGATCGAGCAGGTTGTTGTAGGAGAGCTCCTTGCCGCAGAGCTGCTTGAGCCCCGCGAGGCCGAGGTGCGAGCCGACGGGGGCATACATCGCCGCCGACTGGTGCGGATTCTCGCCGTAGCGCAGCGGCAGCCGCTGCTCGAGGTCGAGCGCGAACCGGGCCGCGAGCGGCGGGGCATCGCCCGCATCGACATCTCGGCTGGACGCAACCGGATTGCCCGGTGCGGCCACGAGCCCGGCATGGCGGGCCATCCACCGCGAGATCACGGCGTCGTAGCCGGCCGTATGCTCGAAGGCCCGCGCGGCGAGGAGCCGCCGCTCGGCGAGCGTGGTGCCGCCGCGGTCGAGGGCGGCGAGAAAATCGTCGTATTGGTCGGGGCTCGTCACCACCGCCGTGAAGGCATGGTTCTTGGCGGCCGCCCGCACGAGGCTCGGGCCCCCGATGTCGATCAGTTCGATCGCCTCGGCGGGCTGGCAGTCGGGCTTGGCGATCACGCTCTCGAAGGCGTAGAGATTCACGATCACGGCGTCGAAACGCTCGATCCCGTGCTCGCTGAGCACGGCGAGATCGTCGGGCCGGTCGCCGCGGGCGAGGATGCCGGCGAAAATGTTGGGGTGGAGCGTCTTCACGCGGCCGTCGAGCACCTCGGGGAAGCCGGTGATCGCGGAGACGTCTTCGACGGCGACGCCGTGGCTGGCCAACGCCGTGCTCGTGCCGCCGGTGCTGGCGACCTTCACGCCCGCCTTCTTGAGAGCCTTGGCGAGGCGGTCGATCCCGGTCTTGTCGAACACGCTGACGAGCACCCGCCGGATCGGCACGACGTCGACGGCAGGGGTGGTGGCCTTGTGGCCGCCGTGGTGGGCTGTGTGTGTGGGATTCATGCTCCGATTAGACCAGCCTCGCCTCGTCGGAAAAGACCGCGCGGCTAGGCCGCCGGGATCTCCACTTCCATGATCGTGCCGCGGTCGGGCAGGCGGCCCCTGACTGTTACCTTGCCGCGCAGCTGCTTCACCAGCGACCGCACGAGAAACAGGCCGAGGCCAGTGCCGGGGGTCGAACGCTCGAGCTCGCTCCCCAGCCGCGTGAACCGGCCAAAGACGTTGGTCCGCTGCGAGATCGGGATACCGGGGCCGTTGTCGGATACCAGGACGACCACCCTGCCCTGCGCTGTGGCCTGCGCCGTCACCTCGACGAGCGGCTCGGGAAGCGAATACTTCACCGCATTGTCGACGAGATTGCGAAACACGATCTCGAGATCGGCCTCGCGGCCGCGGACCCGCAGGCCGGCATCGCAGTCGAGCCGCACGCTCGACTCGGGCACGCCATACCGCCGCACGGCATTCGCGCAGGCCCGCACGAGCACAGGCTCGAGCGCCGCGGTCTCCGTCGCCTGCGCCGGCCGCCGCTGCAGCGTTTTGGCGGCGTCGAGCAGGTGATCGATGAGCGTGTCGAGCCGCTCCACGTCCTGCAGCATGAAGCGGTGGAAGTCGGCCTGCTGCTCGGACGAGACCGGCCGACGGGTGAGCGTCTGCAGGTAGAGCTTGAGCGAGGCGAGCGGGCTCTTGAGCTCGTGCGTGACACTGTCGATGAAGTTGCTCTGCCGCTGCGAAAGCGCGATCGCCTTCACCGTGAGCGCGAGGTAGACGATCACCCCCACGAGCACGAGCACGAGCAGGGCCACGCCGACCCCGAGGACCGCGTAGTAGAAGGCCGCGTTCTCCGAGCCGAGCGCGGCGGCGATGCTCACGAGCACCCAGCCCACGCCCAGCGCGATGATCGACCCGATGAGCACGACGCCCAGCAGGATCGGCCAGCCGAGCGAGCGGCGAGGTTCCACGGGAGGACTCCATACCGGAAGGGAAACGACGAGCGTATGCTACCTCCGCCGCGTCCGCGGCGCTCGACCACGAGCGTCCCGCCCCCCCACCCTGCAGTTCTCGTCTCGCATGGCCGCCTTCGGACCGCACGCCCCACTCACGCTCGCGATCGGCCCGGTGACGGTCGCCTTCACCTGGGCGGGCGACCGTTGGTCGCACCGCGTGACGCTCCGCGACGGGAGCGTGTGGGAATCGGTCGAGGGACCGCGGCCCGATGGCGACCCGCGCTGGCCGGCATCGCCCGTGATCGTGGAACTGTCGCGCCTCGAGACGCCACGCGGCGCGGCCGTCCTCGGCGTGGGGCTCGCCGGACGGTCGCACTTCTCGGCGTGCATCGGCCCCGATCCCCTCGACCCGGATCGAGCCCTCTTCGAGATCGCCTGCCGCTGCAACGAGCCGCCGGTCTGGCTGGGATCGACCTACCACGGCCCATCGGGGCCCGCGGCCGTCGCGCCGCCGCTGGCGGGCCTCACCCTGCCCTCGACCATTCAGTGGGGCTATGCTTTCTCTTCCCGGGGTCTCGTGCTCCTGCCTTGCGATCCCCCCCGCGATCGATCAGATTCTTAGGCGGTTTGGCTGGTTTTTCCCGGCGGCAATCCCCGGTGGCAATCCTTGGAACACAGTCATGTTTGACGTCATCGAGCGGCTGAAGACCGAGTGGACCGACAAGTATGTCGTGATCAGCTCCCCCGCCCCCGAACTCGCGCGGTTCGCCAAGACGACCGGACAGGTGAAGACGGTCAACATGAATGGCCGCTGCCTGGTCGAGTTTGACCAATACAACAACATCGGCTGGTACGACATCGACCCGTCGGCGCTGAAGATGGTGCCGAAGCCGCTGCCCAAGCCGCCGGAAGAGAAGCCGGCCAAGGCTGCCGCGCCGGCGAAGCCTGCCGCCAAACCGGCCGGCGAGAAGCCCGCAGCCAAGCCGGCCGCCGCCGGCAAGCCATCCACGGCCGACATCCTCGCCGCAGCGCGGGCGAAGTCGGGCGGCGCGGCAGCTCCGGCCAAGCCTGCCGGCGCCAAGCCTTCCACTGCGGACATTCTCGCCGCAGCCCGCGCGAAGAAGGCTCCCGCCGAGGCCGCGCCCGCCGCGGAGCCGGCAGCCGAAGAAGCGGCCCCTGCGGCCGAGCCGACCGTCGTTCCCAAGGCCAAGAAGCCGACTGCCGGCGGCGCCCTGCCGACCACGACGGCCGACAAGATCGCCTGGTGCCGGGCCAACGACGCGAAAAGCTGATTCCTGACGTTCATGAAGGAACGATGATGCTGCGACCGACGACGCTGCTCGCTGCCCTGCTCTGCCTCGCCGGCTGCGGCCGGATCGCGAACCACCCGATCGTGGGCGTCGCGAAGGACGAAGTCTCCAGGAATCCCCGTGTCGTCGAGCTGCTCGGCGGGCCGATCGAGTTCAGCCCTACGGTCAATGGCCGCGCCAACGAGACCGACGGGATCGCGGCGATGCAGTTCGAGGCGAAGGGACCCAAGGGCGGCGGACTGGTCGTCGTCGAGGGGAAGAAGCTCGGCAAGGAATGGGGCGTGACGCTGCTCGAAGTGAGGCCCGCCGGCGGCGGCGAACACCTCCATCTCACGGCTGATCTCGAGGAACGCACTGGCACCGACACGCCGAAGTTCGATCCGGCAGCTGCGGCCGACACACCGTCCACGCCATCAGCCCCCCCACCGGGCGATATCGAGATCGCGCTGCCACCCGGCGTTCCCGCGCCGTAGTGATGGGAAACCGCACCGATCCTGCCGGTAAAATGCCCGGTATTTCGGAATTTTTTCGCGGCCGCGCCAAATGTTTGACTCGCGCAAGCGAGGGTCCATAATGACCTCGTCCTGTTCGACCTGCCTCCCGCCGCGGCGCCCACGGCCGTCCCATCCGCGGGTTGCATGACGACGCGTCCGTTCCCCCGGCCGCGCTCGTACTCGACATGCATGTTGAATCGACGACCGGAAACAAAAGCCCTGAGGCTCGGGATCGCCCCGCCGCCTCGATGGGTGAAGGAATCCACTTTTTAAACAGGAGTTGTTTCGTTCCGATGGCTCGCATCCGCAATGTCTTCGAAATCATCGAACTCTACGGGCACGACGAGAATTTCGAGCCCCACACGACGCCCGAGTTCGTCCCCACCACGGCGCCCGCCGGTTCCAAGCAGAAGCTCGACATCCTCGCCGAGCGGATCCAGCGCGGCATGCCGCTCTGGCACCCCGAGGATTCGACCGAATCGTCTGGCGCGCTCGTCGGCGCCGGCGAAGTCTGATCGCCACGGCCCTCGGCTCAATCGCAGGCCAGCTGAATCAATCATCGCCCTCCGCGGCCTCGGCCGCGGAGGGCGATTTCTATATCACGCTTCGCGGTGTCGGCCTTGAGCTTCTGCCGCTTGTCGTGGGCCTTGCGGCCGCGGCCGATCCCCATGAGCACCTTCACGCGGCCGTTCTTGAAATACATCTTCAGGGGCACGAGCGTGAGCCCCTTCTCGAATGCCAGGCCGGCGAACTTCTTGATCTCGCGGCGGTGAAGCAGGAGCTTCCGCGGCCGCTTCGGCTTGTGGTTGAGCTGGTTGGCTTTCTCGTACTCCGGGATGTCGGAGCCGAGGAGCCAGACCTCCTCCCCTTCGACGCGGCCATAGGCCTCGTCGAGCGACATCCGCCCCGCCCGCAGGCTCTTCACCTCGCTGCCCACCAGCGCGATCCCGCACTCGAGCGTGTCGAGGATCTCGTATTCATGGCGGGCCTTGCGGTTTTCGGCGACGACCTTTTCGGCCGGCTTGTCGTCGGCCTTCGCCTTGCTGGCGGACTTCCCAGACTGGGGCTTGGTGGGTTTGGGGGCGGCCAAGGGATGCGTGCTCGTATGTGGGCAGGGGGTTCCTGAACAGATTACACTCTAGTCCTCCGAGTCTCTCGATGACCCATTCTCCTCCCGCCTTCCGGAGCGCCCATGCCGATCCCCCGGCTTGCCCGCCTGCTGGTCACGGCCAGCGTCATGACGACATTCATGGCCTTTGCCATTGCGGTGAACGCCGCCGACGCCCGCCCCGGCTTCGTGGCAGGCGAAGCAAAACCGGCCGGCAACAGCCCGGCGATCCAGGTGCCGGGCGGCTGGATGGTGGCCTACGACGAGACGATCCCCGGAACTGACGTTACGTTTCACATGATTCCCGTCCCGGGCGGCACGTTCCGCATGGGAAGCCCCGACGGCGAGGAAGGCCGAAAGGCCGACGAGGGGCCATCGTTCGAGGTGAAGGTCGCGCCGTTTTGGATGGGGAAGTGCGAAGTCTCTTGGCAGGAATACCGCGCGTACATGGCGGCTTGCGATCTCTTCAAGTCGCTGCAGTCTGCCGGAAAGCGGGTGGTCACCGACGCCAACAAGGCCGACGCGATCACTGCCCCGTCGTCGCTCTACGATCCGACGATGACGTTCACCAACGGCGAGGACCCGCAGCAGCCGGCGGTGACGATGTCGCAGTTCGCCGCCCGCCAATACACCGGCTGGCTGAGCAGCCTCACGGCGCGGTTCTACCGGCTGCCAAGCGAGAGCGAATGGGAATACGCCTGCCGCGCCGGCACGACCACGCCCTGGTCGAGCGGCGCCGACGCCGCGTCGCTCGACGACGTTGCCTGGTTCGCCGACAACTCGGAGGAGACCACGCACAACATCGGCACGAAGAAGCCCAACGCCTTCGGCCTGCACGACATGCACGGCAACGTGGCCGAGTGGGTGGTCGACGAACTCGTGGATGGGGGCTATGCCAAGCAGGCCGCGCTGCCGCAGCCGCTGGCTGCGGCAGCCGCGATCGAGTGGCCCACCAAGCTCTCGCCGCGGATCGTCCGCGGCGGCGCCTATTACGACGAGCCCGCGGAGTGCCGCAGTGCCACCCGTCGCGGCTCGGACGACGTGGCCTGGAAGGATGTCGATCCGAATTTTCCGAAGAGCCCGTGGTGGTACACGGAAGAGCCGGCGCTCGGCGTCGGCATGCGGATTGTGCGGCCCCTCGAGGAGCCCGTCTTGGCCGATCGCCGCCGCTGGTGGGATGCCGACATCGACAGCATCCGCGACGACGTCGACAGCCGCATGAACGAGGGCCGCGGCGCTCGGGCCATCGTCGATCCCCAACTGCCGGCCGACGCCAAGGAAGCCGGTCTCTAAAGCTCGCGCCTTAAGGAGCAGCACGTGGTTTGCAGCCGTGGTGTGATGGTATGTCTGGTCGCTCTGGCCGGCGGAATCGCCGGCGGCTGGACCAGCGCCGCCGACTGGCCCGACTGGCGCGGGCCGAACCAGGATCGCCACTACGCCGGGCCGCCGCTCGTCACGTCGTTCGATCCGGAAAAGGGCACGAACGTCGTCTGGAAGAACGACGAGGCGGGGGGCATCTCCACGCCGGTGATCATGGGCGGAAAGCTCTTCACGCTCGTGCGGCACAAGCCGGGCACGCAGGAGGAGGCCGAGAAGGTGATTTGCCTCGACGCGGCCACCGGCAAGAAGCTCTGGGAAAACGTCTTCAATGTCTATCTCTCCGACGTGCCGGCCGAACGGGTCGGCTGGTCGGCCGTCATCGCCGATCCGGCGAGCAACACCGTCTTTGCCCACGGCGTCTGCGGCGCGTTCACGGCGATCGACGCGGCAACGGGCAAGACGAAGTGGCAGCGGTCGCTCCACGAGGAGTTTGGCTTTCTCTCCACGTATGGCGGCCGCACGAACATCCCGGTCGTGTTCGAGGACCTGGTGATCGCCAGCGCCGTCGTCACGGGCTGGGGCGACACGGCCAGGCCGGCGCATCGCTTCCTCGGGATGGACAAGGC
>JBIIOK010000087.1:0-11012 GCA_044336985.1 Pirellulales bacterium | reverse complement strand
TCGGCTGGCTTAAGGAATGCCGTCGGATCGGCACGAGGTTCGAGAAGCTCGCCGTCAACTTCCTCGCGATGATGAAGCTCGCAATGATCCAACGCTGCCTCAAAATGGCGTTCTCAGACAGAGCCTACTATATACGGGTGTTTTCCATCTGGAACTGCAGGGACCGCTCGATGACTCGGCTTGCCGTGCTCTCAAAATCCCTCCTCGCCCTGGCAGCCGTGCTTTCCCTTGCGGCCGGGATCGCGGGCTGCTCCGGCGGCCGGACCGCCGTGCCGCCGCAGGTCGCCGCCGTCGCCTGCCGGTTTACCGAAGATCCGATCGCGATCGACGGCACGCTCGACGACGCCGCCTGGAAGACCGCCGCCACGATCGAAAACTTCTCGATGCCCTGGCTCGGCAAAGACAACAAGCCCGCCGCGAAGGCCACCCGCGCCAAAATCCTTTGGGATCGCGAAAATCTTTATATCTCCGCCGACCTCGACGACGCCGATCTCTACGCCGACATCACCGAGCACGACGGCCAGATCTGGGACAACGACGTCTTCGAGGTCTTTTTGAAGCCGGCCGTCGACAAGCCAGCGTATTACGAGCTTCAGGTCAACGCTCTCAACACGCAGTTCGACTGCTTCATCCCCCGCCGCGGCCACGTGGGCCGGTTCAAGAAGCTGCACGACTTCGGCATCGAGTCGGCCGTGAAGCTCCGCGGCACGCTCGACAATTGGACCGACACCGACGAAGGCTGGTCGGTCGAGATGCGGATTCCGTGGTCGAGTTTCATGCCCACCGGCGGCCGCCCCGAGCCGGGCGACGAGTGGCGGTTTGCGCTCTGCCGCTACGACCACGACACGAGCAGCGAACGGCCTGAGCTTTCGACATCGGCGCCGCTCTCCAAGCTGAATTTCCATCAGCACGAGGATTACGCACCGCTCACGTTCATCGGCCCGGCGACCACGGCTGCGAGGCCATACGGCATCCCGAAGATCGTGCCCGTGTCGACGTCGAAGGTGGCCGGTTCGCCGGAGCCGCCACTGCCCTACACGACGGCCCGGGCCTTTCCGCAGGCGGCGATGTCGGGCCCGATCGCCGTGGCCCACCAGCCCGGCAGCGACCGGCTGATCTATGTGACGGAGCCCTGGGCCTACCGGCCGTCGACCGTCATGCGGATGCGGGAAGACGAGCGGGTGTACGAGCCGGAGGCGCTCATCCCGGCAGACGAAACGACCGTCCATTACGCGATCACGTTTCACCCCAAGTTCGCCGAGAACGGCTTCGTCTACATCGGCTCCAATGGCATCAAGAGCCCCGACGGCCGCGTGCCGGAGGACGGCCGCAAGCGGACCCGGATCACCCGCTACGTGATCGACCGCGAGCCGCCCTACGCCTTTCACCGCGACTCGGCCACCGTGATCATCGAGTGGGATTCCGACGGCCACAACGGCGGCGACATGGCCTTCGGCAACGACGGCATGATGTATGTCGGCAGCGGCGACGGCACGAGCGACTCCGATGAAGACCGCGTCGGCCAGAATCTCACCACGCTCCGCTCAAAAATCCTGCGGATCGACGTCGATCACCCCGACGAAGACGTGCCCAACGACGGCCGGCACTACTCCGTGCCGAAGGACAACCCGATCTTCGACAAGGGCAGCCCGATCGCCACGGTGAAGGGCGCCCAGCCCGAGACCTGGGCCTACGGACTGCGGCAGCCGTGGCGGCTCTCCTACGACCGCGCCACCGGCCAGCTCTGGGTGGGCAATCAGGGGCAGGATCTCTGGGAGCAGATCTATCTGATCGAGCGGGGCGCCAACTACGGCTGGAGCATCGTCGAGGGCACCCACAAATTCAACGACGAACAGAAGCCGGGCCCGACGCCGATCTCGAAGCCGGTCGCCGAGCACTCGCATGCGGAAGCCCGCGCGATGACCGGCGGTCTCGTCTACACCGGCTCCGCGCTGCCGGAGCTCAAGGGCGCCTATCTCTACGCCGACTATTCGACCGGCCGCATCTGGGGCATCCGTCACGACGGCACGAAGGTCACGTGGCACCAGCTCATCGCCGACACGCCGTTCAACATCACGGGCTTCGGCACCGACTCGAAGGGTGAGATCCTGATCTGCGACCACCAGCCGGGTGAGAAGGGGGGCCTCTACAGGCTCGTGCCCACGCCGCCGGTCTCCAAGGACCAGCCGCCATTCCCCACGCGGATCTCCGAGAGCGGCCTCTTCGCCGACGTCGCCAAGCACCGGATGGTGGAGGGCGTCGTGCCCTATCAGCCGGTCTCGCCGCTCTGGAGCGATGGCACGCACAAGGCCCGGTTCTTCGCGCTGCCCAAGACGATGAAGCAGGAGGCGAAGATCGTGCCCGCCAAGATCGGCGTCACGAATGCCCGCGGCTGGAACTTCCCCGACGGCACGGTGCTTGTGAAGTCGTTCGCGATCGATGAAGTCGAAGGCGATCCCTCCACCCGCCGCTGGATCGAGACCCGCTTCATGCTCAAGGAGCAGGGGGAGTGGGCCGGCTATAGCTACGAGTGGAACGACGAGCAGACCGACGCCGTGCTCGTGGCCGCCGAAGGCAAGGATCGTGACTTTCAGATTCGCACGGCCGACCTCGCCAAGCACGCCGACGGCGTGAAGAAGCAGCAGTGGCATTACCCCTCGCGGACGGAGTGCATGGTCTGCCACAGCCGGGCCAGCAATTACGTGCTGGGCTTGTGCACTGTGCAGCTCAACCACGACTTCGACTACAAGGCCGTGCTCGGCGAGGGGCACGCGACCGACAACCAGCTGCGCACGCTCGAGCACCTCGGGCTCTTGGAGGTGAGCTGGTGGGGTGACGGGGCCGGCGCCTGGTATGGCAAGGCCGTCAAGGCCGGCGTCGAGGAAAAGGATCGCTGGGCGTGGGTGGGCCAAAAGACGGCGTCGCTCGACCCCGACGCAAAGACCTTCGGCCAACGGAAGTCGTCACTGCTTTCGACGGCACCGGATCGGACGAACCGGCTCGTGAACCCCTATGACGCCTCGCATCCGCTCGAGGCCCGGGCCCGCTCATATCTGCATTCGAATTGCTCGAGCTGCCACGTCTTCGCCGGCGGTGGCAACGCGCAGATCGACCTCGAATACATGACTGCCTACGAGAAGCGGCCGGTCGACGCGATGAAGGCGATCGGCATCACGCCGCTGCACTCGACGTTTGGCATCCCCGACGCGAAGCTGATCGCGGCGGGCCATCCCGAGCGGTCGGTGATCTACGAGCGAATGACTCGCCGCGGGCCGGGCCAGATGCCGCAGCTCGCGACGTCAATCGTCGACGAGAAGGCCGTGGCCGTGGTCCGCGAGTGGATCGAGTCGCTCGCGCCCAAGCCCGACGACGTATCGGCGCGCTAGCCGGTTGCTTCCGGGGTCCTGAAAGCCCCTCGCGGCAGCGGGGGGATGACGTCACCCATCACCATCCGGGCATTTTGATGGCAAAGACCGCGAATGCCGAATATATTCATGAGTGGTTTTGACTTCCCGCCGATCGACCTGCCGCAGGGTCCGCGATCTGGCCTCGAGGCTGGATCGGCGACGCGGGCGACCTCACGAACCGTTTTCCGACGGAGACCGTGCCATGGGTTGCAGCGTACGAGCCGTTTTTTTTCGCGCGACGGCCTTGGCCTCGATGGGCCTGGTCGCCCTGGTCGCCCTGGTCACATGGTTCCTTTCCACCGCGGCAGCCGCGGAGTCGCCGCTCCGGTTCGACCGCGACATCCGGCCGCTGCTCTCCGAAAACTGCTACGCCTGCCACGGGCCGGGGCAGGCGGAGGCCGGCCTCCGGCTCGACTCGGCCGAGGAGGCCACCCGCGAGCTCGACAGCGGCTCCCGGGCGATCGTGGCCGGCGACCCGGCGAAGAGCGAACTGATCGCCCGGATCAACGCCACCGATCACGACGTGATCATGCCGCCGCCGCATTCGAAGAAGACGCTCACTGCCGAACAGAAAGAACTGCTCACGCGCTGGATCCAGTCGGGGGCGCCGTATGAGAAGCACTGGTCGTATCGGCCGCTTCATCGGCCGGACGTGCCGGCCGGCGACGCAGCCAATCAGATCGACCGGTTTATCGACGCCGAGATCGCGGCCGCCAAGCTGCCGCGAAACGCCGAGGCCGACCGCCCCACGCTCATCCGTCGGCTCTCGTTTGCGCTGACGGGCCTGCCGCCCACGCCCGAGCAGGTGAGCGCGTTCGTCGCCGACGCGTCCCCCGATGCGTATCAAAAGCTCATCGATAAGCTGCTCGCGAGCCCCCACCACGGCGAGGAGATGGCCCGCCACTGGCTCGACAATGCCCGCTATGCCGATACCCACGGCCTCCACCTCGACAACGAGCGCGAGATGTGGCTCTACCGCGACTGGGTCGTGAAGGCCTTCAACGAGAATCTGCCCTTCGACCAATTCACGGTCTGGCAGCTCGCCGGCGACCTTTTGCCGAATGCGACGGCCGACCAGAAGATCGCCACCGGTTTCTCCCGGTGCAACGTGACGACGAGCGAAGGCGGCTCTATCAACGAGGAATTGCTCTTCCGCTACGCCATCGACCGCACGGCGACGATGACGAATGCCTGGATGGGCCTCACCGGCCAGTGCGCCGTCTGCCACAGCCATAAGTTCGATCCGATCTCGCACAAGGAGTTTTATTCGCTCTACGCCTTCTTCAATTCGGCGGCCGATCCCGGCTTCGACGGCAACACGCGGCGCACGGCGCCTTCGCTCCAGGTGAAGACGCCTTCGCAGGAAGAACTGCTCGCGGCGATCGACCGCGAGATGGCCCCGTACGAAAAGGCCCTCGACGATGCGATCGCGGCTGCCGGCTACGTCGATCCGGCCGAGGAGGTCTCGCCGTCTGGAAAGCGCGAATCGCTCTGGCTCGCTGATGGCTGGCCCGAGGGGGCGGTCGTGCGGGCGGGCCCCGGCGGCACCGTCAACTGGATCGACGCCAAGGCCGAGTCGTCGGCGCAGGCCGGCAGCCGCTTCCTCGACATCGTGGCGACCGCGCCCGTGCAGGTCGTCACGACCGACGGCAACCAGACCTTCACGATTCCGGAGAAAGGTGAACTCGTCCTCCACGTCTGGCGCGACCCGGCCGATCCGCCGGAGGCGATCATGCTCCAGCTGCGGAGCAAGTCTTGGCGGCACGGCGTCGTCTGGGGCGACTGGTCCGACGTGCCGTTCACCGACACGCGCAAGACCGACCACGGCCTCGTGCATGCCGGCCCGCTTCCCAAGGCCGGATCGTGGGCGCGGCTGGCGATCGATCCTGGCCGCATGAATCTGACGCCCGGGATGCGGGTGACGGCGTTGGGAATCGCTCAGGCTCGCGGCCACGCCCGGCTCGATTCGATCGGCGTCGCGGTGCCCGACGCGGCGTCCAAGGATCCAGCCCGGTCGTTCATCGCCTGGTGGAAGCAGAAGTCGGCGAAGCAGGATGCAGACCTTCAAGACCTTCCGGTCACACTGCGGTCGATCGCCCAGCAGGGCCCCGACAAGACGACCGAGCAGGCCGATATCGCGCGGCTGAAGCGGCATTGGCTGACGCAGGTCTGGGCGAGCCCGCCTGAAAACCTCATCGCCGCGGCGGCCGACTACGATGCCCTCGCAAAGATCCGCGACGGCATCGACGACCTCATCCCGCGAAGCCTCGTCTTCAACGACCTGCTGAAGATGCGCGACAGCTTCGTGATGCTCCGCGGCGCCTATGACAAGCCAGGCGACAAGGTCACCCGTGGCACGCCCGCCTTCCTGCCGCCACTCGCGGTGCCGGAAGGCCAGACGCCCTCGCGGCTCGACCTCGCCAAGTGGCTCGTGGCGAGGGTGCATCCGCTCACGGCCCGCGTCGCGGCCAACCGTCTCTGGCAGCAATTCTTCGGCACGGGCCTCGTGAAGACCCACGAAGACTTTGGCCTCCAGGGCGAGCCCCCGAGCCATCCCGAATTGCTCGATTGGCTCGCGGCCGAGTATCGCGACGGCGGCTGGGACACGCGGAAGATCGTCCGGCTGATCGTGACGAGCGACGCCTTCAGACGGGCGGGCACGGTGCAGCCGCAGCAGCTCGCCCGCGATCCCGAGAACAGGCTCCTGGCCCGGGGCCCGCGGATCCGGCTCGATGCCGAGCAGATCCGCGACCAGGCGCTTTTCGTCTCGGGCCTGCTCGTGCCCACGATGGGCGGCCGCGGCGTGAAGCCCTACCAACCCGACAACATCTGGGAGCCGGTGGGCTTCGCCGGTTCGAACACGCGAACCTACTACCGCGATTCGGGCGAGTCGCTCTATCGCCGCAGCCTCTACACGTTCCTCAAGCGGACGGCCCCGCCCCCCTTCATGTCGAACTTCGACGCGCCGAGCCGCGAGGCCTTCTGCGCCCGACGCGAACGGAGCAACACGCCGCTGCAGGCCTTGCAGCTCATGAACGACGTGCAGCATGTCGAGGCGGCCCGATCGCTCGCAGCGCGGTCGCTGGCCGCGAGTGCCACCGACGATGCCGGCCGAATCGACTGGCTCTTCGAGGCGGTGCTCGCCCGCGAGCCCGAGCCGGCCGAGGCGAAGCTCATCGCCGACTCGCTGGTCGCCCATCGCGAGCGGTACAAGGCCGACGCGGCCGACGCCGGAAAGCTCGTTCGTATCGGCGACTCGCAGCCACCGGCCCACGTCGAGCCGGCCGAACTCGCCGCCTGGACGCTCGTTGCCAACACGATCCTGAATCTCGACGAAGCCCTGACGAGGAACTAGCGACATGCACGACAACGTCTCCTTCGAAGCGTTTCGCACCGCGATGGCTCGGCGGGCGTTCCTGCGCACGTCAGGCGTGGGCGTGGGGGCGGCCGCCCTCTCGCTGCTCGAGTCGCGGGCCCGCGGCGAGGCGGCCACCGCCCCGGCCGCGGCGAAGAAGCCCGGCCGCGTCCACCCGCCGCTCCCCGGGTTTCCGCACCACGCGCCGAAGGCGAAGAGCATCATCTACATCCACTTGAATGGTGGCCCTTCGCAGATCGACCTCTGGGACTACAAGCCCAAGCTTGCCGACTACTTCGACAAAGACATCCCGCCGAGCGTCCGTGGCGAGCAGCGGCTCACGACGATGACGAGCGGCCAGGCCCGGTTCCCGATCGCGCCCTCACAATTCAAGTTCGAGCAGGTCGGGAAGTGCGGCCGCTGGATCTGCACCGAACTATTGCCCCACACGGCGAAGATCGTCGACGAGATCGCGCTCGTGAAGACGCTGCACACGAACGCGATCAACCACGACCCGGCCTGCACGTTCGTGATGACCGGCAACGAGGTGCCAGGCAAGGCGAGCCTCGGCAGTTGGCTCTCCTACGGCCTCGGCAGCGAGAGCGACGACCTGCCCGCCTTCGTCGTCTTCACGCCGCTGCCCGACATCAACCCCTCACAGGCGATCTTCACGCGGATGTGGTCGAGCGGGTTCCTGCCGACGCGATTCACGGGCGTGGCCCTTCGCGGCTCCGGTGACCCCGTGCTCTACCTCCAGAATCCGGAGGGGGTCACGCGGGCCGACCGCCGCCGCACGCTCGACACGCTCGTTGCACTCAATTCTCGCGGCTTCGAGCGGTATGCCGACCCGGACATCCAGACGCGGATCTCGCAATACGAGATGGCCTTCCGGATGCAGGCGAGCGTGCCGAACCTCGTCGACATCTCCGACGAGAGCGAGGCGACTCTCCAGATGTATGGTGACGACGTGAAGAAGACCGGCTCCTTCACCCACAGCCTCCTGCTCGCGCGGCGGCTCGTGGAGCGGGGCGTGCGGACGGTGCAGATCCTCCACCGCGGCTGGGATCAGCATGGCAATCTGCCCCGGGACCTGACTGCCCAGTGCCTCGACACCGACCAGGCCACCGCGGCGCTCGTGCAGGATCTCCGGGCCCGCGGCCTGCTTGACGAAACGCTCGTCGTCTGGGGGGGCGAGTTTGGCCGCACGGTCTACTCGCAGGGCACGCTCACGAAAGACAACTATGGCCGCGACCACCATCCGCGGAACTTCTGCATGTGGATGGCCGGCGGAGGGGCGAAGGCGGGCTCGTCATACGGCGAGACCGACGACTTCAGCTACAACGTCGTCGAGAACCCCGTCCACGTGAACGACTTCAATGCCACGCTCCTGCACCTGATGGGCATCGACCACGAGCGGTTCACGTTCAAGTTTCAGGGCCTCGACCAGCGGCTCACGGGCGTCGAGCCGCAGCGCGTGGTCAAGGAAATCCTCGCCTGACGCCCCCAAAAGCCCTTCGCGGAAGCGAGTGGGGTGACGCGATCCATCACCCCAGGCCGTGGAAGTTTGGCCGCAACCGGTGGCTGCCCGATTCATGCCGTTTGAGGATGCCGACGAGCTCACCCGCCTCGTCGACGGCGGCAAGCGCCGGGGCAGGGGAGCCGACATCGATGAGCCCACCGCGGATCGCGAGGGCAAGCTGATCCTCGGCGAGCGTCACGCTTCCGAGATGGGCGACCGCCGCGGCACTTGGCAAGAGGGCGGCGCGGGCCGTTTCGGGCGTGATCGCATCGAGCGGAGGCGACAAAGCCTGCGTAAACGGCCCGACCGCCGTCCGCACGAGCGACTCCATCACGGCCTTCGTGCCGAGAGCCTCGGCCAGATCGCGGCCGATCGCGCGAATGAACGTGCCCGACGAGCAGACCACGTCGAGGGCCAGCCGCGGCCATTCATAGGCAGTGATCTCGAGGCGGTCGATCCGCACCCGCTTCGGCTCGAGCACGATCTCGCGGCCCTTCCGCGCAAGCCGATAAGCCCGCTTGCCGTCGACGTGGACGGCGGAATAGTCACAGGGCCGCTGGAGGATCTCGCCGCGAAAACCCGCGAGGGCCGCCTCGACCTCGCTGCGTGTGGGCACGACGGGGCTCTCCTCGACCTCGAGAGGCGTCTCGAAATCGTCCGACGGGCTCGACCGGCCAAGCAGAAACGCCGACGAATAGTATTTAGGCAGCTCGTGCAAATAATCGACGAGCTTCGTCGCATGGCCCACGCAGACGACCACGACGCCGGCGGCGAGCGGATCGAGCGTGCCCGCATGCCCCACCGCCTTCATCCGCAACGCCCTGGCCACAAGATCGACGACGCCGCGCGACGTCACCCCCGGCGGCTTGTCGACGGGAATCAGGCCGTTCAGAACATGACGCATGGCGGGGGAGGGAAGGGGCGTATCCATGTCTCGATTGTGCTACACCGCCGCCCGGAGCATCCAGACTGAAAGCGCGGCCCGTGCCGACCAGAGGGCTGTCCGCAGCCAGTTCGATCGCACGAGACTGGCGACCACGGCCGGGGCGTGCCCCTCGCGGCCAAGCCGCGCATGCAGCGGCATCTGCACGAGCGCGGTCGAGAGCCAGAGCACCGCGACCAGCGCCACGCCGGCGATCGCGAGCGCGCGTGGCACGCCCGTCGGTGGCCGCCAGGCGATCGCGGCGGCCGCGAGCCCCTCGACGAGCATGAAGGGGATCACGACGCGGCCCGTGCGGTGCTGGTTCTCGTGGGCGTAGTCCGCCGATGCCGGGCCATCGGCCCGCGCGAAGAGCGGATAGTGCACGATCTGCACGAACCAGATGACGCCGCACATCGCCCCCGAGGCGATCGCCTGTGCCATGAGCAGAAGGTCGGGAATCGTCACGGCGCCTTGGCCCTCCAGGCACGGTACAGGATCAGGCCGAACGGCACCCACCAGATAAGATCGTTGGTGGGCAGCGTCACGCCGAAGGCCGGCGGAACATCCCCCTGCAGCACGCCCATCGCATAACCCAGTGGCCCGAAGATCTTGCCGAGAAAGCCCACGAGCACGATGGGCCAATGCCGGATGGGATCCCGCGCCGCTGCGAGATAGCCGATGCCGTAGACGCCCACGATCATGCCGACGCATTGCCAGATGAACGGATAATTCGGCTGCTCCATCCCCGTGAGGTCGAAGAGCCACCGCGGAAAGAGAACCGTGAGGCCGCCCCAGGCGAGGTTGTAGATGCCGGCGGCGACCAGCCAGCGCGACATCCACGGGGGCGACGAGTGCTCGGGGTTGTCAGTCAAGTTTGGGATTCCATGAAGGTAAAGGGGTGGATCGCGGTTGATCCTTGCTTGCGCTGCGGGCTTCCGAAAGAACCAGACCCCCTCTAGAACCGCAGCAGCCGTCGCCATGCAACAGCCCGGCCTCGCTGATCTTGAGCGTTGCGCGCGGGTTTTCTACCCTCCCCCCCGCCACGGCCGCCCGAAGGCCGATCGGCGTTCACCGGATGGAGCCCAAGCCCATGCCACGAGCCTTTGCGCTGCCCGCCTGCATCCTTGTATTCGCCCTTGGCTGGACGGCCGTCCGCGGCGACGAGCCCGAAGGCCAGATCGATGGCCACCCCGCGCTCGCCCGCGCGCCCCGGACCACCGCCACGAAAGACGGTCGCTCCGGCGACGCCGTGAACGTCGCGTTCATCGGCACCGACGAAGAACTGCACCGCGTGCTTGCGACCGCCGGCTGGTACGCGGCCGACCCGATCACGCTCCGCACATCGGTGCGGATCGCCGCCGATGTGGTGCTCCGAAAGCCCTACGACCACGCGCCCGTCAGCGATCTCTACCTCTGGGGCCGCAAGCAGGACTACGCGTTCGAGCAGCCGGTGGGCGACAGCCCGAAGCAGCGGCACCACGTGCGATTCTGGCGATCCGCCGAGCTCGACGGCAATCGCGAGCCGCTCTGGCTCGGCGCCGCGACCTACGACGAGCGGGTGGAGATCAGTCGCACGACCGGCGGCATCACCCATCGGATCGCCGCCGACATCGACCGCGAGCGCAACAAACTGCTCATCGACACCCGTGCTGCCGGCGCGCTCGACGGCTATTACTGGGTGGATCGGTTTCACCAGCACCGCGAGGGCCGCAATGGCGGCGGCGATCCCTATTTCACCGACGGCCGCCTCGCCGTCGGCGTGATCGACGTGCGACGGTAAGTAGGACAGGCTGAAGCCTGTCCTACTTG
>JBIIOK010000068.1:0-13219 GCA_044336985.1 Pirellulales bacterium | reverse complement strand
GACAGGCTGAAGCCTGTCCTACTTGATCGCAAAGGCGTAAAGCTCGGCGACATCCACCGCCGACTTGCCGGCGAGATTCATCCGCTCGCGCAAGCCGGCCGGGTCATCCACGGCCCCGGCCACGAGCCGATCGAACTTGAGATTCACGATGCTCCCGGTGCGGGCCGCATCGGACCGGGCGTGGCCCAGCGGAAAATGCACCATCTCGCCGCCGAGCGTGCCGAGCGACTCGTGCTCGATCGCCACGCTCGTGGGAATGCCCTCGGGATAGCTGTCGTCGTATTCGCGGCCGCCGTGCTCGATCACGATCCGCTCGATGAGCCGCTTCACCTCGAGGTCGGCGATCGCCGAGTCGGAATAGTCTTCGGGGAGGAGCATCAGCGATTCCCAGCCGATCGAGTCGCCGCGGCTTTGGGCCGCGCGGGCCTTCAAGAGCGTCTTCGCGAGGATGTAGGGCAGCGAGTGGTCGGCCGATTGCCGCGTGTTCGGCGACCGCTTGGCGGGGTCGGCGATGATCGAATAGGCGGGCTCGTAGATCCTCACGCGGATGCGGCGGATCGCCGAAAGATCGGCGGCGACCGCGGGCCTGGCCCCGAAGAGATCGACGAGCGACTGGATCGCACCGGCCGACTGGTGCTCGTAAAGCCCGAGCTTGAAGTGCATCGCGTTGATCGCGAAGGAGTCGCCCGCCACGCCGAGCTCGAGGTCAAACGGGCTTTCGCCGTCGGGGCAGGGCTGGTTGAGCCGGTAGATCGCGAGCGGATTGCGAAAGACGTCCTGCGGGCCCACGAAGCCCGCAAGCGCCCGCCGCGCGCTCATCACGGCCGCCTCCGCCGCCAGCGCCGCCGACGCGCCCTTCGAATCGGAGAGCTGGTGGCCGGCGCGGATCGCGCGGAAGGGCACATAGTGCGCCACTGCCATCCCGATCGCCGACTCGATCTGGTCTTCCGTGCCGCCGAGCGCCGCCGCATAGGCCGCCGCGCAGGCGACCGTGCCGTGGTGCACGTGGTCAATCGAATACTTCCTAAGCGCGAAGACCTCGGCGAGCCGGCCGCGAATCTCGTCGATGAGCAGCATCACGCGGAGCGTGGCATCGCCGTCGAGCCCGGCCTCGCGGGCCGCGGCGACGGCCACGGGGTAATAGTCGTTGTGGCCGAATTCGCCGGCGGTCCGCCCCTTCGCCTTGTCGTAGCCGAAGTTCGTGCCGTTGGAATCCCATTCGCGAACGGCCGATGCATTCGCCGCCACGGTCTTCTCGATCGCACAGGGCTGCGTGGAGCCGAAGCAGATGCCGCCGCGGGTGCCCGCGGCCGGCGCGGTGCCGAGCGCCTCGCGGCGGAGCACCGTCGGGGCGTTGGCCGCAAGCGCGATCGCCGACACGCCGCAGCCCACGCTATCGAGGTGAAACTGCCCGAGACGCTCGAGCGTGGCCCGGCCGATTGGCCCCGGCTGCGATAGAAAATCGATGCCATAACGGGCCAGGCCGCGGGCCTGGTTGGTGGTTCGCGGCAAGACGACGGTGGAATGGTTTGCAGTCATGGCGGCAGGATACACTGACACGATGCAACGCGAGCAGATGGGCCCCTACAAACTCGGCAGCCGCCTCGGGCGAGGGGGCATGGGAGCCGTCTACGAGGCCACCGACTCGAACACCGGCGCGACGGTCGCGGTCAAGCTGCTCGCCGCCCACCTCGCCGACGACAGCGGCCTCCGCAAGCGGTTCAACTCGGAGATCGAGACGCTTAAAGGGCTGCGGCACCCCGGCATCGTGCAGTTGCTTGCGTTTGGCGAGGAGGACGAGCAGCCGTATTTCGCGATGGAGCTCGTCCGCGGCAAGAGCCTCGAGCAATTGCTGCGGTCGGGCCGACGGTTCACCTGGCGGGAGGCGATCGCGGTGGCGCTCGCGGTCACGCGGGCGCTCAAGGTGGCCCACGACCACGGCGTGATCCATCGCGATCTCAAGCCCGCCAACCTGTTGGTGCCCGGCACCCTGGCCGCCGACGGCGCCATCGCGGAAGGCGACTTCCGGCTCGCCGACGTGAAGCTCGCCGACTTCGGCATCGCGAGGCTGTTTGGCGCCACCGGCCACACGGCCCACGGCCACATCGTGGGCACGGCCGAATACATGGCGCCGGAGCAGGCCTCCGGCAAGCCGCTCGACCACCGGGCCGATCTCTATGCCCTCGGGCTCGTGATGTTTGCGATGCTCGCGGGCCGGCCGCCCTTCCAGAGCAAGCAGGTGACCGACGTCATCGAAAGCCAGCGGCGTGAGCCGCCGCCACGGATCGCGTCGCTCGTGGCCGACGTACCGCCGGCGTTCGACCAGATCATCGACAAGTTGCTCTCGAAGGACCCCGCCGCGCGGCCCGCCAACGCCCTGGCCCTCGGCAGGCTGCTCTCGGCGATCGATGCGGCCCCAGAAGAGGCGCCGCCGACGGTGACGCCCCCGCCACAAGAAAAGCCGCTCGCGCCGCAGGCCGCCGCCGAGGTCGATCTGTTCGCTGCCACGCAGCCCCACACGCCGGCGCCCGCCGGCGCGGTCGACAATTTCCCCGACACGATGCCCGACGACGGCATCATCTGGGCGCAGAAGCCCACGGCCGGCCCGGCTGGCGATATCGGAGCGACGCAGGCCTTCACCGGCAATCGCCCGCACCACACGACGCTGGTTTCCGCGCCCGGCGCGGCCGCGAGCAGCGCGGAGAAAAGTCTTTCGCCCAGCTCCAGCACGGTGGTCGATCGGCCGGCTCGCAATCGCTTCACGACCGTCGAGGAACTCGACAAGCAGGCCCGCGAGCGGGCCGCCCGCGACCGCAACCGGCAGCGGTTCTGGCAGGTTGTCACCGCGGTGGCGACCATCGCCGCGATCGGAGCCGGCGGCTACCTGCTCTTCAAGCCGCTCACGGCCGACGAGGTCTACGGCCGGATCAAGCAGATCCAGGCCCAGGCCGACGTGGCGGGGAGCGAGATCGACCTCCGCGACGCCCGTCCGTCGATCGAGCTCTTCCTCGCACGGCATGGCGGCGATCCCCGGGCCGCCGAGGTGAAGGCACTCGAGCAATCGCTCGATCTCGACGCGCTCGAGAAGCGATCGCGCCGCCGCGTGCTCGGCAGCCGCGTGCTCTCGCCGATCGAGCGGGATTACCGGGCCGCGATGGATCGCGAGGCGGAGAGCCCGTCGGCCTGCCGCGAGGTGCTCGAGGCGCTGCTCGCGCTACATGGCTCGCCGGCCTCCAAGCCGGCCGATCCAGCCGCGGGCGCAAGCAAGACGGAAGACGACGAGCTCTGGCTTGCCCTCGTCCGCCGGCAGATCGACCGGCTCGAGCCGCTGGCGGCACGCGAGCAGGCGGAAGACGCCGCGCGGACGACGGCCATTCTCAATCAAGCCGATGCACTGGCCGCCCGGGCCGCGGCGCTCCCCGATCCGGCGCAGCGTGAGAAGTCCCTGGCCGAGCGCCGCACGCTGCTCGAAGGGCTGATCGAACTCTACGCCAAACGCCCCCACACCGCGAAGGCCGTCGAAGCCGCCAAAGAAAAACTCGCCAAGTAGCTCGCCAAGTAGAAAGCCTGCAGAAGCCTCGCCATGCCAAGCACCCCCGCCCGCACCGCGCTCGCCAAGAGCCACGCAGCCTTCGCCCGCGCCAAATCGCTCATCCCCGGCGGCGTGAACTCACCGGCCCGCGCCTTCGGCGGCGTTGGCGGCGAGCCGATCTTCTTCCAGAGCGCCACGGGGCAGCACCTCACCGACATCGACGGCAACACGTATCTTGACTACATCGGCTCCTGGGGCCCGATGATCCTCGGCCACCGCCACCCGCGGGTGATCGCCGCAGTCGAACGGGCGCTCGCCACGGGCACGAGCTACGGCGCGCCCACCGAGGCCGAGAGCCGGCTTGCTGAGCTTGTCATCGCGGCCGTGCCGAGCATCGAGAAGGTGCGGATGGTGAGCAGCGGCACCGAGGCGGCGATGAGCGCCGTGCGGCTGGCCCGCGGGTTCACGGGCCGCGACAAGCTGATCAAGTTCGCGGGCAATTACCACGGCCACGTCGACAGCCTGCTCGTGGCCGCCGGCTCGTCGGCCGCGACGCTCGGCGTGCCAAACTCCCCCGGTATCACCCCCGGCACCGCGCAAGACACGCTCGTGCTCGAATACAACGAGCCCGATGCGCTCGAGCGGGCTTTCGCAACGCAGGGCGATGCGATCGCGGCCGTCTTGCTCGAGCCGGTGGTGGGCAACATGGGGCTCGTCGTGCCCACGCGGGAGTTTCTCGAGGCGGCCCGGCGGCTCACGGCGAAGCACGGGGCGCTACTCGTCTTCGACGAGGTGATGACCGGCTTCCGGCTCGCCTACGGCGGGGCGCAGGAGCTTCTCGGTATCACGCCCGACCTCACGACGCTCGGCAAGATCGTCGGCGGTGGTCTGCCGCTGGGCGCCTATGGCGGCCGCGCAGATGTCATGGATCACGTGCTCCCGGCGGGCAAGGTTTTTCAGGCGGGCACGCTCTCGGGCAACCCGCTCGCCGTGGCGGCGGGAACGGCGACGCTCGAAGAGCTCCGCGACCATCCGCCGTATGCGGCGCTCGACCGGCATGGCGCCCGGCTCGAGGCCGGCTTCCGCGCGGCAGCCGAGAAGGCGGGCGTGGCGGCGTGGGTCGCGCGGGTGGGCAGCATGATGACGATGTTCTTCCAGCAGGGGCCCGCGGTGGTGCCGGTCACCGGCTGGAAGACGGCGAGCCTCTCCGACACGGCCCGCTACGCCGACTTCTTCTGGAAGATGATCGACCGCGGCATCTATCTGCCCTGCAGCCAATACGAGGCGCTCTTCTTCTCGATCGCCCACACCGACGCCGACATCGACCGCACGATCAAGGCCGCCGAAGAATCGCTCGAGTGAACCCAAAGCCCCCTGCGGAAGCAGGTGGGATGACGCGTTGCGATCACAATCGGGGCCGTTGGGCAAATGCCGGATTGTGCGAAGCGTCGGATGATGCAAATGCCCGCATGGTGATGGCCCGCGTCATCCCGCTCGCTGCCGCGAGGGGCTTTTGGGCTCGTGGTTGATATCATACGTCCCGCATGCATCACGCGCCGCCTTCTGACTCCTCGCACGAACGCGGTTCGCCCGGCGTGAGCCGCTTGGCCTGGATCGTCGTCGCGCTGCTCGTGCCGGTGGCGCTCTTGAACTACCTCGACCGGCAGATGCTCGCGGCGATGAAGCCGTCGATCATGGCCGACATCCCCGACATCGCCACGCGGGCCAACTGGGGCATCGTGCTCGGGTCGTTCAAGTGGGTCTACGCGATCTTGAGCCCGCTGGGGGGCTACGTGGCCGACCGCACCAGCCGCCGGCTCGTCATCGTGGCGAGCCTCTTCGTCTGGTCGGCCGTCACCTGGGTGACCGGCTATGTCGAGTCGTTCGAGGCATTCGTCGCCGCCCGCGCGATCATGGGAATCAGCGAGGCCTTCTATATTCCTGCCGCGCTCGCGCTGATCACCGATTTCCACACCGGCTCGACGCGGTCGCGGGCGGTGGGCATCCACCAGACGGGCATCTACGCCGGCGTGATCCTCGGCGGCTTCTCGGGCTATGTGGCCGACAACCCGGCACTCGGCTGGCGGCTGGCCTTCGCCGCCTGCGGGATCGCGGGCATCGTTTATGCCGTGCCGCTCTTCTTCCTGCTGCGCGATCCGCCGCGAGGCCGGGCGGCCGGCGACGAGCCGACGTTTGGGGCGGCCGTGGGAGAACTCCTGCGGAACCGGCAGTTCCTCCTGCTCGTGGCCGTGTTCACGCTGCCAGCGATCGCCGGCTGGGTCGTGAAGGACTGGATGCCCGACATCCTCCGCGAGAAGTTTGGCCTGGGGCAGGGGCAGGCGGGCGTGTCGGCCGTGTTATTCGTGCAGCTGGCGTCGCTCGTGGGCGTGGTCGCCGGAGGCTGGCTCGCCGATCGGCTCATGCAGTCGACCGACCGGGGACGGATTTACACGAGCGCCCTCGGCATGTCGTTCTTCCTGCCAGCGCTCGTGGGCGTGGGGCTGGCGGGCACGCTCGGCTTCGCGATCGCCTGCCTCGTGCTCTTCGGCCTCGGCTGGGGCTTCTTCGACTGCAACAACATGCCGATCCTCTGCCAGATCACCCGGCCGAGCCAGCGGGCCACGGGCTACGGGATCATGAATCTCGCGAGCATCAGCTGCGGCGGCTTCGCCGACTGGGGCTTCGGCGTGCTACGGGATGCGGATGTTTCGCTCGCGGCGATTTTCGGAGGATTCGCGCTGCTTGCGATCCTCTCAGTGGCGATGGTGCTCGCGATCCGGCCCGTTGGAAAGTAGGGCAATTGAAAGTAGAACGCTTGCTCCGCAAGCGGTTTTGAGATCCGCTTGCGGAGCAATCGGTCTACTTTTGACAGGCTGAAGCCTGTCCTACTTTAGGTGGAAATCGACGACGAGCGGCAGGTGGTCGCTCGCTCGCTTCGAGAGGCTCGTTCGCACAACGCGGGCATGCCGCACCTCGATCGTCCCGCGCACGAACGCCTTGTCGAGCGACCCGATCGCCAGCCACGCCGGAAACGTGCGAAACCGCCCCGCCGGTGCGGTCACCTGCGCGAATCCATTCGCCGCGAGGGCCGCGGGGGCGAGCGTGTCGCGCCAGTCGTTGAAGTCGCCCACGATCACCGTGGGATGCCGATCGGCCGAGCGAAAGAGCATGTGGCCGAGCAGCCGCCGCACCTGCCACTGCCGCTCCTGCTCGGCGAGCCCGAGATGCGTGTGCACGAGGTGCAGCCGCCCCTCCGGGGCATCGACCACGAGCAGCTGCGCGCCCCGCGGCTTACGCGAGTTGTGCCGCAGGCTGATCCGATGCCGGCTCGAGACCGGCCACCGCGAGAGCACGAGATTGCCGTAGGCGCCATCCCCCACCGCCACATTGGCCTGAAAGACCGAGTGGCAGCGGAAGTAGCGGGAGAGCAGCCGCGGCTGGTCGTCGAACCGGCTGCGGCGGACGAGCCGATCTACTTCCTGCAGGCAGATGAGATCGGGATTCTCCGCCTCGATACAGTCGATGATCCGCGCGAGCGAATAGCGGCGGTCGCGGCCGCCGATCCCCTTGTGGATATTCCAGCTGAGGAGCCTCATGGCGAGCCGCCCAGCTCCGACCGGCGGCGCAGGTAGTGCTTCTGCACGCGGGCCACGCAGGGGCGGCCGTCGGCGCTCTTGGTGGCGCAGGCGGCATCCGGTCGGGCCGCCTGCTGCACGACCGCCCGCACCCGCGCCGGCACGCCTTCCGCAAGATCGGCATCGACGTCGTCCACCGTGAGCCCGTGGCACGCGCAGAGGGGGCCGTGCGGATCCTTCGGCCAGAAGAGGCCGTGGGACTCGGCCACCGGTATCGACCGTTCGAGCAGGTCGAAATAGGCCACGTCGCAGGCGCCCGTGCCGCAGAAATAGGCCGGCTCGCCAAGCGATTCGGCCACGGCGGGGGCCACGTGGGCCAGGAGCGTCTCGGCTGCCACCTGCGCGCCCTCGTTGCCACAACGCGGGCAACGCGGCGGCACCGCGGAATCGGGCTCCTTGCAAAACGCCTTGTTCATCGAACGAACGCCTTGTTCATCGCAAGAGAATTGTACCCCGAGGCCGAGGGTATCGTAATCTTTCGCCATGCAAGCCCACGACGACATCCGGATCGGCACGCTCGTCGCCGCCCACGAACGCACGGCCGACGTGATCGCCCAGCTCATCCCGCTGGGGTTCGAGACCTTCCAGATCGCGTTTGGCCGGAGCGTGGGGGACTTCGACGTGGAGGGGCTCGCGGCGGCCATCGCCCGCACGCTCGCCGCGGCGCCGGGAACCGAAGGCGGCCTGCCACCCCGCATCAGCGCGATCGGTGTCTACGGCAATCCGCTCACGAGCCCGGAGACCGTCGCCGACTGGGAGCGGCTCATCGATGCAGCGTCGCTCTTCGGCTGCAACATCGTCTCGGGGTTCGCCGGCCGCGTGCCCGGAAGGCCGGTGCCGGAATCGTATGGACGGTTTGGTGAGGTCTTTCGTCCGCTCGCCCGGCGAGCCGAGGACCGCGGCCTGCGGATCGCGTTTGAAAACTGCGAGAAGCGGGGCACGTGGGAGAGCGGTGACTGGAACATCGCGCATACGCCGCGGGCCTGGGACGCCATCTTCACCGAGGTCGAAAGCCCGGCGATCGGCCTCGAATGGGAGCCCTGCCACCAGATCGTGAGCTTCGTCGATCCATTGCCGCAATTGCGCCGCTACGCCCACCGCATCTGGCACATCCACGGCAAGGACGCGACGCTGCTGTGGGACGTGGTCCGCGAGCACGGCATCCGCGGTGGCGTGCCTTACGTTTACCATCGCACGCCCGGTTTCGGCGACACGAACTGGACCGACCTCATCAGCACGCTGCGAATGTGCGGCTGGCGAGGCAGCATCGACATCGAGGGTTTTCATGACCCGGTCTACCGCGACGCGCTCGAGACGACGGGGCAGGTGGCGGCGCTCGACTATTTGAAGCGCTGCCGCGGCGGCCGCTTCGTGCCGAATGTGTTTTGAAGAACTGACAGGCTGAAGAATTGACAGGCTGAAGCCTGTCCTACTAGCCAATGGAAACATTCATCTCGACGGCGTGGCGCTGGTGGCTCGTGCTCTGGCCGCACGTGCTCGCGTGGTCGATCATCGCGATCAACGTGGCCGCGTCGGCCCATGCCATCCTCGTGAAGCGCGACAACCGCTCCACGATCGGCTGGGTGGGGCTGATCTGGCTCTCGCCGGTCTTCGGCGCGATCGCCTACGCCGTGCTCGGCGTCAACCGGATCCGCTCCCGCGCGAGCCGGCTGCGGGCCGGCACCCGCACAGTCACCCACGAGCTCGCAGGCGCCGTGCCGAGCGCCGCCCGGCTGGCCGAGGCGATCGGCCCGGATCACGCCCCACTGCGGTCGCTCGAGACGCTCGTCGGGCAGGTCACTGACCGGCCGCTCGTCGACGGCAATGCGATCGAGCCGCTCGCCGGCGGCGACGAGGCTTACCCACGGATGCTCGCCGCAATCGACGCCGCCACGCGGAGCGTCGGCCTGGCGAGCTACATCTTCGACAACGACGCCACCGGCCGGATCTTCGCCGACACGCTCGCGCGGGCCGTGAAGCGGGGCGTCGACGTGCGGGTTTTGATCGACGGCATCGGGTCGACCTACACCTTTCCGTCGATCGTCGGCGTGCTCGCGGGAAAGGGAGTGCGGGCGGAGCGGTTTCTGCCCACGAGCGTGCCGGTCTACTTCCCCTACGCCAACCTGCGCAACCACCGGAAGATCATGGTCATCGACGGCAGGATCGGCTTCACCGGCGGCCTGAATATCCGCGACGGCTGCTGGCTCGCCCATAAGCCCAGTCACCCGGTTCGCGACATGCACTTCGAACTGCGCGGGCCGGTGGTCACGCAACTGCTGGAGGTCTTCGTCGAGGACTGGGAATTCGCCACGGGAGAGCAGCTCGTCGACCCCGCCGCCGGCGGCCTGCGCGAAGGGCCGTGGGCGCCTGACCTCGCCTTCGCGGGCACGTCGCTGGCACGCGGCGTCCGCTACGGACCCGACGATCCCGACATCGGCCGGATCAAGCTCGTGCTCGTGGGCGCTCTCGCCGCCGCACAGAAGACGGTGCGGATCATGACGCCCTACTTCCTGCCCGACGACGCCATCTGCCAGGCGCTCGACGTGGCCGCGATGCGCGGCGTGCAGGTCGACATCGTCTTGCCCGATCAAAACAACCTCGCGCTCGTCAGCTGGGCCTCCACAGCAATGCTCTGGCAGGTGCTCGGCCGTGGCTGCAGCGTCTGGATGTCGCCGCCGCCCTTCAACCACACCAAGCTCATGGTCGTGGACGGCTCGTGGGCGATGTTTGGCAGCGGCAACTGGGACGACCGCAGCATGCGGCTCAACTTCGAATTCAACGTCGAGACCTACGACCGCGATCTCGCCTCACGGATCGACCGCCACATCGCCGACGTCATCGGCCGCTCCCGGCAGAAGACGCTCGCGGAGGTCGACAGCCGCTCTATCCCGGTGCGGCTCCGCGACGGCATCGCCCGGCTCTTTTCGCCGTACTTGTAGACAGCGTCAAAGTAGACCGCCTGCAATGTAGACCGCTTGCTCCGCAAGCGGTTTCGAGATCCGCTTGCGGAGCAAGCGGTCTACTTTGCGGTCTACCTTTCAAACAGCGCGATGCTGGCCGTGAAGCCGTGGAGGCAGTTGCGGCGGCCGATCGGGCCGATCTCGCCCTGCGCGAAAAATCCCGCCGTCGGGATGGGGCCGAGGCGTTCGGCGATGCAGCGGGCGTCGTGGTGGGGATCGGCGAAGAGCCGGCTGCCGCGGCCGTTGCAGGTGAAGACGAGCGCACCGGCGGGGTTCGAGCCGGCGACCTCGTCGCGGCCGAGCAACTCCACGAGGTCTTCGTGGGCCGTGCCGGCGTCGCGGACGTGAAACTGCACCGTCTG
Organism: Pirellulales bacterium; assembly: GCA_044336985.1. GTDB lineage: Bacteria > Planctomycetota > Planctomycetia > Pirellulales > UBA1268 > RGVT01. The sequence goes on along the minus strand of JBIIOK010000068.1, from coordinate 2,730 downwards.
CCCGACCCGCACGGCATCGCCGATCGCGAGCACGCCCATATCGGGGTCGGCGCCGAGCACGTTGCGCACCAGGAAATCGCCCCGCCGAAACTGGTCGGTGTATTCGCTGGCGGCGCGGCCCACGTGGAGCGACGTCTTCACGAGCTCCCGATCGGCGGGGCCGAGCTCGGCATAGACCTCCCGCAGCCGCTCGAGCGCGGGGCGGCCGCCGAGCTCCACGATCAGGTTCTCCTCCGCCTTCGTGATCACCAGAGGCCTGCCGATCGGCCGGCAGCCCTGCGAGACGACAGGGCGAATCTTCGCGTTGCCGATCACGACCCCGACGGCGCCAGAGTCATACGACCGCTGGTCAACGACGAGCGTGTTCGTGCCGGGCGAGTAGCCGCCGCTGGCCATGCCGCCGATGATCGGCACGCCGGGATGATCGTCGGCGAGCCGCGTGATCAGCCGGTCCACCGGAAATGAAAAGGGATCGGCGAGGAGCAGGAGCGTGGCATCGGCGGGCCAATCGTCCTCCAGCCGCTCGGGCCAGCCGATGAACATGCCGCCATCGACCGACTGCGAGTATTCGAGGGCCAGCGGCACGATCTCCGCGCCCGGCAGCCGCGCGAGCCAGACGGCGACCGCCCGGCCCGTTTCATATTCGCGGTCGCCGGCGACGACACCCTCCGCGGTGGCCGCGATCAGCGTCGGCACGCCGATCGCGTCGGCGAGCCCCTCCATGGCCGGCCGGATCGCGCTCTCGTAATCCTTCGACACGAAGACGACGGCGAGGTCCGCAGCCCCACCGGCGAGCCCGGCCCGCGCCTTCGCCGCGGCCTCAATGATCGCGTCTTGGATCTGCTCGGCCGTCGACACGCCCACCGAGCAGGCGACGTCGCGCGGCGGATGATTGTCAGCTGGCATCGGGCTCCCTCCCCGCAACCGTCGTCAGACGGTGATCAAACGGTAATCTGGGCAAATGACTCGATTGACTCGTGCTCGAGCAGACCGCCCGGCTCGCGGTTGCCCGGCCGAATGGCCAGCGCCGTCGCCATGCCGGCCTGCCGCGCGGCGTCGAGCTCCGCGCCGACGTCGCTCACGAAAAGAATCTCCCGCGGCGCGATCCCCATGTCGGCGGCGATCTTCGCGTAGCTTGCCGCCTCGCGCTTCGGGCCGGTGGTCGTGTCGTAGTGGCCGCGAAGTTGGGGCGTGAGGTCGCCGGCGGCGGTGTGGCCGAAGAAGAGCCGCTGGGCCTCGATCGAGCCCGACGAATAGATCCGCACGTCGAGCCCCGAGCTGCTCCACTGCTCGATCGCCGGCGGCACGTCGTCAAACACATGCGCGACGAGCTCTCCCGATTCGAATCCGCCGCGCCAGATGAGCCCCTGCAGGGCCTTGAGCGGCGTGCTCTTCACGTCACGGTTCATGAGGTCGATCGCAGCGAGGGCGAGCCGCCGGGGATCGCTTCCGTCGGCGCCGGTCTCCGCCGCGAGCGCCGCGGCCAAGGTTTTGATGTTTTCATCGCCGGCATGCCGGGCGAGAAAACTCTCAACGTGCTCTTTCGCGAACGTGAAGAGCACGTCGTACACAAATGAGATCGACGACGTCGTGCCCTCGACGTCGAGCAGGATGCCCCGTCCTCCGAAGACGATCACGATGCCGACCTTCCCGTCGGGGCGACCCACGCCGGCCCGAAGCAGAGCGGCTCGTAGCCCGCGTGCACGCCTTCGGAAATATAGTGGGGCGTCCAGCCGCTCATGTCTTGAAAGAGGCGGATCGCGCGGATCCGCCGGTCAGTGCAGAGGTCGAACCAGTGTCGCGTGCCCATCGGCACGCTGATCATGTCGCCCGCCCAGACCTCGATGCCGAAGACGGGCCGGTCGCCGGGGTTGATGTGGAAGACGCCGCGGCCCTGCAGGATGAACCGAACTTCGTCTTCGGTGTGGGTGTGCTCCTTGTTGAACTTGGCGAGCATGGTGTCGAGGTTCAGCGTGTCGGGATAGACGTCGACGACGTCGGCGGTGACGAACCCGCCCCGCCGCTTGAGCTCTTCGATCTCAGGGGCGTAGGCCTCGAGGATTCGCTCGGCTGGGGCGGCCGGATCGACGCGGTCGGCGAGCGGCCAGACGTCGTAGTCGAGGCCGTGGTCGGCGAGAAACGTCTTGATCTCGGCGGGGTCGGCAATCCGCCGCCCGGCGGAGGGCACGGTCACGATGGCCATCGATGACTCCTTCAGGAATGGGTGTGCGCGGAAGCGAGCAGGCGGCCGCGGCCGACCACTTCGAAGAGAAACTCGTGGATCTCGATGTGGCGGCGGGCGTCGGCGAGATCGCGGCCCCATGTATAGAGCCCGTGGCCCGAAAGCAGGAGCCCATGCACCGGCGGCCGCTGCGGGTTGCTCCAGTCGGCCTGCGAAAGCCGCGCGCGGATCCGGCTGGAGAGCTCCACCATGTCTTGGCTGTTGGCGAAGATCGGCACCTCCTCGAAGGTCTCGTGCGTCGCGATGCCGTCGAGCCCCTTCAGCATCTCGTAGCCTTCGATGCGCAGGCTGCCGCGCGCGAGGTCGGCCTTCGAGAGGAGCGTGCTCCAGACGGAATGCGTGTGGAGCACCGCGCCCACCTTCGGCCCGCCGAGCGAGGGAACGAGCTCGGCGATGAGGCAGTGGAGGAGCGTCTCGGCGGAGGATTTCTTGCCGGAGCCATCGACGGGCCGGCCGTCGGCGCCGACGCGGACGAAGTCGTCGCGGCC
>JBIIOK010000241.1:0-2639 GCA_044336985.1 Pirellulales bacterium | reverse complement strand
TCGCCGCCATCGTGACGTTGAACCGCGTCGACGTGAATTGCTCCCCCCAGGCGAGGTTTTCGCTGCCGAGGCCGATGTTGGCCGCCACACTCGCGGTGGCGAGCACGAAAAAGACTGCGAAGAGGCCAGCGCAATACCAGAGGTTCATCTGGAAAACCTCCTGCCGCGCGCGGCCCGATTGCTGCGCGAACGACATGAGCTTCAGGCCGAGCACCGGCAGCACGCAGGGCATCAGGTTGAGGATCAACCCGCCGGCCAGTCCCATCAGAAGCGCCGTGGGGAGCGCGATGCCGGGGGCCGCGGTGGACGCCGCAGCGAGTCTGGCGGGGGCCTGCGAGATGCTCGCACGGCCGGGCCGCTCGCGGACGAGCGGCTCGATCGTCGCGGGAGCCTGGGCCGCCTCGGCGTAGCGGGCCGCGGCGAAGGCCACCTTGCCCGTCATTGGATCGTCGTCGCTGGGCAGCGTCGCCGTGAGCCGCGCTGCCGACGGCGGGTCGCACGCGGAATCGGTGCAGGTCTGGTAGCCGAGGATCGCTTCGATCTTTCGTGCGGCGGCGTCGGCCGCATCGCCGACGGGTTCGAGCAGCACCTCGATCGCGACGGCGCCATCCACGGCCTCGACGGCGGCGAGTTCCTTGTCGGCCGACACGGTTGCCTCGAGCGTCGCGAGCCGGGCCGCCCGCACGGTGTCGCTCGCGGCCAACGACACGATCGTGGGCTTGCCCTGGCCGACGGCCGAATCGTCTTTCGACGCGGGAGCATAGAGATGGTAGTGATCCTCCGGCACGAGCCGCAGGAGAAGCGGCCAGACCCGCCGGCCATTCATGCCGGGCCGCGACGGCCCGAACGACGCCTCGATCTTCACGTGCGCCCGATCTGGCACGTGGGCGGCCGGTGGAATCGACTTGAGCGTGCCTGAGCCGGCGGGGAGGGCGGCCTTGCCCGCGGCGGCCGTGCTGGCAGTGGCGGTGAACGAGAGCGTCTCGGGGGGCGTGCAGGCGTTATCGCGGCAGAGCTGCACGCTGACCGTCCCGTGCACTGCGTCGGCCTTGCCGGCAGGCCTCGGGGCCAGCGGCGCCCGCCAGGTCACCCTGCCGGAATGTTCCTCGACGACGAGCCCCTTCCAACCGGGAACATCGTCGACGGTGCGAACGTGCGGCTTTTGATCCGGCTGAAACGGCCCGGCCGGCGCCTGCGGCGAATCCTCGGCGACGACGATCTTGGTGGCCTTCGGCCCTCCCGGCTTCTGCTCGACGGAGTAGAGGTGCCAGCCCTCCTCGAGCACCGCCGTGACGGCGAGCACATCGGGGCCGCCGTCCTGGCCTTGTTCGATCACGGCCTCCACGTCGATGGGGCTGCCGAGCCCGGCCGCGATCGTCGCCAGCGGGTCGACGGGGCCGCCCAGCCCCTGTCCACCGGCCACGACCGGGCACGCCACGCCCGCCGCCAGTAGCCAGGCGATCGCGGACAAGAAGGGAAGGGCGGGCGTTCGCAGCATCACGGGCCGAGGCGGGTTGGGGAGGTCTGCTACTGGTAAATCTAACGGAAAAAAGTTTAACGGCTGCGATTTCCAGCGGTCAATTGTGATGTAACTCACGAAAGCCCGCAGCGCAAGCAAGGTCCATCCGCCCTCCACTCGAACCAACGCCGCGCCCACCCGCCCCGCGAAAAACATCCCAACTCCCCTCGCTCGCGCGTCGGGCTTCCGTGTTACTTTGCTGCGATCGCCGCACCGAGGGCTGCGACGAGCCGCCCGATCCTCTCGTGCACGCGACCGGCGTCCGGGAACGTGCGCCGCTCCTCGAGCGTCCAGCGAAACCAGTTGTCGAGACCGAAGATCACGCCCGTGGCATGCAGCCACGGCACGAGCCGGCGCTCCGCCGGCGCAAGTGGCCGCACCCGCTCGTAGGCATCGAGCGAGTCCCGCCAGGCGTCGAGCAGCGACAGCTGTCGGCGATCTCCCGCGAGCGACCAACTGCCGAGCAGTCGCGCCAGATCGGTCGCGGGCGAATCGATGCCCGCGGCATGGTAATCGACGATGCCCGACACGCGCTCGCCGCCATCGGCGAAGAGCACGTGATCGCTCCAGACATCGCGCAGCACCGGCTGCAGCGCGAGCGGTTCCGCCTCGGCAGCCGCCACGCGCTCAATCGCTCGCCATCCGCCTGCGCGATCAAACACCTCGATCGCTGCGTCGAACTGCGCGACCACCACGGCATCGGCATCCATCCCCATCGCGGCCCGCCGCTGCCGCCAGGGAAACGCAATCAATTGCCGCGCCTGCTCGCGGCGGCGGATGACGCCCGGGGAAGGGCCTCGCGCCGGCACACCGGCCATCCCGACCGCCGCGATGTGGAGCCTCGCGAGCGTCTCGAGCGCACTTGCGGCCTGCCTAGCCGTCGGCCGCTCGGTGGCGCGACCGGGCATGAAAGCCACGAGCTCCCACCGGCCGCCTTCGCCATCGCCGACACACGTCCGGCTCTCGGCCGGGGCCGCGGGACAGCGCTCAATCACCTCCGGCACGACCTCGATGCCCGCCGCGCGTAGATGCCGCATGAGCGCATGCACCCAGGAGCACCGTTCGTCCGACGCCGATTCGGGGAACCGCTTGAGCACATACTTCCGGCCTGTCGCCAGGT
>JBIIOK010000205.1:0-3527 GCA_044336985.1 Pirellulales bacterium | reverse complement strand
ACCTCCGGCACGACCTCGATGCCCGCCGCGCGTAGATGCCGCATGAGCGCATGCACCCAGGAGCACCGTTCGTCCGACGCCGATTCGGGGAACCGCTTGAGCACATACTTCCGGCCTGTCGCCAGGTGCTCGACCATGTGCACTGCCGACCCGCTGAACCCGCCGCCAGCGAGCGGTGCATGGCGGATCGGGTCGGCGCCGAGCCATGCCGCGCACACGCGCTCGATCGAACCGGGGGTTTGGGGAGAAGCCGCAGGCATGTTTTCCGTTCACCAAGTAGGACAGGCTTCAGCCTGTCAAGTAGACCGCTTCGTCAAGTAGACCGCTTGCTCCGCAAGCGGATCTGGATCCGCTTGCGGAGCAAGCGGTCTACGGGAGACAGGCTGAAGCCCGTCCTACTTCGCCCAAAATTGGTCGCGAACCCGTCCCGATGCTACGCTGCACTCGCGGCACATAACCAGACACGCAGCGGGAGCAAGCATGGCGAATCGAGTGACGGGCACAGCAGAGCGTCGGCGGGCAGGCTGGTGGATCGCGGCGGCCCTCGTGGCGGTCGGATTCGTTCATGCGATCGAGGCTCGGGCCGACGAGCCGTCGGCCGCCGAACCGGCCTCGAAACAGGCCGACCCGCCGGCTCCGCCCGCCGCGCCCCCCGCCCAGCAGCCAACCGCGGCGAAAGACGGCCAGCCGCAGCAGCCGGAAGGGAAGGGGGGCAAGCCCGCCTTCGCCGTGTTGCTCAAGGAAGCCGCGCGGCTTCCGGGCCTCATCCCGCTCCACCGCAAGGACGACAAGGTCTACGCCGAGCTGTCCGACGCCGTCCTCGGCAAGGACCTCTTCGTCTTGATCTCGATCGCCCGTGGCATCGGCGAGCGCTCGGTGCTCGGCGGCATGAGCTGGGGCGACGGTGACGACTGGGTCTGGCAGTTCCGCCGGATCGACGACAACATCCAGGTGGTTCGCCGCAACGTCCGGTTCTTCGCCGACAAGGGAAGCCCGGAGGAGAAGGCGGTCGATCTCGCCTACACGGATAGCGTGCTCTTCAGCGTGCCGATCGCCACGTTCGCGCCCTCGGGCGCGCCGGTGATCGACCTCGCGCCGATCTTCCTCACCGACCTGCCGCAGATCTCGGCCACGCTGCCCGGCTTCTCGTTCGCCCGCGACCGCTCGACCTGGTCGCGCGTGAAGGCGTTTCCCGACAACGTCGAGCTGCAGGTGGCGGCCACCTACGGATCGAGCGGCACCGCCCGGATCGACACCGTGCCCGACACCCGCGGCGCGACCGTGAACGTCCATTACTCGATCAGCCTGCTGCCGCAAAACAGCTACGAGCCGCGGCTCGCCGACGACCGCGTGGGCTACTTCGTCACGGCCCTCAAGGACTTCTCGCAGAAGGTCGACGAGGACCGCTTCGTGCGCTATATCAATCGCTGGAACCTCGAGAAGGCCGACCCGGCCGCGGCCGTCTCACCGCCAAAGAAGCCGATCGTCTTCTGGATCGAAAAGACGGTGCCGTTCAAATACCGCCAGGCGATCCGCAATGGCATCGAGGCCTGGAACGAGGCGTTCGAAAAGGCCGGGTTCGCGACGGCCATCGAGGTCCGCCAGCAACCCGACGTGACCGACTGGGATCCCGAGGACGTCAACTACAATACGTTCCGCTGGATCACGGCGGGCGCGGGCTTCGCCATGGGGCCCTCGCGCGTGAACCCGCGGACGGGTCAGATCCTCGACGCCGACATCATCTTCGACGGCGACTTCCTCCAATTCTGGCGGACCGAATACGAGACGTTCACGCCGCAATCAGTCGCGCTGCTCACCGGCGGCGGCCGCGGCGCGGAAGCGGGCCACTGCTGCGGCGGCGCCTGTCGGCTCTTCGACGGCCACGCCCGCGAGACGGCGCTGGCGGCGACGGCCTTGGCTGCGCAGGGGGCCGAGCCGCTCTCGGAGGCGGATAAGGAGAAGCTCGTGCAGCAGGGGCTCACGCTCGTCGCCATGCACGAAGTCGGCCACACGCTCGGCCTGCGGCACAACTTCAAGGGCAGCGCCTTCCGGACGCTCGCCGACTTCAACGACGCCGTGAAGACCGCGCAGTCGGGGGGCAGCACGAGCGTGATGGACTACATCCCTGTGAACATCGTGCCCAAGGGGCGGACACAGGGGGACTATTACGCCGCGAAGCTCGGCCCCTACGACCTCTGGGCGATCGAGTATGGCTACAAGCCGCTGCCCGGCGGCACCCCCGAGGCCGAGCTGCCCGAGCTCGAGAAGATCGCCGCCCGCTCCGGTGAGCCGGCGCTCGCCTACGCCACCGACGAAGACACCGAGTATGGCGATCCCGACCCGCTCTCCAACCGCTTCGACCTCGGCAGCGACCCGCTCGAATTCGCGAAGATCCGCGCCGAGCTCGTGGCACAGGTGATGCCGCGGATCGCCGAGCGGATGACGGCGAAGGAGAAGGACGGCACCGGCGGGGGCTACGAGCGGGTGCGACAGTCCTTCGGCGTGCTGCTCGCCGCGCACGGCCAGGCGATGTTCAACGCGTCGCGGCTGATCGGCGGGCTCCACGTCTCCCGGAGCCACAAGGGCGACGCCAACGCGCCGTCTCCCTTCCGCGTGGTCGATGCGAAGCAGCAGCGCGACGCACTCACGCTGCTGGAGCAGCAGATGTTCGCGGCCGGGCCGTTCTCCTACCCGCCCGAACTCTACAACCAGCTCGTGGCGAGCCGCTGGCTCCACTGGGGCACCCGCGACGCCGACCGCGACGACTATCCCGTCCACGAGGTGATGCTCATGTGGCAGGACCGCGTGCTCGGCCGGCTGCTCGACCCGCTCACGCTCGCCCGCATCCGCGATAGCGAGCTGAAGGTGCCCGCCGATCAGGACGCCTTCACCACGGCCGAACTGCTCGACCGGCTCACGAAAGCGATCATGGCCGAGGTCGACTCCACGGCTGCCGGCGACTACACCACGAGAAAGCCGGCGATTGCGAGCCTCCGCCGCTCGCTGCAGCGGGCCTACGTCTCGCGGCTCGGCGGACTCGCCATGGGCTCGAACCCGGCCTCTCCAGACGCGCAGGCGATTGCGGCGGCGCAGCTGCGAGGCCTCGACGCCCGGATCGGCACGCTCCTCGCGAAGAACGACGTCAAGCTCGACGACTACTCGCGGGCCCACCTGACAGAGCTCCAGGCGCGGGTCAAAAAGGTGCTCGACGCGAGCCTCGAGTTGCCGCGACCATGATGCCGCGTCGCGCCGGAACGGAGGCGGCATCATGCGACTGGTGATCGCGGTCCTGAAACCAGCGCAATTGGAGGTGGTGCGGCAGACGCTCGCCGCCGCGCACGTTACGCGGCTGACGGTCTGCGACGCACAGGGCTACGACGACCCGCGTGGCCCCGGGCCGATCGTGCAGCAGACGGTGATCGAAATCGCCGTGAACGACGACTTTCTCGACCGCGCGCTCGACGCGATCACAGCCGCGCTCGGGCCGACCGACGCCCCGGCGGCACGGATCTTCGTCGTGCCGATCG
>JBIIOK010000006.1:0-45511 GCA_044336985.1 Pirellulales bacterium | reverse complement strand
ATCGTGCAGCAGACGGTGATCGAAATCGCCGTGAACGACGACTTTCTCGACCGCGCGCTCGACGCGATCACAGCCGCGCTCGGGCCGACCGACGCCCCGGCGGCACGGATCTTCGTCGTGCCGATCGTGGACGCCGTGCAGCTCTACCGCGAAGTCCGCGGCCCCGAAGCCGTGTAAACGGACGACGAACGAGGGCCCGCAGCCCACGGAAGCCCGCAGCGCAAGCAAGGTCCATCCGCCCGCCACTCCCACCGCCGCCGCCGCCACCCGACCCGCTTTACACGCCCCAACTCTCCTCGCTCGCGCGTCGGGCTTCCGTCCGTTTCGCCGGGTACAATGCCACCCATGACCGAACCGATTCGCATCCTGCTGGTATCGCCCGACCTGCTCTCGACGAGCCGGATCGCGGGGCTCGCGCGGCCGCTGCCGGCCCAGGTGGAGACGCTCCGCAGCCTCGACGACGCGCCTCCCGGCGGCCCCTACGACCTCATGCTCCTCGACCTGCAGACGGTTCCGGGCGACCCGGCCGTCGTCGTGACCCGCGTGCGGGGGCTCATCGAGGCCCAGCGGGCGGCGTCGGCGAAGGACGCCAAGCTCGTCGCCTTCGGGCCGCACGTGGCGAAGGAGCGTCTTGCCCAGGCGCAGGCGGCCGGTGCCGACGCGGTGGTGAGCCGCGGCGAACTTCTCGGCGGCTTCGCCACCCTCGTGAGCCGCTGGCTCAAGTAGGGTAGGCTTCAGCCTGCCAAAGTAGGGTAGGCTTCAGCCTGCCCCCAGTGTGGCTTCAGCCTGCCATCTCGCCCGGCTCGTCGATCACGACCTCGTCGAGCTCGGTGCCGTCGACATCCTGCCGCAGGAGCATGTAGGCGGCCGTGGCGATCGCCCAGAAATAGCCCCAGCCAAAAGATCCCAAGAGCGACTCGAGCCCGCGGCCCCAAAACCCGAGGGCCTTGAGTCCCCAGGGGGCGTCGGCTGCCGCCGAGCCCATTCCCTCGAGCACCGCCGCGGTACGGTCGTGTCCCATGCCAAAACTCGCCGCCCAGAGCGCGAGCGTGCTCGTCGCATCGGCGAAGAGCCCGGCGGCCGCGAGCGCCGGAATCGCCACGGCAAGCGCCACGATCGCGTAAAACGCGTAGTGCAGCGGCCGCTGATAGAGATACGAAAACGCGGTCGAGATCGCCTGGAAGCTGTCGCCCCGCTCGACGCCCACGGACCCCACCATCAGCGGCCAGCCGGCCACGAGCCCGATCGCGAGGATCGCGAGCACCACAGCGCCGGCGAGCACGAGCGGCCAAACGGCGCCGGCGAAGGCGAGCCCCCATTCCGTTCGCATGAGCAACCCGAGCAGGGCGCCCGGAATCGAGAGGGCCACGATGCCAAGCAGCACGAAGACGACGGAGTTGAAGGCCGAAAGCCACTTGCGGGCGCCGTAGAACGCGGAGCCGACGAGCCCGGGCGCCTCTTCGCCTATCAGCTTGAGCGCAACATGCCGCGCGATCGCGGTGCCGAAGATCGACCAGACGAGGACGAACCAGCCAAGCCGCGCAAGCGCGCCGCCCATCTGCTTGAGCGACGCCGACGGCCGGAATGGAATGCCAAGCAGCCGCACAAGATCCGACACCGGCGCGGGCAGCCGCTCGACGAAGCCCAGGAGGGCGGGAAATACCTGGCGGCTCGGCGTGAGCGCCGGCGACAGGCCGGCCGCTCCACCGGGCGACGGGATCACGAGCCCGCCACCGCCGCCGCCGGCCAATTCGGCATCGAGGATCGCATCGGCCGCGGCATCGCCGCCGGCAAGCTTGAGGCTGTCTGCGATCGACCAGCCGGCCCAGGTCGCCAGCGACCCGAGCAGGGCGAGCAGGATCACCGTCGGGGCGAAGGCCGTGCCGGCGGCCCGAAAGAGAATCCACCAGGGCAGGGCCTCGCTCCACTGGATCTCGTGGACGATGCGACCATGATCGCGGGATGGGGTGTCGGCGGTTGCCATAGGGGCGTCCTCGGGAAGTTCTTGAATGGTGGGGAAGAGTATACGCGCCGGCAGGGAGGCTGCTAACCGCGAGTAGGACAGGCTTCAGCCTGTCATGCCTGACTCCGGGCGAACTCCCCTGCGGAGCAAGCGGTCTACTTCAAGCGGTCTACGTTTGGCAGGCTGAAGCCTACCCTACTCGACTTCTTCGTCGTCGGAGGGCTTCTTCACGTCGGGCACGCTGTAGGCCTCGTCGAGCCAGCGGCCGAGGTCGATCAGCCGGCAGCGGTCGCTGCAGAAGGGGACCGTCGGGGTCTTCTCGAGGTCGACGTGGGCATCGCAGACGGGGCAGCGTGGCATGTGGCTCTCGCGTGGTCAGTCCGACTTCTTGCCGCCTTCGGATTTCGCGCCGTCCGACTTCCCCGACGAGCCGCTGTCGGCCGCGGCACCCTTCTTGTAGGAATCGCTCCGGTAGTCGGTCTTGTAGAAGCCCGACCCCTTGAACATGATCGCGCCGCCGGCGCCGATCAGCCGCCGCAACTTCGGCTTCTTGCACTTCGGGCAGGTCTTCTTCACGCTGTCGGTCATCGACTGAAACAGCTCGAACGCATGGCCGCAGCCGTCGCAGACGTAGTCGTAGGTCGGCATCGGTCACTCCTCCTTCGCCACGATCACCTGGGCCGGCCGGACCACGCGGTCATGCAGCCGGTAGCCGCGGCTCGCCGTTCCCACAATCGTACCCGGTTTCGCGTCCGGCACCGACTGCTGCAGGATCGCCTCGTGGACGGCCGGGTCGAAGGCCTGCCCGTCGGTCTCGATCGTCTTGCAGCCATGGGATGCGATCAGCTTCTCGATCTGCTGGGCCGTCATGCGGAAGCCCGACTTGAGGCTCTCCGCGTCGGCCGTCTTCTCGCTCGCCTCGATCGCCCGCAGCACGTTGTCGAGCACCGGCAGGAGGTCGCGGAGCAGGTCGATCTCCCGATACCGCTGGGCATCCTCATATTCGCGCCGCGAACGCTTGCGGAAGTTTTCCAGCTCTGCCTGCGTGCGGAGCAGGCGGTCTTCGGCGTCCTTCAGCAATTGGGGCAATTGCTCCGGGCGGGCCGACGGCGCCTGCCGCTCCGCCGACTCCTCGTGTGGCTCGTGTCCCTCTTGCTGTCCAGAATCCATCGTCATGCTTCCTCCTGCTTGGCGCTGGCCGCGCCGGCGTCATCGTGCGGCTGGAAATACTCCGCCAGACGGCTGAAAAAACTGGATCGTTTCGGGCTCACGGCCTTCTGTTCCTCGGCGGCGAGCTCGCGGAGCAACTGCTCCGCCTTCGGCGAGAGCGTCTTCGGCACCTCGACGTGCACGTGCACATGCAGGTCGCCGATGCCGCGGCCACGAACCTCCGGCATCCCGAAGCCGCGGACGCGGATGACGTCGCCCGCCTGGGTGCCCCGCTTGATCTCGAGCGGCTTCGGGCCGTCGAGCGTGGGCACCTCCACGGTGGCCCCGAGCGCCGCCTGGCTGAACGTGATCGGCACCTCGCAGTGCAGGTCGCGGCCGTCGCGGGTGAGAAAGGGATGATCCTCGATCTCGATCACGCAGTAGCAATCGCCCGGCGGGCCGCCGCTAGCGCCCGGCTCCCCCTCGCCGGCGAGCCGCACCCGCACGTCGCGGTCGACGCCGGCGGGAATCGTCACCCGGCGCTCGATGTGCTCCTCGGTGAGGCCGTCGCCGCCGCAATCCGGACACTTCTCGCGGATCACGCTGCCGGCCCCCTGACAGGCCGGGCAGGTCGTCTGCAGCCGAAACACGCCCGCCTGCTGGATCACCTGGCCGCGGCCGCCGCAATAGTCGCACTGGACGGGCTTCGTGCCCTTCTTCGCGCCGCTGCCGTCGCAGGTCGCACAGGCCTCGTGCCGCGAAAACTCGACCGTCTTCGTGGCGCCGCGGGCCGCGTCGAGGAGCGACAGCGAGACGGTGCAGAAGACGTCGCGGCCCTTCCGCGGCCGGTTGCCCCGCCGGCGGCCGCCGCCGCCGAAGGCGTCGCCAAACACGCCGCCCCCGAAGAGATCGCCGAACGCCTCGAAGATGTCGGAGATGTCGTTGAACTCGTGCTGCGGGCCGCCCTGCAGGCCGGCGTGACCGTAGCGGTCGTAGCGGGCGCGGAGGTTCTCGTCGGAGAGCACCTCGAAGGCCCGGGCCGCCTCCTTGAAGCGGTCGGCAGCCTCCTCGTTGCCCGGGTTTTTATCCGGGTGAAAACGGATCGCCAGCTTGCGATACGACTCCGTGATCTGCGCGGTCGTCGCCCGTCGGTCGACGCCGAGCACCTCGTAGAAGTCGCGTGGTTGGGACATGAGGCGCGGGAGCGTTACCGCACCGCTCCCTCGGCCTTCCGCTTCTTATCGTCCTTCTCGACGTTCGTCACGAGCGCCTCGGTGGTGAGGAGCAGGCCGGCGATGCTCGCGGCATTCGTCAGCGCCACACGGACCACCTTCACCGGGTCGATGATGCCCGCCTTGAGCATGTCGACATACTCGCCCTTGTTGGCGTCGTAGCCGATGTGGATGTCCTTGCCGGCCACCTCGTCGGCCACGACCGAGCCGTCGATGCCGCCATTCTCGGCAATCTGACGGATGGGGGCCTCGAGCGCCTCCAGCACGATGTCGATGCCGATCTTCTCGTCGCCCTTGGCCTGCGACCGGGCCTTCTCGACCGCCTCGCGGCAGCGGAGCAGGGCCACGCCGCCGCCGGGGACGATCCCCTCTTCGACAGCCGCACGAGTGGCGTGGAGGGCGTCTTCGACGCGGGCCTTCTTCTGCTTCATCTCGGCCTCGGTGCCGGCACCGACCGACACGATCGCCACGCCGCCGGTGAGCTTGGCGAGCCGCTCCTGGAGCTTCTCGCGGTCGTATTCGCTCTCGGTGGCCTCGATCTGATTGCGAATCTGCTGCACGCGTGCCTGCACGTCGGCCTGCTTGCCGGCGCCCTGCACGATCGTCGTCTCGTTCTTGTCGACCGTGATCGTCTTCGCACGACCGAGGTGCGAGAGATCGAGGTTCTCGAGCTTGAGGCCGAGATCCTCGCTGATCAGCGTGCCGCCGGTGAGCGTGGCAATGTCGCCGAGCATCGCCTTGCGGCGGTCGCCGAAGCCGGGCGCCTTCGACGCGCAGATGTTGAGCACGCCGCGAAGCTTGTTGACGACCAGCGCCGTCAGCGCATCGCCGTCGATGTCTTCCGCGATGATCAGGAAGGGCTTGCCCGACTGGGCCACCTTCTCGAGCAGGGGCAGCAGGTCGCGGAGGCTCGAGACCTTCTTCTCGTGGATCAGGATCAGCGCGTCGTCGAGTTGGCAGTCCATCTCGGCGGTGCGGTTGATAAAGTAGGGGGAGATGTAGCCCTTGTCGAACTGCATGCCGTCGACGAAGCGGACGGTCGTCTCGGTGGTCTTGCCTTCCTCCACCGTGATCACGCCGTCCTTGCCCACCTTCTGCAGGGCCTCGGCAAGCAGGTCGCCGATCGCGCGGTCGTTGTTGGCGCTGATGGCGCCGACCTGGGCCACTTCCTCGGGGCGATCGACCTTCTTGGCGATCTCCATCAGCCGGCCCACCGCGGCCGCCACGCCCTTCTCGATGCCGCGGCGAACGGCCATCGGGTTGCTTCCGGCGGCCACCATCCGCGTGCCCTCGCGGAAGATCGCCCGCGCGAGCACCGTGGCCGTGGTCGTGCCGTCGCCGGCCAGGTCGGAGGTCTTCGAGGCCACTTCGTTGACGAGCTTCGCGCCCATGTTCTCGAAGGCGTCTTCGAGATCGACCTCCTTGCTCACCGTCACGCCGTCCTTGGTGACGGTCGGGCCACCGAACGACTTGTCGATGATGACGTTGCGGCCGGTCGGGCCCATCGTCACGGCGACGGCGCCGGCGAGTTTCTCAACTCCCTTGAGCAGCTTGGCACGGGCGTTGTCGTCGAACATCAGTTGCTTGGGCACGACTGGAATCTCCTCGGTGAGGCGTTGGTGTTCAGGGGATGGGATGGGAAATGGAGGAACCGGATATCAAGACAGAACCTTCGCGAGAATGTCGCTCTCGCGGAGGATCTTGACCTCGTGGCCGTCGACCTCGATGTCGCTGCCCGAGTACTTGCCGTAGATCACCTCGTCGCCGATCGACAGCGTCAGCGTGGCCCGCTGGCCGCTCTCGAGCAGCTTGCCCGGGCCGAGCGCAACGACATGGCCGCGCTGCGGCTTCTCCTTGGCGGAATCGGGCAGCACGATGCCGCCGGCGGTCCGCTCCTCGGCCTCGACGGGCTCGACCACCACGCGGTCATCGAGCGGACGGATCTTCAGGTTCTTTGCAGCCATGAGAAATGCTCTCCAAAAAGGTAGAAAAAGTTGCAATTGATGAATCTGTTCAGGGTCACATCATGCCAGGCATGCCGCCCATGCCACCCATGCCGCCCATGCCCATGCCGCCCATGCCGCCCATGCCACCGCCCATGCCGTGGTGATCATGGCCGTCGCCGCCGGCCTCTTCCTCGGCCTTCGGGATCTCGGTGATGAGCGACTCGGTCGTGAGCAACAACGCCGCCACGCTCGCCGCATTCTGGAGGGCCGTGCGCACCACCTTCGCCGGGTCGATCACACCCGCGCTCACGAGGTCGCAATACTCCTCCTTGTCGGCGTCGTAGCCGTCGTTCTTGCCCTTCATGTGGCGGACACGGTTGACCACCACCGGGCCGTCCACTCCGGCGTTGGCGGCGATCGCCTCGAGCGGATAGCGGAGCGAGTTCTTCACGATCGCGGCGCCGAGCTTCTCGTCGCCTTCGACATCGAGCTTCTCGATCGCCTTTTCGCTGCGGAGCAGGGCCACGCCGCCGCCGGGGACGATTCCCTCGGCGAGCGCCGCCTGCGTCGCGCTCTTCGCATCCTCGATGAGGGCCTTCCGCTCCTTCATCTCCGTCTCCGTCGCGGCGCCGACGTTGATCTGCGCCACGCCGCCGGCGATCTTCGCCAGCCGCTCCTGGAGCTTCTCGCGGTCGTAGTCGCTCGTCGTCGTCTCGATCTCAGCCCGGATCTGGTTGGCCCGGCCGTCGATGGCAGCCTTCGTGCCGGCACCGCTGACGATCGTCGTGTTCTCGGCCTCGATGATCACCTTCTTGGCCCGGCCCAGGTCGCTGAGCTTCACCGCGTCGAGGGCGATGCCGAGATCCTTGAAGATCGCCTGGCCGCCGGTGAGCACGGCGAGATCACCCATGATCGCCTTGCGGCGGTCGCCGTAGCCCGGAGCCTTGATCGCCACCGACTGCACGATGCCGCGGAGCTTGTTGACCACGAGCGTGGCGAGCGCCTCGCCCTCCACGTCCTCGGCGATGATGACGAGCGGCTTGCCCGCCTTGCTGATCGCCTCGAGGAGCGGCACGAGGTTCTTGGCGCTCGAGATCTTCTCCTCGAAGAGGAGGATGTAGGGATTTTCGAGCTCGCAGGTCTGCGAGTCGGCGTCGGTGACGAAGTGGGGCGAGAGGAAGCCGCGGTCGAACTGCATACCCTCGACGACATCGACCGTCGTCTCGGCCTGCTTCCCTTCCTCGACCGTGATCACGCCATCCTTGCCCACCTTGAGAAAAGCCTCGGAGAGCACGTTACCGATCGTCGGGTCGTTGTTGCCGGCGATCGTCGCGATCTGCATCAGCTCCTTCTTGTTCTTCTCGTTGATCGGCGTGGCCATCGAGAGGATCGACTTGCCCACCGCCTCGACCGCCTTGTGGATGCCGCGGGAGAGCGCCATCGGGTCGGCGCCCGCGGCGATCATCTTGAGGCCCTCGCGGAAGATCGCCTCGGCGAGCACCGTCGCCGTGGTCGTGCCGTCGCCGGCAACGTCGTTGGTCTTGCTGGCGGCCTCCTTCACGAGCTGGGCGCCGAGATTCTCATACGGGTCTTCGAGGTCGATGTCTTCGGCCACGGTCACGCCGTCCTTCGTGACCTTCGGCGAGCCCCAGCCCTTGTCGAGCACGGCGTTGCGGCCCCGCGGGCCGAGCGTGCTTTTCACCGCGCGGGCCAGCTTCGAGACGCCGGCGAGCAGCGGCTGACGGGCCTCATCGTCGAACACCATTTGTTTGGCCACGGAAAACTCCTTAGGGGTGCGGGGCGTGGATGGACGGAGGGAATGCGGTTTTGGCAGCCATTGAACGGCTTGGCCCAAAAGGAAGCAACCGGCGTGCCAAAGCAGCGGGACCGGCGCCTATCGCGGGTAAAAACGGCGTCGTCGCTTTGGCGGGCTGGGGTGCCGTGCCGTTTTGGCAGGGGCCGCCGGGGGGAGTCGGGTGGACCGTCCGCTTCGGAGACGAGGATACGTCAACTCGCGTCGGGTCCACCCGACTCCCCCCGGCTCGCGTATTGCGGCTCGCGTTTTAGGGCGCCCAGTTGATGCCGCCTTCGAGGCCGCGGACGAAGCCGGCGAGCAGGTCGGCGGCCCGGTCGGCGTCGTCGAGCGAGATCGTCTCCACCGCGGAGTGCATGTAGCGGTTGGGCACGCTCACCAGGCCCGTGGCCACGCCGGCCCGCGTCGTCTGCAGCACGTTAGCGTCGGTGGGCGTGGCCCGGCCGCTGGCCGCGAGCTGGATCGGGATGCCGCGGTCGCGGCCCGCGTCGACGAGCCGCTGCACCACGTGCGGATTCATGTTCGGACCGCGATAGACCACCGGCCCCCTGCCGAGGCCGATGTCGCCCTCCGATTTCTTGTCGATCGTCGGGCAGTCGGTGGCGTGGGTCACGTCGACTGCAATCGCCACATGGGGATCGACGCCATACGAGCTCGTCTGCGCCCCGCGAAGCCCGATCTCCTCCTGCACCGTCGACGCTATATAGAGCGCGCAGGGCAGGGGGCCGGCCTGCGACGCCCGCCGAAACGCCTCGAGCACGACCCAGAGCCCGATCTTGTCGTCCATCGCCACCGAACAGGCCCGGTTGCCCCGCAGCGGCTGAAACTTGAGCTCGAACGTGACGGGATCGCCCACGCGCACGACGCTCTCGGCGTCGGCCTTGTCGGACGAGCCGATGTCGATCCAGAGATCCTTCATCTTCGGCACCACCTTCCGCTCCTCGTCGGTGAGCAGGTGGATCGGCTTCCGCGCGATCACGCCCGGCACCGGGCCGCCGGCCGCCCAGATCGTCACCCGCGAGCCGACGAGCTGCATCGGATCCCAGCCGCCGATCGGCTGCACGGAGATGTAGCCGTCGCCGTCGATGTATTGGACGATCAGTCCGATCTGATCGCAGTGGCCCGCGAGGAGCATCCGCGTCTGGCCGCCAGGGTTCTTCGCGCCGATGACGTTGCCATGGGAATCGGTCGAGACGGTGTCGGCGACGCCGGAGAGGTAGTCGCGGACGAGCCGTTGGATCGGCTGTTCGTAGCCGGACGGGCTCGGGGTCTCGAGCAGGCGGACGAGAAAATCGCGGGCTGTGGCTTCCAAGGGCAGAGGCTCCAGAGGACCGGGGTGGCCGCGCGGATCGCGGCGAGCGGATTGTTATAACCGCCAGCATAGCCGGACCGTTGCACCGCGGGCAGCAAGATCGCTACCAGCGTGCCGATGATCACGATCACGACCTATAATTCGTCAAGCGTAAAAACCGTTGTTGTGCCGCCGTGTCATGGCTACTCTCCTGCGCTCTGCAATTAGCATTGCACGATCGCATGCCTTGCAATTCCATCCAGGAGCCGAACCGGAGTGGGTTTATTGCGGCTTTGCCGGCAGAAACGCGAACGGCTGACCCGGCTGGAGTCCGCCCGACGCGTCGCCGCTGTAGGTCTCGCCTCCCTTGAGTGCCAGTTTTTTGACCGTCGCCCCGGCGGTGAGGTCCAGGCCGGCCAGCGGAATCCAAAACACTGACGCTGCCCCCAACTTGGTGCCGGCCGAATGGTTACCGACGTCAAGAAACTGCCAATCCAGTTCGATCGTGACCGCGTGGTGGCTTTGTGCCGCGACCGGGGCATCGTTCGCCTGAGCGTTTTTGGTTCCGTGCTCCGCAATGACTTCGATCCGGCTCGCAGCGACATCGACGTTCCTCGGCTCATCGAGGCGATCGACGAACTGCTTTCCTGAGCGGCAGTCCCCGCCACCCATGATCCAACGGTCACCATGCGGGAGTTCCTGAATACCGACCGTTGGACAATGCTCGGAAAGGCGCCGCCAGGCCGCCGCAACGTCGTGGTTTCGCTGCACCGCACCCCGAAATACGAGGCAATGCTGGAGCCGAGGTCGACCGCCGGAGGAAGGCAGGGGAGGGTTTCGACCGGCTGGCCCGGGAGATGAGGGTCAGCCGGGAGACCGTTGCCGAAGTGCCATTGACCGGGAATTCTTAATTCGGCGGCCCACGTCTGGGGCTATCGCAACTACGAGATCACTGACAACAGCCGCAACAACTAGCTCGTGGCGCTGCTCTCGCACCGCGAGGGCTGGCACAACAATCACCATGCCGACCAGCGGGCCGCCGCCCACGGCCATCGCGGGTAGCCTCTCGAACCAACGACATGCGGCTCATGAGCGCCTCAGCGGTCGTGGCGGTTGTTCGAGAGAAGGACCGGGATGAGCGGGGCCTGCCACCATGCGATTCGCTCCAATCGCTCGCCCGACGGCCTGGCCGCCACGCTCACGCCGTGACCGGCGGAGCTTTTCGACCCCCCCGTTGCTCTGCCGCGGACTGGGAACTACGTTGCGCGTCGGCGTCTGCCTTGATGGACTTCACGCGGGAGGCTTCTGACCAACTCCGGTGGTTGCTCCTCATGATCCAATCCGCTCGGCCGACGCTTGCCGGAGCGACGCTGGCCGACCTATCCGTTGACGCTTGAAAGGAGTTCGACATGCTCGCCAAACGTTGGTTGCACACAGTGACAGCGATGGCCCTGGCGTGCGACCTGCACGCGCAGGAGACACAACACACGGCTGGGCACCGGCCCCAGAAACAGGGAGAGTCACGGATAAAGATCGTTTGTCTTGGCGACAGTATCACCGGCCAGCCGAACCTGGCCAGTTACATGAAATGGTCCTTCATCCTCGAGGCGATGTGTGATGCCGCCAAGGGGCCGGGGTTGGTGCAGGTCGTGAACCGGGGGATCGGCGGCGACACCAGCGCGGGGGCGGTCAAGCGACTACAGGGCGACGTGCTCGACGAGAAACCCGAGGTCGCCATCGTCCTGCTGGGAGGCAATGACGCGGGGCAGAAACGCGCGCCCGCCGATGTGAAAGCCGACCTGGAAACCATCGTGCGGAAGGTCAAGGGGGCTGGCGCCAAGGTCCTGCTGCTGCAATATGCCGTACTGCCCAATCCGGCCGGTCCTGAAACCGCCTGGGTGCACCTGGATGACAACAATGCCCTGATTGCGGAGATCGCAGCCGCGGAGCAGGTGCCCGTGCTGGACATGGCATCCGCCATGGAGGAGGCTTTCAAGAACCAACTGGTCACGGAGTTGAAAGGGCGTGACGGGAATGGCATCGCCACCTGGGAAACCCGGCCCCTGAGCCAATCGCACCTGGTCAGCGCCACCGACGGCGTGCACCTCAGCCCCGGCGGCGAACTGGTGTTCGCCCGCGCCATCTTTCAAAAGCTCTCCCAGTTGGGATGGCTTCGACTCCAAAAATGAAGAGGAAGTGCCACCATTGATCGCCCGGCCAATGGCACTTTCGCAACCAATCCCGAGCTGACGAGCGGCCCGCGAGCCGCGAAAGTACCGTTTTCGACAGGCGAGAGCGATCCGTGTGGCTCAAAGCCATCGATGAGAAAGTCTTTGGCACGGACAACTTCTCCAACGAACCAGGGAATCGGGCGACCAATAAGGAAGACCACCCGAACGACCGCCGCTCACGCGACCGACTCCTCCACCACCGGGTTCGTGAGCCTGCCGATCTTCTCGATCTCGATCGTCACGCTGTCGCCGGCCTTGAGAAACACCGGTGGCTTGCGGGCGAAGCCCACGCCGTGCGGCGTGCCGGTGAGGATCACCGTGCCCGGCTCGAGGATCATGCTCGCCGAGAGGAATTCGATCAGCGTCGGCACGTCGAAGATCATGTCGCTCGTGTTCCAGTCTTGGAGCGTCTGGCCGTTCAGGATCGTCTTGATCGCCAGTCGGTTGGGGTCGGTGATCTCATCGGTGGTGACGACCGCGGGCCCGAGCGGGCAGAAGGTGGCGAACGTCTTCCCGCGGCAGCACGATCGGATCGCCTGGCTTCTGCAGTGTGCCCGAGTTTTTCATGAACAGCACGGGGTGCGCCGGCGGCTCGGCATTGCTCTCGGCGGCGTGCTGCTTGTAGTTGAGGCCCACGCAGAGGATGTCGCGGGGCACCAACGGAGCGAGAAGTTTCTCGACCGTGACGGGCGTTCCGGTATCACGGAGTCCAGCGAAGAGCTCCCCAGCGAGGAGCGTGGTGCGGCCGTTGTCATGGAGCCGGCCGTAGTGCTCGCGGCCGGCGGTCGGTGGAGCTGGGGCGGAAAATCCCCGCAGCGGTTTGCGTCACTCAGGCAGCGGGCGGCCTTTTTTTTCGGGAATGAGCCAAACGATCGCGGCGCCGTCTGCAGCGAGCCGATCGCCGCGAGCACGCGGCCGAAGTTGTAGGCGAAGCCCTGGGCCGTAGTCCGCAGGGCCGTAGGAAATAGCTCGGGCAGCACGAGCGGATACCACCCGTAGAAGCCGGCGGTCGTAAGGCTTGCCAATGTGGCCGCGGCAAGGAACGTGCCGCCATACGTCGTCGAGCCGAGGTACAGCCAGGCAATGCTCGCGATCGACGCGAGGCACAGGGCCGCGTAGACGATCCGCCTGCCGAAGCGCCCTGCCGCGAGTGCCACCAGAATGGAGCCCACGATCGCGCCAACGCCCATCACGATCTGCGTCGTCTCCTTCACGTGCCAGGCGGGGGCGGCCCCGGCGGCCACCGCCGACCGGTCAAGCGCGATCGCCCACTTCACGACCCACTGGATCGAGCCCCAGCTTCCCATGAGCGACACTCCCGCAAGGCAGGCCGCAAGCAGCATGTTGCGAAGCGTCGTGCGGCGACTGGTCTCGGAGATCGCACCGACCGCCAGGGCCCGGGCGAGATATCCGCGGACTGGACGCAGGAATCCGACGAGGGCGAGGCCCAGGCCCACGAGCGTGGCCGCTACGCCTGCAAACGGGCTTCCGAGCCGCACGACCAAGCCCCCCGGCATCCATGCTCCCACGATCGCGAGAGCCGCGAGCCCACCGCCGAGCACGCCGAGAAGATCGCGGGTGGCCCAGTGCAACGTGCCGCCCTGCGCCCTCGACTCCTCCCACCGTTCGGATTCCGGCACTGTGAACGCCGGTCGAAAAGTGCAGCGCTGCTAGCGATCGAGCAGTCCCAACAGATTCTCCCGGGTGATCAGGGCCGCATCCCGCGGACGCTCGAGGAATGGCCCGACATCCTCGAGGAGAGCCTCCACGTCCATCGCGAGCAACCGGTCCCTCACCTCCTCCATCCATCGTCGGGCATCGACGCGATCGGCCCCCTGGGTCTGATCAAGAGCGTTCTGCAGGAGCGTCAGGTTCGGCGCGACAGGAGGCCGCTGCGATAGATACCACACGAGGTCGTACCAATCCCGGCCCTTGGCATAGCGGCGAGCCAACAGGGCATGCACCTTTCCGGCCATCAACGAGGAGGGGTCGTGGTATTGCAGGAGGAAGGAAAGGTGGCGGGTTACGATTCGTCGCTCGCAGCGGCCGCCTCCCGGCGGACGGGTATCCACCTCCACCTTGATCGCGAGCTTCTCGTCCGCCATGGGAGAAAGACCTGCATCATGCAGGAGGCCGCGCAGGCGAACCCACCCGGTGTGCACGGTCTTGCGGTCGTTCCACGTCACCTCCGGCGTGAATCCGGCCAGCGCGAGATCCCGCTTCAGCTTGGCCATCCAGACCTGCCCGGCGTACCCATCGGGCGACACGAGCGAAAAATCGAGGTCTTCGGAAAACCGGGGCAGTCCGTGGAGAAACCGCAGGGCCGTGCCGCCGACAAAGGCCAGGCACCGAAAGGCCTCCGACTCATGAAACGATCGCAGCACCAGGGCCTGCAGGTATTCCCGCAGGGTGTTCAGGGCCTGTCCGCGATCCGCGGCATCGCGAACGAGGCTGAGGGCTTGTTCCTTCACAGGATCACTTCTCCATCGTCGCATTCCTCCGCAAGCTGCATCCAACGCTCGACGGCTCGAGTGAGCCGGGGCCGTTCGAACCGGGCTGCGTATTCCTGCAGGCGCCGGTGATCGACGATCTTCATGTTCTGATAGCGCATCTCGGCAAGGCGATCCCTGGTCCACTCGCCGGCCGAAAGATGCCAATGATCGAGCAGGGCCTTTTCGGGACGGGCCACCAGAATGGTGCTGCCACCGTAGGCCACCTGCTCGTACCCGAAAAAGCAGGGCTGCTTGATATGCCGGTACTCGAAAGCCCCGCAGGCATTGTCGAAACGCGTCGGAAGGCGGGGCGTGACGCTGGTGTGAACCACCACGCGTTCGGGGATCATGTCATGGAAGCCCAGGCCCCAGAGTCCGCTCAGATAGGAAGGCCTGCACAGATGCTGGGCGAGCAGCGCCGGATCGAGACGGATTTTGCGGGCGCGATCCGCCAGCGTGTACACGCCGCGGCGGAGAGGAATCACCTTTCCCTGCGTCGCCCAGCGGGAAAGCTGGAGGAGAACGGCTGGGCGCCGATCAGGAAATGCCTGCACCAAGAGCGGAAGGTCGAAACAGACCAGGCCGCCAGCGAGATCGGTCAAATCTTCATATTTCATAAGCGTTAATTATCTTATCCGATAATCAACGCGAATGCAAATACCGTGGGCCCCGGACGAAAAAGAGGAAAAAGAGGCCGCAGCCACTCCTGTTCGGCACGCCGTGTGCTGAATGTAGGGTAGGTTTCAGCCTGCCTTGGCTCTCCTGCGGGCGGCGTCTGCTGCCGCAAGCCACATAGGTTTACCGGCTGCGGCGCGCACCTCGGGATCGAGCGCGAAAGTCGGGAATCGCAAGTTCCGCGCAGCAGCGATCGCCGCGGCTCTCTTTAGAGGTGCCGAGGAACTTCCTATCCACGCTCAAGGCCGGATTTTTATCGTGGGCGTATACCGGCCTTGAAACCGCTCTTCTCGCGGGCCGTCCGCACCGTGGCATGGAATGCGGTCAGAGGCTGTGGATGTCGATCACGGGCAGTTCGTCGGGCGACGCCTGAAAGATTGCCCGGTCGTCATCGGCCTGCACGAGCGCCTCCCAGTCGGTCGGCGGTCCAAGGGCCGGCGAGACTGGCGGAGGCTCGAGCGATTCGCCGAGATGTGTCAGGGGCTGACTTTACGCGGGCGAAGCCGTCGTGGCCTTCGCCCGCTTGTGAACCTCCGGTTCGAAGTGAGCCGGCTCCTGCCGACCGTCTCCTCTGAGCCGGATGTCGCCGCCACACCCCGGGCATTGCAGCGGAAACTCCTCCCCCACCCGAGCCATCAGCTTTGCCCATGCAATCCGCGACGTATCGTGGGAGCGGGGCTTTTGGGTCGCGTGAGTCGCGTCGCAGCAGCCTCCTGTAACGCGCCCGTCGTCCGTATGCCCGCCCGTCGCGGCCTCTTGCCGCTTGCCGACGTTCCCGATCGCGAGTGACGTGACGGCGGGCCTGAGCTTGTGATTGGGTGCAAAGGCGCCTGGCTTGTTTCAAGTCGGCAGGCGATGCCGGTGCTTGCGCGGCGGCGGCACGAGGTCAGCGACCCGGTCGAGGAACTCAAATAGGGAAGGTTCGACGACGCCATTGGCCCCCGGGCGCGTGGACTTCCGCCCGCGCCCGGGCCGACCCAGTTGGCCGCCCAAATGGTGAACCAGTGTCGGGGGAGCACATAGCGGACGCGGGCGATGCGGCCGTCCCCACCTCGCCGGACGGAGAGCCGCTCCAGTGCAAAGGGCGGCCTGGCGCAGTATCGCAGCAAGCGCTCAAGACTCCGAAAGTAGCTCGGCACGTCGCGGTCGAGGAGCGCGAGCACGGGCACCGGCGGGATGACGTGATCGGCGAGATGTGTGGCGGTCTGGGCCATGTGCCGGCCGTTGCAGGAGGGACAGACGCCGCGGCCCTTGCATGAGAAGGCCACGACATAACCCTGCCCGCACGACGTACAGCGTGCCCTGCGGAATCCGAAGCAGAGGATGCCGCAGGTGAGGTATGACCACAGTTCCCGTTCGACGTGCGCCGAAACGGGCTGCTCAGCGACCGCCCGATCCTCGAGCCAGCCTTCGAGGCGCTCTGCGACGATCTTGTAGAGCGGCGTCTTCTCCGGCCGGCGTCGCTCGTAGCGGCGGGAACTCGCATTGCCGACGTGCGAAACCGACGGCAATTTGTCGGAACTATGGCCCGCGGTCTGCGGCGAGCGACCGACTGGGGGTGCTGGTGAGGCGACACTGAAAGAAGTGATCGTACCCCTGAATCGCAAATGTCATCGCGCCGGCGGTGACCCACCGGTCACACCGCCAACCGACTCACAGCCACCGAAGGCGTGACAATGGGGGCACCGCGAACCTCGCTGATCCAAGCGGGGTTCGCGTCAGGCCCCCCGCAAAACCATGATCCAACCGTCACCATGTGGGAGTTCCTACATGGTGACCGTTGGATCATCCCAGCCGAGCCGCGTTTCGCGGAGGCGGGACGCGTCCCGCCGAATGGAGCTGGCCACGAATCGTCAGGACAGGATCCCGCCGATCACGTGGCCGTGAACGTCGGTGAGGCGGCGGTCGATGCCGTTGTTTCGCCAGGTGAGCTTCGTGTGCTCGATGCCGAGCAGTTTCATCACCGTCGCATGCACGTCATGCACCGTCGTGGGGTGGTCGCGCTCCAGCGGTTTGAAGCCCCAGTGGTCGCTCTCGCCGCAGGTGACGCCCCCCTTGATGCCGCCGCCGCAGAGCCAGTTGGTGAACACGAAGGGATTGTGGTCGCGGCCCTTGCCCCCCTGCGAACTCGGCATGCGGCCGAACTCCGTGGTCCAGAGCACGAGCGTGTCGTCCAAGAGGCCGCGCTGGTCGAGATCCTTGATCAGGGCCGCGGCACCGCGGGCCATTCCGGTGGCGAGCGGGCCGTGATCCCGCTCGACGTCTTCGTGGCTATCCCAGTTGCGCCGAGGGAAGCCGTTGTCGTTGCCGCTCCAGACCTGCACGAACCGCACACCCCGCTCGAGAAGCCGTCGGGCGGAGAGGCACCGTAGGCCGAAGTGGTGCGTCTCCTCCTCAGCGTTGATGTGGCTGGGCCAGGCGCCGCGGCCAAGCTGCACGCCATAGAGCTTCAGGATGTGCTCGGGCTCGTCGGCGAAATCAAGCGCCTCGGGTGCCGCCAGCTGCATCCGCGCCGCCAGTTCATAGCTCTTGATCCGGGCGTCGAGCTGGTCGTCGCCACCGCGGCCGTCTGCGTGCCGGCGGTTAAGTGCCGCGAGCACCTCGCGGGCCTGTCGGTCGGCCTCGGGCGTTACATAGGCCGCCGAGCGATGCGGCCGCAGGTCGGCTACGGGCTCTTCGTTCGCTGGCTGCACGACTGTGCCGCTGTACTGCGCCGGCAGGAAGCCGGCGTCCCAGTTCTTGACGCCGTTGGAGGCAAAGCCGCGGTGGTCGGGCAGCACCACGAACGCGGGCAGGTTGTCATTCATCGAGCCGAGCGCGTAACTCACCCAACAGCCGGCCCCGGGGAACCCCGGCAGCACGAACCCCGTGGTCTGAAGCAGCGTGGCTGCCGAGTGCACGCCCGACGTGCTCACCATGTTGTGGATGAACGCCATCCGGTCCACCACGTCGCAAAGCGCCGTCACGGGCTCCGAGAGCAGTTTTCCACACTGGCCATAGGGCTTGAAGTCCCAAATCGGCTTGAGCCAGGGTCCGAGGCCGTTTTGAAACGCCTCCACGTGCTCGCCAAAGTCGCTCGGCTTGCCGTGCTGGCGGACGAGCTCTGGCTTGTAGTCGAAGAGGTCGATGTGGCTCGCCGCCCCGGCCATGAAGAGCTGCACAACCCGCTTCACTTTGGGCGGATAGATGCAGGCCGGGTGCGCGACCAGGCCCGACGCGGCGGCCGCGTCGCGTTCGCCCGCCAGCATCGCAGCTAAGGCGAGCGATCCGAAGCCGCTGCCCGAAGCCGCCAGCCAGTCGCGCCGCGTCATGTTCGTCTTCATCGTTGTCAGTCCACGAAGGAAAACTCATTCAGATTCAGGACAGCTCGGCAGGTGTTGGCGAGGCCGTGGGCTTCCGTGAGCGGCACGAGGGCCTCCCGCTCCTCGGCCGTGGCCGGCCGGCCGAGAGCCAGGCGGATCGCGAGATCGACCTGGCTGGCGACATCGCTGCCCGCTTCCCGCTCGACGCGGGCCGCGAAGTGGCGGGCCTGCGTGGTCATGAAGCCGTTGTTCAGAAGCGCGAGAGCCTGCAGGGCCGAGATGCTCTGATTCCGCTTCTCCACCCGCATCGACGGATCGGCGCAGTCGAGCACGGTCATGAACGGCTGCGTCTGGCTGCGGACGATGAAGCGATACACGCCCCGACGCCACGTGGCTTTGTCTTCCGGATCGGCGAGGTCGTAGCGGTAGTGAGGCGAGTGGGCGGGGTGTTCGATCTTGAAATCCTGCCAGCCAGGGCCGCCCGTCGTGAGGTCGAGCGTGCCGGCCACGGCGAGCACGGCGTCGCGCACCGCCTCAGCCTCGAGCTTCCGCCGGTTCTGTCGCCAGAGATATTGATTGCCCGAGTCGATGGCCTCAAACGCATCGACGCCCGCGGATGCCTGGCGATATGTCGCCGACGTGACGATCTGGCGGTGGAGCGCCTTGAGCGAGCCACCGCCGTCGCGAAACTCCGCGGCCAGCCAGTCGAGCAGCTCCGGATGCGTCGGCGGCGCCCCCATGCGGCCGAAGTCACTCGGCGTGGCCACGATGCCCTGGCCGAAGTGGTAGTGCCAGACGCGGTTCACGATGCTCCGCCAGGTGAGCGGATTCTTGGGATCAGTCAGCCATCGCGCGAGGGCCGCCCGCCGATCCCCTTCCGCGTGGTCGGGCGGCAGGTCGAAGCGGCTCTGGAGCGAGTCCACCAGCGCCAGCGCCCCGGGCCCGACCTCGTGCGTCGGTGAAACCACGTTGCCACGCGAGAGCACGTGGATCGTTCGCGGCTTGCCGCCGCGTTGCCGCGCCGTCGCCGCATACATGGTCTTCATCGGCGGGAGCGACGTCCGCTCCGCCTCGACCGCCGTCAAGCCGGCCTTCACCTCGGCAAGTTCCGCCGCCACCTTCTCGTCGCGGGTCGCAGCGAGCAATGCCTCCCGCTCGGCCTTGAGCGCTGCAAGCTCATTCGCCGTGACGCCCGGACTCTGGCCGTCCACGACGTTCTTCGCCTGCCACCGCGGCGGCGCCTCGATCGAATCGAGTGCCGTCACGACCGCCCCGGCCGCCACGTTCTTGCCGTCGGCCGCCGTCACGCGCACCTCGGCGAGCGCGAGGATGAAGTCGTTCTTCCGCGGCGCGAGCTTCGTGGCGGTGATCCGCACGTAGCGGCCTTTGGCGTTCGTCTCGATCCGCTGCGGCACCGTGCCCGGGTTGGCCACGTCCGTCGCGTCGTACGCCGCCACGACCGTCACGCCGGCGGCGAAGCCCGGGTCGTTCGCTACCTCCGCCCGGTAGCGATTGGGAAACCCGAAGCCCGCGCCGATGTCATTGAAGTCGTCATGACAGGGGCAGAGCACGATCTCGCGGAGTTCGTGCTCCCGGCCGAGATCGAGTTGCAGCCACTTGGCCGTATCCTGGCTCGACGAGACGGCGCTGTGGTAGCCGAAGGCCTCGCCGGGATTGCCGTCTTTCGCCTTGGGCTTGGCGGCGATCGCCTTGTCGAGTTCGGCCAGCCGCGGGCCGGCGGCCTTGGAGATCGCCGCTTCGAGTTCCTTCTGACGGTTCTCGTGCGCGGCCTTGCGTTGCGTGATCCGCCCATGGGCCGCACGAACCGCCGCATCGGTATGATATGGCCGGTCTTCCCGGTCGAGCGCGGCGAACACGGCCTGCAGCGAGTAGTAGTCGTCCTGCGTTACGGGATCGAACTTGTGGTTGTGGCACTGGGCGCAGTGGATCGTCACACTCGCGAACGTGCCGATCGTGTTGGCCACC
Organism: Pirellulales bacterium; assembly: GCA_044336985.1. Lineage (GTDB taxonomy): Bacteria > Planctomycetota > Planctomycetia > Pirellulales > UBA1268 > RGVT01. Next base: position 25,431 of record JBIIOK010000006.1, on the reverse strand, counting down.
ATGTCATCGCGGTCGAGATGCCGGGCGATCTTGCCGTCGGTCTTCGTCTCGGGCACCTCGGTGTGGCCGATCAGATCCCACGGCCCGGCGGCGATGAAGCCGATCGCCTCCTGGCCGTCGAGCGCGTCGGGGTGGAGCACGTCGCCGGCCACCTGTTCTTCGATGAACCGGGCGTAGGGCTTGTCGTCGTTGAGCGCCCGGATGACGTAATCGCGGTAGGGCCAGGCGTTGGGCCGGGGCTTGTCCTTGTCGTAGCCGTGCGTGTCGCCGTAGTGCACCACGTCGAGCCAATGCCGGGCCCAGCGTTCGCCATAGCGGTGCGAGGCGAGCATGCGATCGACGAGTTTTTCATAGGCCTGAGGATCGGTGTCGGCGACGAATGCCTGCACTTCCTCGGCAGTCGGCGGCAGGCCGGTGAGATCGAACGACAGCCGGCGGATCAGCGTGGCCCGGTCGGCGAGCGGCGACGGAGCCAGGTGCTTCACCGCGAGCGTCTCACGGATGAAGAGATCGATCGGGTTGCGCTCGCCTTCGACGCCGGGTCTCGCAGCAAACTCGGGCACCGCGGCGGGCACCGGCGGCTTCGCGATCGGCTGCCAGGCCCAGTGATCGAGCCGCGAATCACGGGTGGCCTCGCCTGCCGGCTCCGCGTCGCGGCCGGGCCACGGGAGGCCAGCGTCGATCCAGGCAGCGAGGGCCTTCACCTCGTCGGCCGTGAGCCGCTCGCCGTCGGGCGGCATCATTTGTTCGGGGTTCGTCGTCGTCACGCGGCGGACGACCTCGCTCTTGTCGGCCTTGCCGGCGACGGCGGCCGGCCCGAAGTCGCCCCCCTTGAGAATCGCCGCCCGTGAGTCGAGCCGGAGATTCGATTCCTGCGCGTCGGCGCCGTGACATTCGACGCACTGCGCGAGCATCAGAGCCTGGGCTGCGGCATGCGGCTCCTCACCGCGGCCCACGGACGGCAGCAGGAAGCTGACAGCCAATCCCGGGAACAGGAGTAACAGGAAGGCGGACGGTTTTGACATGGGTGGCCTCTTCGAAGCTATGTGCCGAAACCCCCGGATTTCGTACCGCCCGCGGCCTTCCCAGGTACGAAATTCGCCGCGGCCGGCACATAAACTGGATGGGCACGGTGCGTTCAGCCCTCTGAGACCATCCATGGCCGCCCCCTCCCCCCATTCCCCAGCAGATTACGAGCTGTTCTTGGCCCTGTTCACCAAGTGCCAGGGGCGGATCCAGGCGTTTATCCGTACGCTCGTGCACGATCCCACGCAGGCCGACGACGTGTTTCAGGCCACGAGCCTCGTCCTCTGGCGGAGTTTTGCGACCTTTCATCGCGATGCGGAGTTTCTGCCCTGGGCTCTCGGCACCGCCCGCCACCAGGTGTTGCTCCACTGGCGCACTCGCCGGCGCGATCGGCACGTGTTCAGCGAAGCGCTCCTCGCCGACCTCGCCGACTCCACCGCCGCGGCGGTCGACTCGGCGGAAACGAGGCTGGCAGCGCTCGAGGGCTGCATCGCCGGCCTGTCGAAGCGGCAGCGGGATCTCGTGCGGATGTTCTATGGTGAAAACCAGTCGGCCGCTGCAATTGCCGCACGCTGGGGCCGCACCGTGCACGCCGTCTACAAGGCCCTCAAAGTGATGCGGCGGGCGCTCTTCGACTGCGTGTCGCAGAAGCTCCGCGGCATTACCGACCCGCTCGATGAACCCGCCGGCGGCCAGCCCGCAGTCTCCTGAAGCGCTTCCGCTCCCATACCATGAACACGCACCTCGCTCACCGCGAAGAACTGCTCGATCTCGCGGCCGACTACGTGCACGGCACGATCACGGCCGCCGATGGCTCGCGGCTGGAGTCGCTGCTGCGAGGGAGCACCGAGGCCCGGCGTGAATTCGTCGACTACTGCATGCTCCACGGCCAGATCACCCTCTCCACGACGGCAGTGGGGCCGGGCGAACGGGCGGCCGATCCCGTTCGCCGGAACCGTACGTCGTTGCCCGGCATCGGTCGTGTGGCAGTGATGGCATCCGGCCTGGCGCTCGCCGGCTGCCTGGCCTTGGTCATCCTGCTGGCCGGCCAGCCATCCCGCGGGCCCCTCGAGCTCGGTTCGTACGACAATCGCGAGTTTCCGCTGGTGACCATCGGGAGCCTCGGGGCTGAGGGCGAATCACCCACACCGATCAGCCCCTCGACGCTCCGGCCCAACAAGCCCACCGTCCTGCGGTCGGAGAGCGGCGCCGACGTGAACATCGCCGAGGCGGCCGTCTTCGGCGTCACTGCAGGCGACTCGGGCGTGCTCTACGAGGGCAGCGTTCAGGCGCGCCTCGCCGTGCCCGATGCAAACTTCTCCGTCACGGCCGCCAACCTGCGGATCGTCGACAAGGGCACCGCATTTCGCGTCGAGCGAATCGACGCCGAACACGTGGCCATCACAGTGCTCGACGGCGAGGTGGAGGTGCAGTCGCGGGTGCGGCTGCCGGTGTGCTACTGGTCCTTCGACGATTCGGCAGTGGTCGGCGACGATTCGCTGTTCATCGACGGAATCAGTGGCCTCAATGCGACTCGGGGCAAGAGCACGCAGGTCGTCGCCGGGCTCATCGGCGCCGCGGCCGTGGCCTTCGACGACACCTCGGCGGCGGTCGTCGGCATCGGTGGCGGCACCGGCGACAAGGTGGGCAGGGGACTGTTTGCGATGGCCGAAGGGATCACGCTGGAGGCCATGATCGTGTCGGCCTGGAGCGGTCGGTTCGGCGACTACGACGAGATCTTCCGCAAGGAGGATGGCGATGCCCGCGTGCTGCTCTCTTTTCAAAACGACGGAAAGGCACACGCGGACTTCTCAGAGCCGGTTGTGCCACGCGGCCCCTGCCTTTCGTTTGGGCTCCACCTCGCGGGCCGCGGCTATCGCGAACTCGACATGCCGCTCGACGGTCTCGACGGCCGGCCCACGCTCGCGGAGATCACCGACGGCAAGCCGCATCATGTCGTCGCCACCTACGACAGCTTCACGGGCCGCAAGGCGATCTTCATCGACGGCCGACGTCGCTTCGAGCAGGTCTATCCGGTGGGCACGCTCGTCCGCTCTGGCGGGCCGGCGGTGGCGGAGATCGGCAACACCCGCGGCACGGAGCCCTTTCGCGGCGTGATCGACGAGTTGGCGATCTACGACTTCGCGCTCACGCCCGAGGAGGTCGAGGAACATCACGCCCGGGTGCTCGCGGGCGAGACGTATTTCGGCGCCGAGCCGCCGGCCCCGGGCACGCCGCGGTGGCAGGCGGTGACGCGGCTCGTCGAGGGGCAATCCCGCGTATTCAATCAGTCCACGGGCCTGCCCCCATGACGGCGTCGCAGCGCCTCGCAAGGCTGCGACGATCGACGCCCCCTGGCCGGGTAAAAGGATAGCCCGGTCAATTGACGTCCTCCCCGTTTCTTGATCCATCCGGGATGTTAGAGCGCGTTCAGGTTACGTGTAGCGGTAGCCGCAATGCCTGAAGCAGTTGCGGCACTCAACTTCGGTGAAGCGGTCGATGAGATCGCCGCACAACGACCAGAGCGACTCGACCGTGCGTGCTGACGCGGTCTTCAGGAGCCACTTGAACTTCGAGAAGACGAGCTCGATCGGGTTCAGATCAGGGCTGTATGGCGGCAGGTAGATGAGCTTCGCTCCCGCAGCCGTGATCGCCTCCCGAACGCCGGCAACCTTGTGAGCACTGAGGTTGTCCATCACCACGATGTCGCCTGGCTGAAGGGTCGGGACCAGATGGCCGGTTACCCAGCCAAGGAAGATCTCGCCGTTAATGGCTCCATCAACGACCAGCGGCGCCGTCAGGCCGGTCGTACGAAGCGCCGCGAGGAACGTCGTCGTCTTCCAGTGGCCGTGGGGCACGCTGGCCAGCAGACGCTCCCCCTTGGGCGCCCGCCCCCGCGGACGAGTCATGTTCGTCTTGGCCCATGTTTCGTCGATGAAGACGAGCCGCTCCGGATTCAGCAGCGGCTGCTCCCGCTGCAACTCCTCCCGCCTCTCCGCGACGTCTGGCCGCTCTCGCTCCGCGGCGATGAGGACTTTTTTTGACGGTGAGGCGAAGCCGCTGCAACGCGGTGCAGAGCGTCTGAACAGAGAGGTCCGTCTGCAGTTCCGACTTCAGCTCCCGAAGCGTCAGATCCGGCTTCCGTTGGATGATCTCACGCATCCGATCGGCCAAGGCCGCCCACAAGGGCGTCCGTCGCCACTTCAGCAACGGGGCAGTCTTGTTGAGTTCCCGACGCTCCTGTTTGATGCGACGAACCCAAGACTCACTGCCCTCGAAGTACGTCGCTACCTCGCGGGTACTTCGCCCTCGGTCGCACGCCGCGAGCACCTGGCCGCGGAACTCCTTCGAATACGGCTTCATGGCCACCTCCTTGAAGGTGCCCACGTTACCTAGCCTGCGCGGATAGCGCTATGTCAGACGCGCTCTAACAACCCGGCTGGTATCAAGACGGGGGCAGGTCACTCCGTGCGGGCGACGTCGCGCGAACCAGGAATGGGTGGCGGACGGTGGCCGAGGAAGGCGGCGGTCTCAAGGTCAAACGGTCCCGGCGCCCTGGCCGCGGTTCAGGCGACAGCGGCCTCCGGGGCGGCTCAGCGCGGCCGCGGTCAATCGCGGAGATTCCCCGCGAGGATGCGGTCGTTGTCGCTGTCGGCGATGACGAGCCGGCCGTCGGGATCGAGGCAGCAGCCGTGCGGCCGCGCGAGTTGGGTGGCGAGAAGGTCGCCGCCGATCGCGGCCCCCATCCGTGGCGGCGTGCCCGCGACGAGTTCGATCCGTCCGCTTTCGGGGTCGTATCGGCGGATGCAGTGATTTTCGGTGTCGGCGATGAGCAGCCGGCCCCGCCGATCGAGCGACACATACTTCGGACCCGCGAGCAGCGCATCCCGGGCCGGGCCGCCGTCGCCGAAGTAGCCGGACTTTCCCGACGCGTTGACGACGGTGCGGACAACGCCCTTTTTGATCTCGACGACCGCGTTGCCCTCGCGCAGCGCGAGGTAGATCGTGCCATCGTGGGCCTGGCACGCGGCCCGCGGGCCGGCCAGCGGCGTAGCGACGGCCGCGACGCCATCGAGCGGCTTGCCGTTCGTGCCGTTGCCGGCGACCGTGGTCACGAGCCGCGAGTCGAGGTCGATCCGTCGCAGTCGCGCATTGGCGAGATCGGCGACGAGCAACGACCGGCCGTCGGGCGCGAGCGACCCGCAGTAGGCCTGGTTGAACGCCGCAGCCGCGGCCGGGCCGCCGTCGCCGCCGAAGCCCGCCGTGCCGGTGCCGGCGACGACGGAAACCGTGCCCGCCGCCGGATCGAACGCGCGGATCCGGTGGTTGAACGTGTCGGCCACATACAAGAGCCCGTCGGGCCCGACGGCCACGTCGTGCAGTCCGTGGAACCGCACGTCGGCCGGGGCGGCGACCGCATCGGATGCAAACGCGTCGCCATGCTTCGACACGTGAAACCTCCCCGCCACGCACTCGACCCCGGCGTCAGCGCCGGCGCTACGGCGAAACAGCCGGTTGCCCCGGGTGTATTCGACGCCATACATCCGCCCCGCCGCGTCAAAGGCCACGGCAAACGGTTCGTTCACCCGCGCGGGATCGGGCTCCTTCGCAACACGGCCCTCGGCCGCGCCGACGAGCAGTTCGACCTCGGCGGAGCAGGGGGCCGCGAACGCGGAAGCAACGATGCACGCGACAAGCCAGCGCACGGGGATGTTCTCCACAGGAGCCGGGAAAAGTTGCCAGCAAGACGCGAGGTTATAGCAGGCCCCCCAACGGTTTGTGGGCTGCTTTGGCTGGGAAACTTTTGGTTTTCGACCGCGTGGATTGGCAGAAGTGTCAATTGCCGCGGCGAAGGCCTCCGTTTACAATCCTTATAATGTGGTTTCCGCCCAGCCAAGCTCCCAGACTCCGTAGCGCGGATAGGTGCTCCGCCATCCTCGTGGCCACTGCGTTCATCGCCGGCAGCGGCGCTCTCCCCGCGGCCGCCCGCGGCGCCGAGGCCGTCGATCCCGATCGCGCGGCCGCCCATCAGTTCTTCGAGGAGAAGGTGCGGCCCGTTCTCGTCGCCCGCTGTATCTCCTGCCACGGCACCGACAAGCAGAAGGCCGGCCTGCGGCTCGACAGCCTCGTCGCCATGCTTCGCGGCGGCGATTCCGGCGCCGCGATCGAGCCGGGCGACGCCGAGGCAAGCAACCTCGTCAGTGCGGTTCGCCACGAGTCGTGGGAGATGCCCCCTGACGGCAAACTCGCCGACGACGAGATCGCCGCGATCGAGTCGTGGGTGCAGGATGGCGCTCACTGGCCCGGCGCAAAGACCGCCGCGGAGCTGCTGGCCGATGGCCTGCCGGCCGCCGACGAGTCTGACGCCGAACCCGCGCCGCTCTTCGGCCCGCCGCAGCGGAAGCAGAAGGGCGTCGTCACCGACGCCGACCGCGCGTATTGGGCCTATCAGCCGGTTCGCCGACCGCCGGTACCGCCGCGGCCGAATGGAGAAGGTATTTCCGACGGCCTGCTGCGGGCGGAAGTCCGCAACCCGCTCGATCTCTTCATCCTCGCGAAGCTCGCCGCGGAGGGGATCAAGCCCGTCGCCGAGGCCGACCGGGTCACGCTCGCGCGGCGGCTCTTCTTCGATCTCCTCGGCGTGCCGCCGGAGCCTGCCGACATCGCATCGTTCGTCGCCGATCCCGCGACGGATGCCTACGAGCGGCTCGTCGATCGCCTGCTCGCAGACCCCCGCTATGGCGAGCGGCAGGCGCGGCGGTGGCTCGATCTGGCCCGCTACGCCGAGAGCGACGGCTTCCGTCAGGACGCCTTCCGGCCCACCGCTTGGCGGTATCGCGACTGGTGCATCGCAGCCTTCAATGCCGACATGCCCTTCGACCGGTTCGCGATGGCCCAACTCGCGGCCGACGAGCTTTTTTCTGGCGACGCCGACGCCATCGTCGCCACCGGCTTCCTGCGGCAGACGCCCTACGAATACAACCAGGTCGATGCCGACACGCAGCGTCGCGAGATCCTGAACGAAGTCACCGACGTGACGGCCGACGTCTTTCTGGCGATGGGCATGGGCTGCGCCCGCTGCCACGACCACAAATACGACCCGATCCTGCAGCGGGATTATTTCGCGCTCCAGGCCTTCTTCGCGCCGCTCGTTTGGAAGGACGACGTGCCGCTCGCCGTTGCCCAGCCGCCGGCCGACGCATCCCGCCGCGCCGCGGCCGAACGGGCCGCCGACTTGCGGCAGGCGCTTGCGGCGATCGAGCAGACCTACACCGACCCCGACGCGTGGAAGGGCTTCAAGCGGTTCCCGCCGGGCACGCAGGCGCTGATCCAGAAGCCGCGGGGCGACCGCACGCCGTACGAGGAGCAGATCGTGCAGCTCGCCAGCCGCCAACTCACGTTCGAGAAGAAGAAACTCCTCGAGGCGGATCGGGAGCCCTACCACGCGATCGAAAAAGAACTCGACGCGCTCAAGGCGGAGGGTCTGCTGCCGCCCCCGATTCCGACCACGCTCACCGTCTGCGACGTGGGCCCCGTCTCGCCGCCGACGACGATCCCCGGCAAGCAGTCGCTCGGTGAGATCGAGCCGCGGGTGCCGACGGTGCTCGGCGGCGCGGCGCTCACGGCCGACCCGCTCACGGGGGAGGATGGCAAGCCCGTCTCCACGGGCCGTCGGGCGGCGCTTGCCAAGTGGCTTGCCTCGGCAGAGAACCCGCTCACGGCCCGCGTCTTCGCCAATCGGCTCTGGCAGTGGCACTTCGGCCGCGGCCTCGTGGGCACGGCGAGCGATTTTGGCGTGCTCGGCGAGCAGGCCACGCATCCAGAATTGCTCGACTGGCTCGCCGCCGATTTTCTGGAAAGCGGCTGGAGCGTGAAGCACCTCCACCGGCTCGTCGTCACGAGCAGCGTTTACCGTCGCTCATCGCGGGCGGCGCTGGCCGGCACGTCAGCCGGCCCCACGGCCGATCCCGCCAACCGGCTGCTCTGGCGGCAAAACCCGCGTCGGCTCGATGCCGAGCAGGTGCGGGATGCGGCGCTCTCCATCGCAGGCCAACTCGACGGCCAGCCCGGCGGCCCGAGCGTGCCGCCGAGCAAGCCGCGCCGCGCGATCTACACGACCGTCATCCGCAACACCCGCGACGATCTCTGCGACCTCTTCGACGGCGCCGATCCGTATGCGAGCTGCGCCCGCCGCAACGCCACGACGACGCCGCTCCAGGCGCTCTACCTCGTCAACGGCGAGTGGATGCTCGCGCGGGCGCGGGCCCTCGCCCTTGCGATCGACAAGCTCGAGATTGCCGACGACCGGCAGGCGGCCGCGGAGGCGATGCGGCGGGTGACGGGCCGCGAGCCTGTGGCCGCGCGTCTCGACGAGTGTGCCGCGTTCCTCGCCGAGCAGCAGCGGCGGCTCGCCGGCGATCCCTCCACGCAGTCGATCACGCTCGCCCAGCGGATGCCGCAGCGGGCCGGTCAGGCGGCCGTGATCGACCCGGCCAACCCCGAGGCCGTTCTCCGCGCGAGCAACAAGGGTCTGCCGACCGCCGACTTCACGATCGAGGCCCACGTGATCCTGCAGTCGCTCTTTCCCGATGCCACGGTGCGGACGATCGCGTCGCAGTGGACGGGCGACAACGCCCAGCCCGGCTGGTCGTTCGGCGTGACGAGTGAGCAGTCGAGATACAAGCCGCGCAACCTGATCCTCCAACTCGCGGGGGATCAGAAGGCGGGGGGCAGTGCCTACGCCGTTATCCCCTCCGACATCCAGCTCCAACTCCAGCGGCCCTATTACGTGGCCGCGAGCGTGCAGACGCAGGGCGACGAGAAGATTGTCACGTTCTCCGTGAAGGATCTTTCCGACAACGATGCGCCGCTCGTCGTGAAGCCGGTGGCCCATGCCTTCGCCGGCAGCCACGCCTCGCCGAGTCGCTTCGCGATCGGCGGCCGCGACGTCGCAGATCAGCGGTCGCGGGCCACGAGCGTATGGGACGGGCTCATCGACGACGTGCGAATCTCGAACCGGCCGCTCGTCCGCGAGGAACTGCTCTGGGAAGACGGCGACCCGGGCGACGCGGTCGTCGGCCACTGGACGTTCGAGGAGACGCCCGGCTTCGCGGCTGATTCGTCCGGCCACGGCCGCAACCTCGCCCGCCCGACTCCGCGGCCCGACGTGAAGGATCTCAAGCGGTACGAGGCCCTGGTCGATCTCTGCCACGTGCTCTTCAACTCGAGCGAGTTTTTGTATGTCGAATGACGTAACGCATCCGGTCGGCGCGGCGTCCGTGTCGCGCCGCGAGTGGCTCCTCTCGGCGGGCGCGGGCTTCGGCGCCGTGGCCCTCGCCGGAATCATGCAGGGCCCGCGCGAGGCCCGCGCCGCGGTGTTGCCGCCCCACCACGCCCCGCGGGCGAAGAGCGTGATCTTCCTCTTCATGGAAGGGGGCCCGAGCCACATCGACCTCTTCGATCCGAAGCCGGCGCTCAAGACGCTCGCCGGCAAGCCCCTGCCCGAGAGCTTCGGGACGGTGATCACGGCGATGGGCGAGGCGGGGTCGCCGGTGCTCGCCGATCAGCGTGTGTGGAAGCAACACGGGCAGAGCGGCATCTGGGTGAGCGACTGGCTGCCGCACATTGCGACGCAGGCCGACGAGCTCGCCGTGATCCGCTCCTGCGTGTCCGACGGCATCAATCATTCCGGTGGCATCTGCCAGATGAACACCGGCAGCGTGCTGGGCGGCCGACCGAGCCTAGGGGCCTGGGCCACCTACGGCCTGGGCAGCGAGTCGGACGACCTGCCCGCATTCGTCGTCATGCAGGATAGCGACGCGCAGGTGGTCAACGGCCCGCGCAACTGGGGAGCGGGCTTCATGCCGGCGATTTATCAGGGCACGAAGCTCTCCGGCGGCGAGCCGCCGATCGCCAACCTCCGCACGCCGAAGGGCATCACGGCGGGCCGCCAGCAGGCGAAGCTCGACCTGCTCGCGCGGCTCAACCGCGACTATGCCGCCGCGCTCCCCGAGGAGACGGAGCTCGACGCCCGGATCCGCAACTACGAGCTCGCGTTCCGGATGCAGGCGGAGGCGCCCGCGGCCGTCGATCTCGCGCAGGAGACGGAGGAGACGAAATCGCTCTACGGGCTGGACGAGAAGCCCACGGCTGCGTTCGGCCGCACCTGCCTGCTCGCGCGGCGGCTCGTGGAGCGGGGGGTGCGGTTCGTGCAGCTCTATCACGGCGCAGGCAACAAGTGGGACGCACATTCGGGGATCGAGAAGAACCACGCCGACCTCTGCAAACAGATGGACAAGCCGGTGGCCGGCCTGCTCGCCGACCTGCGCCGCCGCGGCCTGCTCGACTCGACGCTCGTGGTTTGGGGGGGCGAGTTCGGCCGCACGCCGATGAGCGAGCAGGGCAACGGCCGCGACCACAATCCGACGGGCTTCACAATGTGGATGGCCGGCGGCGGCGTGCCCGGTGGCACGGTGATCGGCGCGACCGACGACGCGGGCCTGCGGGCGGTGGAGGGGCGGATGCACGTGCACGACATCCACGCCACGATCCTCCACCTCATGGGGCTCGACCACATGCGGCTCGTCTACACCAACAACGGCCGCCCGGAGCGGCCGACGCTCAACGAAGGCGTGGTCAACCGCCTCATCGTCGGCGGCGTGTGAGCGCGGTCGCGAGCCCGTGCCGCAACCGCGGGAATCCGCATTCCGCTCGGCTCGCGGCCCGCGCTTCAAGGCCGATGCTGCCAGAGGTACAACTGCCGCATGGCATCGATTCGATTCCTGCTGCTGGCCGGTTTTCTGCCGCTCTTCATCCCGGCCTCGGGGACGGCGGCCGGCGATGAGCCGCTGCAGACCGCCGCGGCCATCGCCCGTTCGCCCCCCGCGGCCGGCGACACGCCGCCTCCGGTCGACCTCGAGGCCGTCGTGACGCACCGCGACTCCGCGGGCACCATCTTCTTGCGGGACGGCAGCGGGGCGACGTTCATCGCCACCGATCCGAAGAATCCCGGGGTTCTGCCCGGTGAACGGCTGCGGATCGAGGGCATGGTGCATCGGGGCCTGTTCATCAACGGCATCCGCCCCGCACGGATCGAAACGCTCGGTGCCGGGCCGCCGCCGGAGCCGAAGCCGATCACGCCGCAAGAACTCGCGGCCGGCGGACTGCATTACGAATGGGTAACGCTCGAGGGCGTTGGTCGGGGCTGGCGGGCCACCGGTGACGGTGGCGGCACGCTGGCGTTGAACGTCGCGGACGGCGTCGTCGAGGCGCGGCTCGAGCGGACGGTCGGCGTGGCCGACGCGGGATCATGGATCGGCGCACGGCTGCGGGTGCAGGGCATCGCCGCGGGCGAGATCAACGACCGTCGCCAGCTCATCCGGCCCTATCTGCTCGTGCCGACGGCGAACGACGTCGCGGTGATCGAGCCGGCGGCGCAGGATCCGTTCGCCATCCCCGAAACGTCTTTTTCGGCTCTTGGCCGCGGAGAGCCTTCCGGCCGGTTGCAGCGGGTGGTGGGCGTGGCCGCGGCGGCTGCGTCCGGGCGGCGGCTCTTCCTCTTCGACGGCCAAGACGGTCTGTATGTGGGGCTGTCCGACGCGGAGGAGCGGGCCACGGCGATCGAGGCCGGCGACCGGGTCGAGGCGGTGGGGTTCGCCGAGCCGGGGCCGTTCGCCACGCGCCTGGCCGAGTCGCGGGTGCGGATGGTGGCCGCCGGCGCGCCGCTCGTGCCCCGACATCCGAGCGCGGCCGATCTGCAACGCGGCTGCGACGCGCAGTTCGTGGAACTGGAAATGGCGGTGGTCGATCGCGACGATCGCGATGGGAGCACGACGCTCGCCTGCGACTACAAGGGCATGCCGCTGCGGGTCGTGGCGCCGCACAAGCTCGCGGCCGCGATCGTGCCGGCAGCCATGATCCGCGTCGCCGCCCCATGTCTCGTGACGACGACAGCCGACGGCGGCTACAGCCTGCGGGCGGCCGCCTACGACCTCTTTCCCGCCGATGCCGCCGACGTCGTGGCGATCCGCAGGCCGAGTTGGTGGACCGCCCGCCGCCTCGGGCTCCTCCTGGCCGCGAGCCTCGCGGCGGGTGCCGCCGCGGTCGGTTGGATCGTCCTCCTGCGGCGGCAGGTGGGCCGGCAACTGGCCGTGATCGAGCAGAAGATCCAGGCCGAGGCCGTGGCCGAGGAGCGGCGGCGGATCGCGCGGGAGTTTCACGACTCGCTCGAACAGGATCTTTCCGGGCTCGCGCTGCGGATCGATTCGGCAGCGGGCAGCATGGCCGATCCGGAGGCCCGCGGTCTCATGGAGCGGCAGCGGGAGATCGTCGCCCGGCTGCGCGACGAGACGAGACAATATGTCTGGGACCTCCGCGATCCCACCCGCCTGCGGGGCAGCCTGGCCGACCGTGTGGAGGCCCTGCTCGGCGAACTCCGCGACACGCACGCCACGCCGATCGCGGTCGAGGGCACGGCCCCGCTGCCCGCGCTGCCGCCGGAAACGATCCATCACCTCCTCCAGATGCTGCGGGAGGCGGTGAGCAACGCGGTCCGTCATGCCCGGGCCGAGCGGATCATTGTGAAGTTGTGCGAAGAACGCGGAGCGCTGGTCGCGAGCGTCACCGACGACGGCATCGGCTTCGAGTCCGATTGCGACGGTCCGGCGGGCCACTTCGGCCTGCGGGGCCTCACCGAGCGGGCCCTTCGGATCGGAGCGACGGTGTCGGTCGAGAGCCGGCCCGGTGCTGGCACCAACGTGACGATCCGTCTCCCGGCTTCATCGCAAGTCGCACGCAGGGAACCTTCATGAACGCGATCAGGCTGCTGCTCGTCGACGATCACCCGGTGTTTCTCGAAGGGCTTGCGGAGGCGCTCGGCCGGCGGGAGGAGTTTGCCGTCGCGGGCATGGTGAACAGTGGCGAGGAGGCGGTCGATGCCTGCCGTCGGCTCGCGCCCGATCTCGTGCTTCTCGACCTCTCGATGCGGGGCCTCGACGGCCTGGCAACGCTCGGCCGGCTCCGAGAACTCGATTCGCCACCGCGGGTGCTGATGCTCACCTCTTCGGACGACGCAGCCGACGCCGTCGCCGCGCTCGACGCCGGAGCCGTGGGCTACGTCACGAAGGCGGCCCGCTACGACGAGCTCGTCGCGGCGATCCGCGAGGCGGCCGCCGGCGGCCGACCGATCGGCGAGGCGGTGGCCCGGCGGATCGCCGCCCGCGACAAGTCGAGCCCGCTCACGCCGCGGGAGCAGGAGGTGCTCGCGCTGCTGGCCGCGGGGCTCACCTACGAGGCGATCGGCGAGCGGCTCGGCATCGCCAAACGCACGGCCCGGGCACACGTCGTGGGGCTCCAGGAGAAGTTCGACGCGGCCAACAATGCCCAGGTTGTCGCCCGCGGCTACGAACTCGGCCTCCTGCGGCGGTAGGTGCGACGCACCTCGGCACAAGTGACAATAGGCCTTGGATGCGGGTTGATCTACCATTCAGGCGGGGCTCATGAGCGATCTCTGCCTCGGACGAAGAGAGAGTGATGCCTACCACCGTCATCCGATCATCGAAGGCCTCGCCGGCTCGTTGCGTCGGAGCAATCGCGATCGTGGCCGCGCTGGCCGGCAGCGGACCGCGGGCGCTGGCTGCGGGTGCCGAGGCCGTCGCCGCATTCGCTCCCGGCGATGCGGAGGTCTTGGCCGACCGGCCGCTCGCGGTGTGGCGGTTTGAAGAGCACGCCGGCGCGCAGCAGGCGGTGGCCTATCGATTCGCGGCCGACGCCGCTGTCGACCGGCCCAACGACACCGGTCCGAGCGGGCCGGTCGACACCAGTGCGGCGGTCGCCGCAGCCGAGCGGCTGCCGGCGACCGTGAGCGGCGGCGTCGTGTTCGGTCAGCCGGGGCCTCGTCCGCCGCGGGTGACCGCGTTCGCAGAGACAAATGCCGCCGCGGTCTTCGGAGGTGGGCCGAGCTTCCTGAAGGTCGACGCCAAAGCGGCCCGCTTCGAGGAGTTTCAGTTCACGGCCGGCGACTCGATCACGCTCGAGGCGTGGGTCAATCTCGTGTCGATCGAAGAAGGAGAACAACTGTATGTGATCGGCAAGGGTCGCACGGGACGCGACGGGTTCGTCGCCGACAATCAGAACTGGTCGCTCCGTCTCGCCGGCCGCGAGGGCCTTGCCCGCCCCAGTTTTTTGTTTCGATCCAACGCCGACCAGCCAAGCGGCGACAACGTGCTCCACCGCTGGACGGCCGATGCGGGCTTCGAGCCCGCAAGCGGCTGGCATCATGTGGCGATCAGCTATACGTTCGGCGAACCCGGCTCGCTACGGGGCTACGTCGATGGGCGTCCGGTCGTGGGGCAGTGGGACAAGGGTGGAGCGACCACCGCGGCGCCCGTCGTCGACGACGACGAGATCTGGATCGGCTCGGCGCGTGGCGGCAAAGACGCCAGCAGCTTCGTCGGGTTCCTCGACAACGTCGCGATCCACCGCCGCACGCTCCCGCCCGATCGGATCGCCGCCCGCTGGCAGGTGGACGACGAGGCCCCGGCCGTCGAGGAGGTCGCGCTTGTGCCGGTGCCCGAGGACGCGGTCCTTTTCGAAATCGTCGAAGGCGTGCCCGATCTCGACGGCTGGCGGATTCCGCTCGAGCAGCCGAGCGAGTCGTTCAACCGCGACACGTTCGCACTCGCCGAACTGCCCCTCCGCTACACCGACACGGGCGTGCGGGGCGACCGCCAACTGCCGCTCGCGCTGCGGGCCCGCAGCCGGGTGCTCCTGCCTTCCGGACCGCAGCGGATCCGCGTGCGGGCTCGCGGTGAGGCGCGGGTGCTCATCGACGGCAAGCAGGTGGCGACGATCAAGACTCCCGCACAGCGGGCCGACGGTCACGAAGAAATGTACGTGCCCGATCGCTCGGGGCCGACCGGCATCCGCTGGGTGCAGCCGGGCGACGATCAGGCCGTCTTCGATGTCGAAGGCGACGGCCAGTGGCACACGCTTCACGTCGAGGTGAAGGTCGGCAGGAAGGGGCGCCGGCCGGAACTGGGGGAATTTTCCGCGAGCATCGGGCCGCCCGCCGCAGTGCCGCACGTGATCGCCGCAGGCTTCGCCGCCAGTCCGGTGTCGCTCACCGATGCCGGCTGGTCAACGCTCGAATCACGGCTCGCCGCCGAGAGCGACGCGGCCAACACCGCAGCCCGCCGCACGGCTGCCCGCAAGCAGGACGATTATTGGAACCGTCGTCATGCGGAGGCGCGGCGGATCGTGTCGGCCGAGCCCGGGCCCACGGTGCCCGCGATCTCCGCCGCCCGCCCCGATCTCGCGGCCGCCACGTTCAACGAAATCGACCGCTTCGTGAACGCGAAGCTCGCCGCGGCGAACGTGAAGCCCGCCGCGCTCGCCGACGATGCCGCGTTTCTCCGGCGGCTCTCGCTCGACGTGCGGGGGATCATCCCGACCGCCGCGGAGATCGACGCCTTCGCCGCCGACGCCTCCCCCGACCGCCGCGCAAGGCTCATCGACCGCTTTCTCGCCGATCCACGCTGGGCCGACCACTGGACGGCCTACTGGCAGGACGTGCTCGCCGAGAATCCCAACATCGTGAACCCGACGCTCAACAACACCGGCCCCTTCAGGTTTTGGATCCACGAATCGTTTCTCGACCGCACGCCGATCGACCGGTTCGTGACGCAGCTGATCATGATGGAGGGGAGCAAGTACTACGGCGGCCCGGCCGGCTTCGGGCTGGCCACCGAAAACGACGTGCCGATGGCGGCGAAGGCCCACGTCGTCGGCCGGGCGTTCCTCGGCGTGGAGATGGGCTGCGCCCGCTGCCACGACGCCCCCGGCAGCGACATCCTGCAGGAGCATCTCTTCGGCCTCGCCGCGATGCTCAAGCGGGCCCCGGAGAAGGTGCCGGCCACGAGCAGCGTGCCAGTGTCGCCGGAGCGGCTCGCCGCGATGGCGATCAAGGTCACGCTGAAGCCGGGCACGAGCGTGCCGCCGGCCTGGCCGTTCGACCAGATCGTGTCCGGATCCGCCGCCGCCGCGGGCGACTCGCGGGCGCAGGTGGCGGAGCTCGTCACTTCGCCGGCCAATCCGAGATTCGCGCGGGTGATCGTCAATCGGTTGTGGGCCCGGTATTTCGGCCGCGGACTCGTCGAAGATGCCGATGATTGGAACGGCGAGGAGCCGAGCCACCCGGAGCTGCTCGACTGGCTGGCCCGCGAGTTCGTGCTCCGCGACTATTCTTTGGAAGAGGTCGCGCGGCTCGTTCTGTCGTCGCACACCTACGGCCGCAGGCTGCCAGAGACCGACGCCGAGGGCGGCCTGCCGAATCCAAAACTGCTGGCGGGCCGAACGCCGCGGCGGTTCACCGCCGAGCAGGTGCTCGATTCGCTCGCGGTGGCGAGCGGCAAGCCGTTCGACGTCGAGCCGATGAACATCGACATCGACACGAGCCGCCCCCCCACGCTCTCGCTCAATCTCGGTCAGCCCAAGCGGGCCTGGCAGTTCACGACGCTCGGCAACGAGCGCGACCGGCCGAGCCTCTCGCTCCCCTTCGCACAGCATGCTGTCTCGCTCATGGAGGCCTTCGGCTGGCGGGGCGAGCGGCAGAATCCCGTCACCGATCGCGAGACGACGGCCAACGCCCTGCAGCCGGCGATCCTGGCAAACGGCGTGGCTGTGAAGCGGGCTTGCCAGTTCTCGGATGCGAGCGGGTTCACCGCGGCGGCGCTCGAGGAGCGGCCGGTCGAGGCCTTCGTCGACGAGGTGTTCTTGCGGATCCTGTCGCGGCGGCCGAATCCGATGGAGCGGGCCGACGCCGTCGCGCTCGTGGCGCCGGGATACGAGTCGCGTCGCGTGGCGGACGAGCGGGCCGTCGCCGTTGCTCCCGAGCCGCGGCCGATCGGCGTCTCGTGGTCGAATCATCTCACCAACGAGGCCGATCAGGCCAAGCGCGAGCTGGCACGGATCGCAACGCTCGGCGACCCGCCCACCGGCTTGCTCGATCCCGACTGGCGGGAGCGGGCCGAGGACCTCGTCTGGAGCCTCTTCAACACGCCGGAGTTCATCTTCACGCCATGAGCCTCTCACGACGCGATTTTCTGGCCGCCGTCGCCGCCGCCGCGCCGGCCGCGGGCGGTATGCATTTCGTCCGCGGCTCCGAGGCGCAGGCCTTTCCGCGCGGCAAGGCCGAGCACTGCATCTTCATCTGGCTCGGCGGCGGCGCCGCGCAGATCGACACCTGGGATCCGAAGCAAAAGGGGGATGCCAAGGGCGGCAAGGCAGGGAGCTACTACGACGCGATCCCGACCGCGATCGCCGACGTGGACGTCTGCGCGCCGCTTTCCCGCTGCGCCCCGATGCTCGATCGTTTCGCTGTGTTGCGTACGGTGCATCACGGCGTGATCGACGAGCATGCACGGGCGACCAACCAGGTGCACACCGGCCGCCCCACCGCCGGCACGATCACGTATCCGTCGATCGGCTCGGCGGTGAGCCACACCCGCGGCCCGATCAACGACCGCGTGCCGGCCTACATCCTGATCGGCTATCCCAACGTCGCTCGCGGCCCCGGGTTTCTCGGAGCGGAGGCGGGCTACGTCTACCTCACCGACACGCGGATGGGCCCGGCCGGCTTCGCCCGGCAGCCGGAGATCACAGGCGCCCGACAGCGGCGGCGGGAGGCCCTGCTCGACGAGATGCGCAAGGGCGGTCGCGATCCATCGCGGCTGCCGGAGATCGTGGCCGACTACGATGCCGCGAGCCGGCAGGCCTTTCGCATGGCGGGCCCCGACTTCATGAGCCTCTTTGAATTGACGGCCGAGCCCGGTTCGCTCCGCGACGGCTATGGCGGCGAGTTCGGCCAGCGGCTACTGCTCTCGCGGCGGCTGATCGAGGGGGGCGTGCGGTTTATCGAGGTCTCCCACAACCTCGGCTTCATCAACGGCACCGGCTGGGATACGCACAACGAGGGGCAGCTCAAGCAGCATCTCCTCATCGAGGAGCTCGACCGTGGCCTCGCGGCCCTCGTGGCGGATCTCGAGGCGAAGAAGCTGCTCGACAAGACGCTCGTGGTGGTGGCCACGGAGTTTGGCCGGCCTGCGCAGTTCGACGGCGGCGGCGGCCGCGGGCATCATGCGAAGTGCTTTTCGATGGTGATGGCCGGCGGTGGACTCAAGACGGGCCAGGCGATCGGCACGAGCGACGAACTGGCGATGGCTCCGGTCGCCGAGCCGATCTCGATCCCCGACGTGCATGCGACGATCCATTGTGCCCTCGGCACGAACCCGGCGGAGGAGCTCTACGACGGCGCGCGGCCCGTGCCCCTCACTGACGGCGGCGTCCCGATCGCGAAGCTCTTCTCCTAAAAGGTGCCAGCCAATTTGGTGGCTGGCACCTTTTTATCTTCGCAGGCCCGAAGACGGGCCCCGTCCGGCGGCTCTTCCACCTGCGGGCCGGTTCCGACCGCGGCCAGGCCGCGGTGCCGGTCGTGCTCAACGTCCTGCCGCGGTAATCGTGGGCCCAAAGGGGCCCGCCAATAACTGTCCACAGTGGGCGAAAGTACCGGTATAGAGAAGGGGTGACGTTCTCCCCGTTTCTTGATCCATCCGTGATGTTCGGTTTTTAAACCTTGGCATCGACAGAAAAGGGTGGGTTTTTCGGATGGGAAAGAAGCACTTTACGAAAGAGCAAATCGCGTTTGCTTTGAGGCAGGCTGAGTCGGGCACATCGGTGGCCGAGATCATCCGCAGGCTCGGGATCAGCGAGCAGACTTTTTATCGGTGGAAGAAGCGGTTCGCAGGACTCGGCATCGCCGAGCTGCGTCGGCTGCGGATCTTGGAGGAGGAGAACCGCAAGCTCAAGCAACCTTGTCCCCGACCTGAGCCTCGACAAGAAGATGCTGCAGGACGTGCTCTCAAAAAAACTGTGGGGCCCGCTGTGCAGCGTGCTCTGGTGCGGGAGATGCAGGTGGCGTACCGGCCAACTGAGCGCCGTACCTGCCGTGTTCTCGGGTTTTCCCGAACGACCAACCGTTACCGGAGCAGGCGTAATCCGCGGGCCAAGCTTCGTGTGCGACTTCGAGACCTGGCGGCCAGTCGGGTGCACTATGGGTATCAGCGTCTTTGGGTGCTCCTGCGTCGGGAAGGATGGCTCGTGAACAAGAAGTTCGTATATCGGCTGTATTGTGAAGAAGGCCTGGGAATCGGGCGGCGAAAGCCACGTCGGAGGAAGAGCGTCCAGGTCCGCGAGGCACGACCGCCGACCGGGCAAACGAATGAGAGCTGGAGCATGGACTTCGTGTCCGATCAGCTGGTCGGCGGGCAGCGATTCCGGCTGCTGACGTTAGTGGATAACCATAGCCGTGAGAGTCATCTCGAGGAGCTTGGATCTGTGGGCGTACTTCAACGGCGTGAAGCTCGACTTCAGCAGGCCAGGGAAGCCCACGGATAATGCGTTCATCGAGTCGTTCAATGGTCGACTTCGTGTCGAGTGCTTGAACCAGCATTGGTTCTTGTCGCTCGATGAAGCACAGGCCGTGACGAAAGCTTGGAGGGACGATTACAATCGCGTTCGCCCGCATGGTGCTCTGGGCAACCAAACACCGTCGGAGTTCGCGCGGCCGGTAGATGGGCATGCCCATCTACCGGCCCTGCATGGCTAACAACTCGGCTGGTACCAAGTTGGGGGCAGCGTCAGGGGCGGGTCACTATCCGTCGTCACTGGATCTGGGGCCCGGGCGCGGGATAACCGCCCCGATCGGCACAACCGCTCCCAGCCGGGGGCGGACGGGGGAAAATTGTCACGGCACAACCCCATGGCGGCCGCGTGCAATCAGACTCGCTTTCCGGTTCAAGCTACGCTCATTACGATCCAAGATTCATCCAGTGGACCAGGTGCACCTTCGATGTCTGAACCAGTGCGAGTCGGCGTTGTCGGCATGGGAACCGTCGGGTCGGGCGTCGTGCGCCTGCTCGTCGAGTCGGCGGACCACATCGAGCGGCATGCCGGGCGGCGGATCGTCGTCGAGAAGGCGGTCGTGAAGGACGTGGCAAAGGCCCGGAGCGTGCAGCTGCCGGGTGGCAAGATCTCGTCCGACATCCGCGACATCTCCCGCGATCCCTCGATCTCGGTGGCGGCGCTGCTCGTCGGCGGTCTCGAGCCGGCCCGGTCGATGATGGTCGAGCTGCTCGAAAACGGCAAAGACGTCGTCACCGCCAACAAGGCGCTGCTCGCCGAGCACGGACCCGAGCTCTTCGAGCTCGCCCGGCGCAAGGGCCGCTCGATCGCGTTCGAGGCGGCCGTCGCCGGCGGCATCCCGATCGTGGCCGCGATCGGCGAATGCCTGGCCGCCAACCGCATCGAGAGCATCCGCGGCATCCTCAATGGCACGAGCAACTTCATCCTCACGCGGATGGAGGAAGACGGCGCCGACTACGCCGACGTGCTGAAGCTCGCCCAGGAAAAGGGCTTCGCGGAGGCCGATCCGTCGATGGACGTCGACGGCACCGACGCGACGCAGAAACTCGCGATCCTCGCCCACCTCGCCTTCGGCGTCTGGGTGCCGTGGGCCGACATTCCCCGCACCGGCATCGAGGGGATCGATCTCGATCTGCTGAATTACGCGGCCGAGCTCGGCTACCGGATCCGGCTCGTCGCCGTCGCCAGCCGCAGCGACGGCAAGCTCGCGATGCGGGTGGCCCCCGCGCTCGTGAAGATCGGCACGCCGCTCGCCGAGACCCGCGGCGCCTACAACGCCGTCAGCATCGTGGGCGACGCCGTCGGGCGGATGTTTTTCCACGGCCTCGGGGCGGGGCAGATGCCGACCGCCTCAGCCGTGGTCGCCGACATCATCGACACGGTCGTGGGCCGGGCCGCGATCACGTTTCGCACGACGGGCGTGCTCTCCGCCGACACCCCGGCGGCCAGGCTCGCGGGCGTCGAGTCGCACGAGCGGCACTTCCTGCGGATCATGGTGAACGACCGCCCCGGCGTGCTGGCGAAGATCACCGGCATTCTCGGCGACCACGGCATCTCGATCGCGTCTGTCATTCAGCACGCCGAAACGGGCGCGGCTGACGCGGTCGTGCCGCTCGTCATCATGACCCACGCCGGCGGCTCGAGCGCCGTGCAGAAGGCGGTGGCGGCGATCGATCGTTCGGATGTCGTCCGGGGCAAGAGCGTCTGCCTGAGCGTGCTCGAGGAATGAAACAGCTCCACGGAAGGAATTGCAGCCGATGAAATACGTGATCGTGATCCCCGATGGCGCAGCCGACGCGCCGCAGGCCTCGCTCGGCGGCAAGACGCCGTTCCAGGCGGCGCGAACCCCCGCGATGGACTCGCTCGCCGCCCGCGGCACCGTCGGCCTCACCAACCACGTGCCCGACAGCCTGCCGCCGGGATCGGAAGTGGCCTGCATGAGCCTCATGGGCTACGACCCGCTCGCGTATTTCACCGGGCGGGCCCCGCTCGAGGCGGCCGCGCAGGGAATCACGCTCGGCGCCGACGACTGGGCCGTGCGCTGCAACCTCGTGACGATCGCCGCGACCGACGGCGATTCGATCATGGAAGACTTCACCGCCGGCCACGTCACCACCGAGGAAGCGACGGAGCTCCTCGCCGCCGCGCAGCGCGGGCTCGCGGCCGACTTCCCCGCGCTCGTCGGCTGGGAGTTCAAGCCGGGCGTGAGCTACCGCAACCTGCTTTTGCATCGCGGCCGGCCCGGCGCGGCACCCTTCGACGGCGGCCTGCGCGCGACGCCCCCGCACGACCTCATGGACCAGTCGGTCGCCGACGCCTTTCCACGCGGCACCGGCAGCCGGCTGCTCACCGACATCATGGCGCGGAGCGCCACGTGGCTCGCGGGCAATCCGGTCAACAAGGCCCGGATCGCCGCCGGCAAGCGGCCGGCCACCCACGTCTGGCTCTGGGGCGTGGGCCGGGCGCCGGCGATGGAGTCGTTCGCCGCGAAATACGGCATGAGCGGCACGATGATCACGGCCGTCGATCTCCTGCGCGGCCTGGCGGCGCTCGCCGGCTGGAAGCGGCTCGAGGTGCCGGGGGCGACGGGCTATCTCGACACCGACTACGCGGCCAAGGGCCGCTACGCGATCGCGGAACTCGACCACGCCGATCTGGTCTGCGTGCACATCGAGGCGCCTGACGAGGCGAGCCACCAGGGCGACGCCGCCGAAAAGGTGAAGGCGATCGAGGAGATCGACGCCAAGATCGTCGCCCCGATCGTGAAGCACCTGGCGGGCTCGGGCGACCACCGCATCCTCGTCTGCCCCGACCATCCGACATTCATCTCGACGAAAACGCATTCCCGCGGCCACGTGCCCTTCGTGATGGCCGGCAGCGGCATCCCGCCCTCCGGGCAGCGGTCCTACGACGAGATCGCCGCGGCGGCCTCCACGAAGCGGATCGAGCCGGGCTGGAAGCTGATGGGTGATTTTCTTTCGAACTGAAGTGCAGTCTCCGCGAAAGCCCGAAGCGCGAGCGAAGGAATACGGATTCTCAGGAGTGACCCGATGGCATTGGTAGTGCAGAAGTTCGGCGGAACGAGCGTGGCCGATCCGCAGAAGATCGTGGCGGCGGCGAAGAAGGCGATCGCGCGGCAGCAGGCGGGCCACCAGGTGGTGGTCGTCGTGAGCGCGATGGGCCATCAGACCGACGTGCTCGTCGATCTCGCCAAGGCGATCACCGACCGCCCCAGCGCCCGCGAGATGGACATGCTCCTCTCGACCGGCGAGCAGGTGAGCGTGGCCCTCTTCGCGATGGCGATCCAGTCGCTCGGCCACAAGGCCGTGAGCCTGACGGGCGCCCAGATCGGCATCCGCACCGACTCGACGCACACGAAGGCGCGGATCAAGTCGATCTCCACCGACCACGTCAAATCGCTCCTCGATTCCGGCGCGATCGTGATCGCGGCCGGCTTCCAGGGCATCGACCAGAACGGCAACATCACCACGCTCGGCCGCGGCGGCTCCGACACCACGGCCGTGGCCCTCGCGGCCGTCCTCGACGCCGATCTGTGCGAGATCTACACCGACGTTGACGGCGTCTACACGACCGACCCGCGCATGCTTCCCGAGGCCCGCCGGCTCGGCTCGATCTCCTACGACGAGATGCTCGAATTGGCGAGCCTGGGCGCGGGCGTGATGCACTCGCGGTCGATCGAGTTTGCGAAGAAGTTCGGCGTGAAGGTGCTCGTGCGGTCGAGCTTCAAGGACGTGCCGGGCACGGTGATCCTCTCGGCGGAGGAATCGACGCCGCGGCCCGCCAGCGGCGTGGCCCTCGCGAAGGACGAGGCGCGGATCACGCTGGAAAACGTCCCCGATCAGCCGGGCTCGAGCCACGCGCTCTTCTCGCGGCTGGCCGCCTCGGGGATCGCCGTCGACATGATCGTGCAAAACGTGGGGCAGGGGGGCCGGGCCGACATCTCGTTCACGGTGCCCGCCGACGACCTCGCCGAGGCGCTCGACCTCTCGAACGCCGTGGCGAAGCAGCTCGGCGCGAGCGGCGTCTCGCACGACGCCGAGCTGGCCAAGGTGTCGGTCGTGGGCGTCGGCATGGAGCGGGCGGAGGGCGTCGCCGGCCGGATGTTCACGGCGCTTTCGGCCGCACGGATCAACGTGCGGATGATCACCACGAGCGAGATCAAGATCTCCGTCCTCGTCGACAAGAGCGACGCGCAGGCGGCCGTGCAGGCCGTCCACCACGCCTTCGGCCTCGACGCTGAGACGGCCGAGGGGGAGGCCGATGTCGCGGGCACGAATCTCGTGAAGTCGAGCCCGCTCGAGGTCGTGCGGCGGCTCGAGGGAATGGAGGATCTCGCCATCGAAGACTGCCAGCTCGACGCCTCGCAGGCGCTCGTCACGTTCACCGAGCTGCCCGACAAGCCGGGCGTGGCGGCGGAGGTCTTCGAGGAGCTCGGCCGGTCCGGCCTCAACGTCGACATGATCGTGCAGAGCCATCCGCGGGACGGCCGGGCCGAGATCTCGTTCACGGTGCCGGCGGGCGACCGCGACAAGGCGATCGAGGTGGCGCAGAAGATCGCCTCGACCCGTGGTGCGATCGTCGCTGACGTACCGCACGTAGCCAAGCTCTCGATCACGGGCGTGGGCATCCGCAGCCACGCCGGCGTGGCCGACCGGCTCTTCAAGCCGCTGGCCGACTGCGGGATCAACATCGACCTCGTGAGCACGAGCGAGGTGCGGCTCAACGTGGTCGTGGCCGCTGAGCACGGCCAGAAGTCGCTCGAGGTGCTGCGAAAGGCCTTCGGGCTCTAGTTCCCTGCCGACGTTCCCCAACGAGGCCCACCATGCCCGAGACCATCTTTTCGAAGATCATCGACCGGAAGATCCCCGCGCGGATCGAATACGAAGACGACCGGTGCCTGGCGTTTCACGACGTGGCCCCGCAGGCGCCGACCCACGTGCTCGTGATCCCGAAGCGGCCGATCCCATCGCTCGCCGACCTCACGGAGTCGGACGAGTCGCTCGTGGGGCATCTCGTCGTCGTGGCGACAGAGCTCGCGGCGAAGCTCGGCCTCGGCGGCGGCTACCGGCTCGTGGTGAATTGCGGCCGCGACGGCGGCCAGTCGGTGGACCACCTCCACGTCCACCTGCTCGGCGGCCGCCAGCTCGGCTGGCCCCCGGGGTAAGTAGCCCGCTTGATTCAAGTAGACCGCTTGCTCCGCAAGCGGATCGGGATCCGCTTCGGGACGAAGCGGTCTACTTTGGCGTCCTACTCACCCCAGCACGTCGGCGAGGACTTCCTCGGCGACGTAGATCGGCAGGTTGGGGTCGCAGGTGACGGCCACGGCGATCGCGTCGGAGGGGCGGGCGTCGATCTCGATGATGTCGCCATCCTTGAGCACGCGAATCGTAGCGTAGTAGGTGTGCTCCTTGAGCTCGCTGATCACGACGTCCTGAAACTCGCCGCCAAGCTGCTCGACGGCCGCCACGAGCAGGTCGTGCGTGAGCGGGCGGGGCGACTGGTGGTGCTTCACGCGGCGATCGATGCTCGTCGCCTCGAAGAGCCCGATCAGGATCGGGAACGTGCGGTCGCCCTCGACTTCTTTCAGGTAAACCACCTGCTGGTCGTTGATCTCGCTGATGATGATCCGCGAGAGTTCCATCTGGACGCTCATGATTTGCTCCGGCCTGAAGTGATCCACCTGACGCCTATGGTACTCGATGGCGGGGAGCGATTCACGTGCCCGCGCGCAAGTAGGACAGGCTTCAGCCTGTCACAAAAAAGACAGGCTGAAGCCTGTCCTACCCGCGGGCCCGGAGCTCGGCGAGCGTGGCCTGGCCCTTGACGCGCTTTTCCTCGAGCTCCGCCAACTGGACCCGCTCCTTCTCCACGACGGCCGGCGGGGCCTTCGCCGCGAACGTGCCGTCG